>NZ_JBVJPE010000005.1:0-441805 GCF_055582805.1 Streptomyces sp. NPDC107498 | reverse complement strand
GAGGAGCACAGGGCCGACGTCATCGGCATGTCCGGCCTCCTGGTGAAGTCCACCGTGATCATGAAGGAGAACCTGGAGGAGCTCAACGGCCGCGGACTGGCCGCCACGTACCCCGTCATCCTCGGCGGCGCGGCCCTGACCAGGGCGTACGTCGAACAGGACCTCCACGAGATCTACCAGGGCGAGGTCCGCTACGCCCGCGACGCCTTCGAGGGCCTGCGCCTCATGGACGCCCTCATGGCCGTGAAGCGCGGCGTGCCCGGCGCCGCACTGCCCCCGCTCAAGCAGCGCCGCGTGGTCCGGCGGCAGCCTGTGGTGGAGGTCCGCGAGCCCGAGCCGGCCGGACGCTCCGACGTCGCCGCCGACAACCCCGTACCCGAGCCCCCCTTCCTCGGGACGAAGGTCACCACCGGCATCCCGCTGGCCGAGTACGCCCCCTGGCTCGACGAGACCGCCCTCTTCAAGGGCCAGTGGGGACTGAAGGACGCCGCGACCGTCGAGACGGAGGGCAGGCCGCGCCTGCGCGCCCTCCTCGACCGGATCGAACGCGAGGGCCTGGCCGAGGCGGCCGTCGTCCACGGCTGGTTCCCTTGTGTGTCCAAGGGCGACGACCTGATCGTCCTGGACGAGGACGGAGGCGAGCGGACCCGCTTCTCCTTCCCCCGCCAGCAGCGGGGCCGCCGCCTCTGCCTGGCCGACTTCCACCGCTCCGAGGACTCCGGAGAGGTGGACGCGGTCGCGTTCCAGGTCGTCACCGTCGGAAGCAGGATCGGGGAGGAGACCGCCCGGCTCTTCGCCGCCGACGCCTACCGCGACTACCTCGAACTCCACGGTCTCTCCGTGCAGCTCGCCGAGGCCCTCGCCGAGTACTGGCACGCCCGGGTGCGGAGGGACTGGGGCATCGGCGGGGAGGACCCGGCGTCCATGGCCGGCATGTTCCGCACCGAGTACCAGGGCTGCCGCTACTCCCTCGGCTACCCGGCCTGCCCCGACCTGGAGGACCGGGCGAAGATCGCCGCGCTGCTCCGGCCGGAGCGGATCGGGGTCGTGCTGTCGGAGGAGTACCAGCTGCACCCCGAGCAGTCGACGGACGCGATCGTCGTCCACCACCCGGAGGCGAGCTACTTCAACGCGGGAGGCCGACGCCTGTGAACCCCACGTACTCCTTCGAGTTCTTCCCGCCGAAGACCGACAGGGGCGAGCAGGTCCTCTGGGACGCGATCCGGCGCGCGGAGGCCCTCAAGCCGGACTTCGTCTCCGTGACGTACGGCGCGGGCGGCTCGTCCCGCGACCGGACCGTCGACGTCACGAAGCGGATCGTGACGGAGACGACGCTCCGGCCGGTCGCCCACCTGACGGCCGTCGGACACTCCGTCGCCGAGCTGCGGGCCATCATCGGCGCCTACGCGGACGCCGGCGTCCGGGACGTGCTCGTACTGCGCGGCGACCCGCCGGGTAACCCGCGCGGCGCGTGGACCCCGCACCCGCAGGGCTTCACGTACGCGTACGAACTCGTCGAACTGGTCCGCTCGCTGGGCGAGTTCCGGATCGGCGTGGCGGCCTTCCCCGAGGGCCACCCCCGCTCCGAGGGCCCCGCCGCCGACCTCGCGCACTTCGTCGCCAAGTGCCGGGCGGGCGCCGACTACGCCATCACGCAGATGTTCTTCGACCCCGAGGACTACCTGCGGTTCCGGGACCGGGTCGCCGCCGCCGGCTGCGACACCCCGATCATCCCGGAGATCATGCCCGCCACCGACGTGCGCCAGATCCGGCGCTTCGCCGAGCTGTCGGACGCGGCCTTCCCCGAGGACCTGGCGCACCGCCTGGAGGCGGCGAAGGACGACCCGGCCGCCGCCTACCGCGTCGGCGTCGAGCACGCGACGCGGACGGGCCTGCGGCTGCTCGACGAGGGTGCGCCGGGCCTGCACTACATCACCCTCAACAAGTCGACGGCGGCCCTGGAAATCCACCGAACCGTCCTCAGCGCAAGGAGAGTTGTCGCACATGTCTGATTTCTCTGACTACAAGGTCGCCGACATCGGTCTCGCGGAGTTCGGCCGGAAGGAGATCGCCCTCGCCGAGCACGAGATGCCGGGCCTGATGGCGATCCGCCGCGAGTACGCGGAGGCCCGGCCGCTGGCCGGCGCCCGGATCACCGGCTCCCTGCACATGACGGTCCAGACCGCCGTCCTCATCGAGACCCTCGTGGCGCTGGGCGCCGAGGTCCGCTGGGTGTCCTGCAACATCTACTCGACGCAGGACCACGCGGCCGCCGCGATCGCCGCCGCCGGGATCCCGGTCTTCGCCTGGAAGGGCGAGACCCTGGAGGAGTACTGGTGGTGCACCGAGCAGGCCCTGACCTGGTCGGACTCGCCCACCGGCGGCCCGAACATGATCCTGGACGACGGCGGCGACGCGACGCTGCTCGTCCACAAGGGCGTGGAGTACCAGAAGACGGGTGTCCTGCCGGAGGCGTCCAACGAGGAGCTGGCGGTCGTCCGCGCCCTCCTGGAGTCCACCGCCCTGGACTGGTCGACGATCGCCGCCGGCATCCGGGGGGTGACGGAGGAGACCACGACGGGCGTCCACCGCCTGTACGAGATGCACCGCGAGGGCGAGCTCCTCTTCCCGGCGATCAACGTGAACGACGCCGTGACCAAGTCGAAGTTCGACAACAAGTACGGCTGCCGCCACTCCCTCGTCGACGGCATCAACCGCGCCACCGACGTCCTCATCGGCGGCAAGACGGCCGTCGTCTGCGGCTACGGCGACGTCGGCAAGGGCTCCGCGGAGTCGCTGCGCGGCCAGGGCGCCCGCGTCATCGTCACCGAGATCGACCCGATCTGCGCGCTCCAGGCGGCGATGGACGGCTACCAGGTCGCCACCCTGGACGACGTGGTGGAGACGGCCGACATCTTCATCACGACGACGGGCAACAAGGACATCATCATGGCGTCCGACATCGCGAGGATGAAGCACCAGGCGATCGTCGGGAACATCGGCCACTTCGACAACGAGATCGACATGGCGGGTCTGGCGCGGATCCCCGGCATCGTCAAGGACGAGGTCAAGCCGCAGGTCCACACCTGGACGTTCCCCGACGGCAAGGTCGTCATCGTCCTCTCCGAGGGCCGGCTGCTGAACCTCGGCAACGCGACCGGCCACCCGTCCTTCGTGATGTCGAACTCCTTCGCGGACCAGACCCTGGCCCAGATCGAGCTCTTCACCAAGACGGAGGAGTACCCGACGGGCGTGTACGTGCTGCCGAAGCACCTCGACGAGAAGGTCGCCCGGCTCCACCTGGACGCGCTCGGCGTCCGCCTGACGACCCTCCGCCCCGAGCAGGCCGCCTACATCGGCGTCCCGGTCGACGGCCCGTACAAGCCGGACCACTACCGCTACTGATGTGTACCGAACGTGACCCGTGGCTCCCGGACCGGCTCCTCCGGACGGAACGGGACCTGCTGATGCCGCTCCTCCGGCGCACGCCGGAGGAGGCGTACGAGCTCCGCACGGCGTGCCCCGGCTGGACCGTCCGACAGGTCCTCGCCCACTGCGGGGCGGCGCTCGTCCGGATCGTCGAGGACCGCCTGGAGGAAGGCGTCTTCCTGCCGGAGGCCAACGCCTGCGACGTCGCCGAACGCGAGGACTGGCCGCTCGGCCGCGTCCTCGACGAACTGGAACGCGGCCTGACCGAGGCGGGCCCGGTCATCGCGGGCCGCGAGGACGGCAGGCTCGACGCGGTCGCCCTGGGCGAATGGGTCCACGCCGGAGACGTGCGGGAGGCCCTCGGCGAGCCCGGCGCGTACTGCGGCGCGGCGCTCGACCTCGCGCTCCCGCTGCTCTCGGTGACGAGCCGCCGCCGGGAGACCCCGCGCCTGATCGGCGACCTGGTCGACCGCGACGGTCCGGTGTCCCTCGGCAACGCGATCGAGGGCCGGGAGCCGGCGCGGTTCTTCGGCGACGCGTCGACGCTGATCCGCATCTACGCGGGGCGTCCACTGGTCCGGACGCGGTACGCCCTGACGGGCGCGACCGAACACGAACTCCTCATCTACCGCTGACCCCACACCCCCCTCGCGGGCGGCACCCCCGACCACCCCCGCCATGAGCGGCGCCCGCCGGCCCCCGTCGTGGGCTGCGCCCCCCGTTGTGGGCAATCGTTCCGCCGGGGCGATTGCCCACAACGGGGGTGGGCGGGGGCAACGCCCCGCCCCGGCGGGGGTGTCGGTCGCAACGGGGGTCCGGGGCGCGGGGTCGTTTTCGTCGAGCCGTCGCTCGACCTGATGACGGGCGTCCGGGGCGTGGTCCTGTCCGGCGGCGCGTACGTGCCGCTCTCGCCCGAGTACCCCGAGGAGCGCCTGCGCTACATGATCGAGGACAGCGGTTGAGGGCGACGACCACTCGTTCCTGGAGGACGCCGAGGGCTGGTCCACCCGCCCGCCGACGGTCGTGGAGCTCGACGCGGACCACTACGGCCTGCTCCGGCAGCCGGACCTGGCGGAACCCGTCAAGAAGATCCGCTACCGCCTGGGGCTGTAGCGGTCTCCCCCGGAACGGGGGGTTTCGAATGGAGGACGGCCCGGCCCTGTTCGGCGGCCCGGGCCGTGCTCTCGGAGACGTAGTCGAGGAAGCGGGCGACGTTCTCCATGCGGTGGCCGGCGGGAGTGCCGGAACCGAGGACGGCGACGCCCTGCCGCGCGGTGTCGGCAACCTGGGCGATGGACCGGGCGGAGGCCGTCATCGCCTGGTACCAGACGTCGTCGTCGACGGTGTAGCGCTCGCGGCGGCGGTCGTCGCGCTCCCGCCGGACGAGGCCCTGCTCGTCGAGGAACGCGACCGCCTTGGAGACGGACGCCGGGCTGACCTGGAGGCGTTCGGCGAGCTCGGACGCGGTGAGGCTGCCCGTGTCGGCGAGGGTCAGGCTCGCCATGACACGGGCCATCATCCTGGGCATGCCCGAGCCCGTCATGACGGTCGTGAACGTCTCCTCGTACGCGCGCACGGCCTCGGCGTCGCGCCCGTGCTCCTGCGGGGGGGCCGCCCCTTCCCGGGGCGCCGCCGGCTTGCGGCGGTGGGCGCGCTGCTCGGTGGCCCGGTGGGCGAGGTCGGCGCGGTAGCCGGTGGGCCCGCCGTTGCGCATGACCTCGCGGGTGACGGTCGAGGTCGGGCGGTCGAGGCGCCGGGCGATCTCCGCGTACGCGAGGCCGTCGGCCAGTCCCAGGGCGATCTGCTGGCGCTCGGACTGGGTGAGTCTGCCTCCCGGCATCGTGGTCTCCTTCGTCGTCCGTGGTGCCGCCAGCATAGCGTTCACGCGCAATCCATTGCAACGGAAGGGAGGGAGGCGTTGCATTCGACCTCACAACCATTGCAATGAAATCCCTCAACTGACCTGCAAAGACGGAGTTTATGTGCAACGAGATACTTGCTGAACTTTCGAACGCAACGTAGCTTTTCCTTCATCGGAAACAGCGAGGCGCACCAGTGCCCGCCACGGACGAAGGAGCAGCACCATGCAGAAGTTCGACACCACCGCCCCGATCGCCGCCGTCCTCGCCGTCCCGGCCGGCCGCATCCGGCTCATCGCCGCCGACCGGACCGACACCACCGTCGAGGTCCTGCCCGCCGACCCCGCCAGGAGCCGTGACGTGAAGACGGCCGAGCGCACCGAAGTCGCCTACGCCGACGGGGTCCTGCGCATCGAGGTCCCCAAGTCGAGGAACGGCGTCCTCGGCACCACCGGATCCATCGAGGTCACGGTCCAGCTGCCCGCCGGCTCCCGCGTCGAGGCCGGAGCCGCCGCCGCCGAGTTCCGCGGGGTCGGACGGCTCGGCGACGTCGCCTTCGAGGGGGCGCACGGCCAGATCAAGATCGACGAGGCCGCGAGCCTCCGACTCACCGCCGCCGACGGCGACATCGAGGTCGGCCGGCTGACGGGCTCCGCCGAGATCAGCACCGCCCGGGGCGACATCCGCATCGCCGAGGCGACGGGCGGCACGGTCGTCCTGAGCACCCGGAAGGGCGACATCACGGTCGGCGCCGCCGCGGGCGTCTCCGCCTCCCTGGACGCCGGCACGGCCTACGGCCGCGTCGACAACTCCCTGCGCAACGACGGCACGTCCGGCCTGAGCGTCAAGGCCACCACGGCGTACGGCGACATCACGGCCCGCAGCCTCTGACCTCCGTCGTCGCGCCCGCCGCCGGACTCCACGTGTCGGACGGGCCCCGGGTCGCCCGGCGGGGCGCACGCGGCGCAGTGCGTCTCGTCGCCGATCGGCCGGAAGAGGGTCGTCTGGACGTGGTCGCCGGCGCACTCGCGGGTTCCTCGGAGCCGTACGGAGACCGATTCCCCGGATGCGCGCGGGACCGGCGGGGAGGGGCGAGGCGGTACGTCGCGCAGGAGGTAGCGGACGAGACCGCCGGGGCGGTGGACGGGTGTTCCGTCGGTGGGCAGGCCGCGCTGGACGTGGGCGTGGACGTCGGTGGGGGTGTGGCCGGCGTCGAGCCAGCGGGCGGCGAGGCGGGTGAGTTCGTCGCGCATGCCGGGCGGGACGTGGCGGAGGGCGGGGGAGAGGAGCGGCAGGGCGCCGATGAGGGCGCGGGCCTCCTCCAGTCGAGGGGACGGCTCCTCGGCCTGGGGGGACGACTCTGCTGGGGGGAGCTCCTCGGCTTGAGGGGGCGACTCTGCTGGAGGCGGCTCCTCGACGGCCTGCGGGGGAAGGAGGGAGGTGTCTTCCTCTGGGTCTTTCTTTGGATGACCGTCGGTCGACGGGGCTGTCGGCTGACCGGCGGCCGGTTTCCGGGGACTCGGTGTGACCTGCGGCGACGCGACGGGTGTCCGGGCGAGGAGCTCGGCGGCCTGCTCGGGGGTCAACGGACAGCTGGAGACGATCTGGTGGGTCGACCACTGCCCTCCGGGGCCCTGTACCCGCCGCTCGTGGACGAAGCCCTCCTTCTTGAGCCGTCGCTTGGCGCGCGTGAAGGCGCACGCCCCGATCCGGGCGCGCCGAGCGGTGCGCGAGAGCGATTCGGGGGCGTCCTGGGGGAGGGAGAGTTGCCAGGTCAGGATCCGAACGGCGTCGGAGTCGAGCCGTGGGTGCCGGATGAGGTCGTGCGAGAGCTGGCTGAAGGCGCGCAGGGGCGCGTTAAAGTGACGGTAGATCACGGTGGGAGTTGTTGCCTTCCACGGGTGGTCGAGGCCCTCGTCGATGGGTGCGAACCATCGGCGGGGGCCGTTTTGCGTGAACCTACCGCACGGAACGTGTCCACTCCGACACGCACGGTCGAGATCCCTCGTGCGGGTGACGTGGCCCCCGCCCCGCTCGAACGGGCCCGTCGTCGTGCGGGGGCCGGGACCGGCCGGCCCGCCGCTCGGGACTTCCTTCCGGACGTCCGGAAGAAGAAGTCATGGTCGAGGGCGTGCCGGCGCGAAAATCCTTTGCGGGGCGGGGGCGCGGGGCGTCACCCTCTCGGGCATGACCACTCATCCCTCCCGCTCCGTCGCGGAACCCCGCCCCGTCGCGGACCTGTTCTCCGCCGACGGGCGCCTCAAGGCGATCCCGCGCCGGCCCGCCCGCCGCGAGGCGCTGCTCGCGCACCTCGCCGCGACCCTCTTCGAGGCGGACCGGACCTACCGCGAGCCCGAGGTCAACGACGCCCTGCGCGCCGTGCACGAGGACTTTCCGGCGCTGCGCCGCCATCTCGTGACCGGCGGTTTCCTCTCCCGCACGAAGGACGGCGCGGACTACCGCCGACAGCAGCAGCCCGGCTCCCCCGGAGGCGCGATCCCCGCCGTCGCGTGACGGCCGCGGTGGTGGCCGGCCTGCTCGCCGGCTACGGCATCGCGATCCCGGTCGGCGCGGTCGGCGCCTACCTCGTGGCGGTCACGGCCCGCACCGGCTGGCGCACGGGCGCCGGCGCGGCCCTCGGCGTCGCCACCGCCGACGGGGCCTACGCCCTGCTCGCCGTGGCCGGCGGTTCCGCGCTCGTCCCCGTGCTCGCCCCCGTGACGACCCCGCTGCGGTGGGCGTCCGCGCTGGTGCTCGCCGTGCTGGCCCTGCGGGCCGCGTGGGGCGCGCTGTCCGCGTACCGGAAGGGCGGCCTCGCCTCCCGCGACGACGGTACGGCCCTGACACCGGCCCGCGCGTACCTCACCTTCCTGGGGATCACGATCCTGAACCCCATGACGGTGGTCTACTTCGTCGCCCTCATCCTCGCCACGGGCCCCTCGGCGCCCGACACCCTGCCCGACCGCGCGGCCTTCGTCCTCGCGGCCCTCGCCGCCTCGGCGAGCTGGCAGCTCCTCCTCGCCCTCGGCGGCACCCTCCTCGGCCGGGTTCTGACGGGTGCGCGGGGACGCCTGGGCACGGCACTGGCGTCGAGCACGCTGATCGCCGTCCTCGCGGTGCGCCTCGTCGCCCAGGGATGAACGCGGGGACCGGCCGCAGGCCGACTGAACCGTTCGGAGGGGGTCGGCGGAGACCGGCCCCCGGCCGGGCCCGCGGGACGTCAGCGCCCCCGCCGCGCCGTCGTCGCGACGGCCCCCGCGACCGCGAGGACCGCGCCCGCCGCCATGACGCCCCGGCCGGAGCGGTACGAGAGCACCGACCAGCACGACCGCGCCGACAGCAGGGAACCGACGCTCGCCCAGGACCCGACGGACAGCGCCGAGGCGGCGGAGCCGACCGACCCGACGGAGAGGAACGACCCGACCGAGCCGATCGAGAGGGTCGAACCGACGGAACCGATGGACAGGAACGAGTCCCGGGACCAGAGCGAAAGACGCGAAGAGGCGGCCATGGCCCGATCGTAGGCGCTCACGCGGCGAAGGACTCGGGACCGAACCGCCCCCACGCCAGGAACAGGCACGGGCCCGCCGCCGCGAGCAGCTCCACGGCGCCGAACGCCTTCGGCGCACCCGGCCGACCTCCCACACCCACGGCGACGACGCGTCCGTCGCCGCCGTCCTCGATCACACCGGGGTCCGTGTCACAGGACGCCGCGCCGTCTCGTCTCGGGGACGTGGGCCCACCGGACCCGCACCGAACCGAGGAGACACGACGATGGACGCACGACTCGACTTCTTCGCCAGCCCCACTGCCGGCAAGGCCCTCAAGCACCTCATGGCCGCCGGCAAGATCCTCCAGGACTCCACCCTCCCGACCGCCGTCCAGGAGCTCGTCTCCCTGCGCATCAGCCAGATCAACGGCTGCGGCGTCTGCCTCGACATGCACACCAAGGAGGCCGCCGCGGCGGGCGAGAGCGCCGTCCGCCTCGCCCTCGTCCCCGCCTGGCGCGAGGCCACCGTCTACACCGAGGCCGAGCGCGCCGCCCTCGCCCTCGCCGAGCAGGGCACCCGCGTCGCCGACGGCGGCGAAGGCGTCGGCGACGAGGTCTGGGAGCGGGCGGCCCGGCACTTCGACCAGGAGCAGCTCACCGCCCTCGTCCTTCTGGTCTCCTTCATGAACGCCGCCACCCGCATGAACATCATCAGCAGGCAGCCGGCCGGCGGCTACGAAGTCGGCCGGTTCCACTGAACGGGGAGCGACATGGGCAAGGTCGAGGAGTTCGAAGAACTGCGATCGCTGCTGTTCTCGATCGCCTACCGGATGCTCGGCAGCGTCAGCGAGGCCGAGGACGCCGTCCAGGAGACCTGGCTGCGGTACGACGCCTCCTCGACCACGCCCACGTCCCCCAAGGCGTTCCTGTCCGCCACGGTCACCCGCATCGCCATCGACGTGCTCCGCTCGGCGCGCGTCCGCCGCGAGGAGTACGTCGGCCCGTGGTTCCCCGAACCGCTCCTGGACGATCCGTACGAGGACCCCGAGCGCGCCGCCGAGCTCGCCGACTCCGTGTCCATGGCCGCGCTGCTGCTCCTCGAACGCCTCAGCCCCCTCGAACGCTCCGTGTTCGTGCTGCGCGAGGTCTTCGGCTTCGGCTTCGACGAGGTCGCCTCCGCGGTCGGCCGTACGGAGGCGGCCTGCCGTCAGCTCCTCGTACGGGCCCGTCGGCACATGCACGACGGCCGGCCCCGCTTCGAGGCGGACCGCGCCGAACGCCGGGAACTGGCCGCCCGCTTCTTCGACGCCCTGAAGGGCGGCGACGTCGAGGGCCTGCGGAGCGTCCTCGCCGCCGACGTCCAGATGGTCGGCGACGGCGGCGGCAAGGCCCCGCAGCTCGCCCGCGCGATCGCCGGCGCGGACAACGCGGCCAGGCTGCTCGCCGCGGTCTTCCCCCGGATGGCCCAGATCGACATCACCTTCGAGCCGCACGACGTCAACGGCCAGCCGGGCGCGGTCTTCCGCGACCGCGACGGCCAGGTCCTCCACACCATGGTCCTCGACGTCGTCGACGGCCGCGTGCAGACGATCCGCTCGGTCGTCAACCCCGACAAGCTGGCCCACCTGGGCCCGGTCGCCGACGCCTGGGCCCTCGACCGGGAGTTCCGCGGGACCTCCCGGGGGTGACGCCTCGGCACGCCGTGACGGCCTCGACGAACGACGTCCACGCGGCGCGGGGGAGAAGGAGGACGGGGCCGTCGGGACGCCTCGACGCCGCCACCGGCGAGGAGGAAGACCGGCGCAGCTACTCGGAGGACGTCGACCACGAGAAGCCCGTCGACGACCTGATCGTCCACGACGACCTGGTCGTCGCCGTGCAAGGGGGCGACGGAGCCGCCCCTTCAGGGCCTACCGCCCCTGGTGACAGAACCCGGCCCTCGGCTCACGCCTCCGGCACGGGCGTGGACTGGTGGTAGTACATCCGCCACCCGGATTCCTCGTCCAGCTTCCGCCAGATCGAGCTCCTCCGTGCTCGCCTGCCGTCGAGCACGGTCTCGAACGTCAGGTGCACGATCCCCGGCGCCAGGACGGTGCCGGTCATTCCGGAGGGTACGAACCGGGGGCCGTCCTCGGACGCACCCTGCATGACCGGCAGCGCCGCGAGCATCGACGCGCGGTCCCACCTGCGCCCCGAGCTGCCCACTTCCGTGAACTCCGGGTCGAGGAGCCGCTCCGCGAGCGCCCTGGACGACCGCCCGGCCGGGCTCATCAACTGCAGCTCCCGCTCGATGGCCTCGGCCACGCCGTCTTCGCTGTTCACGTTCATCGGAGCATCTTGCCCCAGCCGGCCTCGGCGGTCGACGGGACGGAAGTCCCGAGGCGCTGCCAGGATGCGGGCATGACACAGATCATCAAGGGGGGAAACCTTCCGCTCGGCGGCGAGCCGATGCGGGTCGCCGTCGTCCGCCGGTCCGGTGGGCCGGAGGGGCCGAAGGTCGACGCGGCCGCCCTGCTCGTCGACGGGGACGGCAAGGTCAGGGACCGGGGAGACCTGGTCTTCTACAACCAGCCCGAGCACGCCGGGAGCGGCATACGGCTCCTGGGGGAGGCCCAGGGCGAGGACGGGGTCGTCGCGGACTGGCTGGAGATCGACCCCGGCCGGATCGAGGCCTCCGTGGAGCGGGTCGTGGTGGCGGCGTCCTGCGACGGCGGGACGTTCGGCGAGGTCGAGGACCTGTACGTGCGGGCGGTGAGCGCCACCACCGGGGCGCAGTTGGCGCTGTACGCGGTCGAGGACGCGACGACGGAGACCGCGATCCTGCTGGGCGAGTTCTACCGCAGGAACGGGGGGTGGAAGTTCCGGGCGGTGGGGCAGGGGTACGACTCGGGGCTGCCGGCCCTGGCGACGGACTTCGGCTTCTCGGCGTCGGACGACGAGGCGGGGGACGAGGACGAGCCGGTGACGGAGGTCCCCGTCACCGCGCCCGCCCCCGGCGCCGAGTCCGCCCCTGTCGCCGATTCCCCGCAGGTCGCCCCCGTGCCCCCGCAGGGCACCCCCGCGCCCCTCGCCGTCGAGAAGGCCGGCGCCCCCGTCCCGTACTCCGGAGCCCCCGTCGCCGCGCCCCTCGGCCGCCTCAACGCCCTCCCCCGCGAAATGGGTCCGGAGTTCGCGTACTTCGAGTACCAGGGCGACGGCAAGGAGGACGTCGAGACCGGTCTCGCCCTCCCCCGTGGCTTCATCGCCGTCGACGTGGTGAAGAAGGGCTCCGGTCACCTGGACGTCGTCACGTTGACCGTCCGCAAGCGCAGGTGGCGTCAGGTCATGAGGAGCCGCATGGACGATCTGCGCGGGGTGGGCGTCCTGCACCACGACGGCCGGTCGCCGTTGCGGCTGAGGGTCGACACGCGCGGCCGGTGGATGATCAGGCTCCGCCCGGTGTCGACGCTGCGTCCGTTCGACGGGCCGGTGGAGGGGTACGGGCCGGACGTCCTGGCGTACACCGGCGACGAGACCGGCGTCAGGTTCCGGTTCGAGGGCGACGAGGGCAAGAAGGGGTACTTCGGCGTCGCGGCCCACCGGAAGGGCGGCCACTGGGAGTACCGGTTCAGCCGACGCGACCGGGGGCGCGGGAAGGGCGACCTCCCGCGCGGGCCGCGCCTCCTCGTCGTCGAGGCGGACGGGGCCTGGTCCATGGAGCCCCGGCCGGGAGGCGGCGGGGGGTTCTGGAGCCGGTCCGGGCGTTAGGAGGGGCGGACGAGGGGTGCGCGTGGCTCGTCGGACCGATCCGTCCGGTCACGCGCATCGCTCCAGTACGCGCGTGTGGTCGCCGGGTGCGCCACGCGACCGACCGGCAAATTGGTCTAGTCCAAGTTTGGTCCAGGCCATTGACGCGGTCATGGTGGCAGGGGTTACGTCGTACTCCAACAGTCGTGCGCGACAACGGCGTTGGCGCACCCCGCACCCCCCCACAGTCATTGGATTGCCATGAGACGACGCGTTCGTTCGCTCCGCTCGGCCCTCACCGCCGCCGTGACCGCCGTGGCCGCCCTCGGCCTCGGCGCCGTCGCCGCCGCCCCCGCCCAGGCCGCCGCGGCCCCCCTCCCCGCCCGGGTCTTCGCCCCGTACTTCGAGGCCTGGACCGGGGAGAGCCCGGCCGCCCTCAGCGCGCAGTCGGGCGCCAAGCACCTGACGATGGCGTTCCTCCAGACCGCGACGAAGGGCTCCTGCACCGCGTACTGGAACGGCGACACCGGCCTGCCGGTCGCCCCGTCCTCCTTCGGCGCCGACATCGCGACCATGCAGTCCCGGGGCGGCGACGTCATCCCCTCCTTCGGCGGCTACACGGCCGACACCACCGGCACCGAGATCGCCGACAGCTGCACCGATGTCAACCAGATCGCCGCCGTGTACGAGAAGGTCATCACGACCTACGACGTCACCCGGCTCGACATGGACATCGAGGTCGACTCCCTCGACAACGCCGCCGGCATCGACCGCCGCAACAAGGCCGTCAAGCTCGTCCAGGACTGGGCCGCCGCCAACGGCCGCCAGATCCAGATCTCGTACACCCTGCCGACGACCACCCACGGCCTCGCCGCGAGCGGACTCGCGGTGCTGAAGAACGCCGTGACCAACGGCGCGAAGGTCGACGTCGTCAACCTGATGACCTTCGACTACTACGACAACGCCGCCCACGACATGGCCGCGGACACCAAGACGGCCGCCCAGGGCCTCTACGACCAGCTCGCCAAGCTCTACCCGGCCAAGACGCCCGCCCAGCTCTGGGGCATGGTCGGCATCACCGAGATGATCGGCGTCGACGACTTCGGCCCCGCCGAGACCTTCACCCTGGCCAACGCCCGCACGGTCTACGACTGGGCGGTCTCCAAGGGCGTCAACACCCTCTCGTTCTGGGCGCTCCAGCGCGACAACGGCAGCTGTGCCGGCGGCGCCGCCGCCGACAACTGCTCCGGCATCCAGCAGAACACCTGGGACTTCTCGCACGTCTTCGCCCCCTTCACCAGCGGGACGACCGCCCCGGCCGACGACTTCTCGGTGACCACCACCCCGGCCGCCGCCACCGTCACCGCCGGCGGGTCCACCTCCGCCACGGTGAGGACGGCCGTCACCTCCGGCACGGCGCAGACGGTGAACCTGTCGGTCGGCGGACTGCCCGCCGGCGTCACCGCCACGCTCAGCCCCGCCTCGGTGACGGCCGGGGGATCCGCGACCCTCACCGTGAACACCACGGCGGCCACGGTCTCCGGCACGTACCAGATCGTCGTCAACGGGGCGAGCCCCTCGGCCGGGCACGCGGCGGTCCTCTCCCTGACCGTCACCGGCGGCGCCACCTCGTGCGCGGCGGCCCCGTGGGTGTCCTCCAGCGTCTACACCGGCGGCCAGCAGGTCTCGCACAAGGGCCACACCTGGAAGGCCAAGTGGTGGACGACCGGCGAGGAGCCCGGCACCACCGGCCAGTGGGGCGTCTGGCAGGACCTCGGCGCCTGCTGAACCCCCGCCCGTACGTGGACCGGGGCCCGCCTCGCGGCGGGCCCCGGTCCTGGGTTCTGTCCGGCGGAGCCGCATGCCGGCGGGCCCCGCACGTGGTCGTGCCGCATCACTCAGGCCGGTCTCGCGACGGGTTCCCGGCCCGCCCCCGACCCTGACGCGGCCCGGTTCACGAGGTCCGCTCTACCACCGCGGGACGCCGTTCCAGAGCTGATCGGCACCCTTGTGGCAGCTCCACTGGTTCGCGCGTGCGCCCCAGGCCGTGCTCCAGCCGCCGATCTCCAGGCACTTGCCGCTGTGGATGTTGACGAGGGCCATGGCCCCGGTCCCGTCGTCGGGGTAGTCGATCGCGTACCACAGCTGGTTGTCACCACCGGTGCAGTCCCACTGCCGGGCGGGTGCTCCGTCGTCCGTGCGCCAGTCGGCGATCTCCAGGCACTTGCCCGAGTTGTTGTTGATCAGGCGCCAGCGGGACGAGGGGAATTCCTGCTTGAAGTACCAGCTCTGGTGCGCACCGCCACCGCATCCCCACTGGGTGGCGAGGGCGCCGTTGCTCTGCGACTCCCCGTAGATCTCCAGGCACAGGCCGCTGTTGCCGTTGGTGAGCCTCGGGACGTCCGTCGCCGAAGCCGGCGTGGCCGCCGTGCCGATGAGGAAGGTGAACGCCATGGCGAATCCGCCGAGGAGTCGGCGTCGTATCGCTCTCATCATGTCCCCGTTTCGTACGTCGTGTGGAAGCGCGCGGCGCAGGCCGATGGTGTCTCCCGGGAAGCACGCCCCCGTGTCTCCTTGCGCGGCGATTAGATCATCTTGACTCGTCGTGCAGCGAGTTGGCGTGCGGACCGGCGGGCGCGACGTGCGACGGCGGCCACAGGGGCGAGGCCCGGCCGGCGGTCAGTCGATGCGGACGATCTGGAAGGCCTCGGCCATCCGGCCCGGGGGCAGGCCGCCGGCCGTCGCGTGCTCGCCGAGCCAGTCGCGCAGGAGGCCCGCCAGGTCGTCGAAGTGGGCCGTCTGGGAGGTGTGGATGCGCAGGGCCTCGACCTTGCGGTCGAAGACGGAGGTGACGTCGACGTACTGGTTGGGGGTGGGGCCGGTCATCAGCCACAGCTCGTGGACGGTCCACGGCTCCAGGCCCTCCTCCTTGAGGAGTTCCGGGTGGGCGAAGGGGTTGCGGGCCTCGGGGTAGACGGCGCGCAGACAGGCGTCCCCGACCGCCCGGTGGTCGGGGTGGAGGTCGGCGACGCGGGCCCAGTTGATCTCGGGCGACGGGATGACGGCGCGCTGCGGCCGCACTTCGCGGATGACCCGGCACAGGTCGCGGCGGAGCTGCACGGAGGGCTCCACGAAGCTGTCCGGGTAGCCGAGGAAGCGGACGTCGGCGACCCCGCTGAGCTTGGCCGAGTGGACCTGTTCGGCGCGGCGCAGGTCCGCCATGGCCTGGCGGGGGAGCGCTTCGTCGTAACCGCCCGCGCCGCCGTCCGTGACGATGCAGTACGTGACGCGGGTGCCGCGTTCGACCCACTGCATGACGGTGCCGCTGACGCAGAACTCGATGTCGTCCGGGTGTGCGGCCACGACCAGCAGGGACTCGGGGGCCGTCCGGTTGAAGTCCTCCATGGGGCCAGCCTGTTGGGGCGGCGGGGGCGTCGCAAGGTCACGTCGTGGCGTGAATAGGACATGGCACTTACGCGCCATTCAAAAATTTGGTAGATTCAAATCATTGAGTGTGTTCGGTAAGTCGATTCGGAGGCGACCGGCATGTGCAGGATTCTCGGCTCCTTCGCCGCCGGGGCGGACCGCCCCGAACCGGCCCAGCTCGCGGCGGTCTCCGCCCGCCAGCGCCACGGCGGCCCCGACGAGCACCAGGTGCTCAGCGGGCCCGGCTGGTCGCTCGGCTGCGACCGGCTCGCCGTGACCGACCCCCGCGGCGGACGGCAGCCCTACCGGCTGCCCCACCTGCCCGGCGTCCTCGCCGTGCTCAACGGCGAGATCTACAACCACGCCGAACTCCGCCGCACCCTCGCCGCCCGCGGCCACCGCTTCCCCGACCGCTGCGACGGCACCGTCCTCCCCGCGCTCTACGCCGAGTACGGCCCCGCCTTCGCCGAACACCTCGACGGCATGTTCGCCGTCGCGGTCCTCGACCTGCGGCCCGGCTCCACCCGACTCGTCCTCGCCGTCGACGACATGGGCATGAAGCCGCTCCACCTGCACCACGACCCGTACGACGGCTCCACCCGCTTCGCCTCCGAGATCCCCGCCCTCCTCGCCTTCGAAGGCGTACGGATCTCCCCCCGCGACGACGCCCTCGACACCGTCCTCGCCACCCGCACCTCCTTCTCCACCCACACCGCGCTCGACGGCGTCGACGTCCTGCCGCCCGGCGCCACCGCCCTCGTGCGCCCCGGCGCCGCCCCCGTCGTCCGCCGTCGCGGCCCGCGCCGCGCCACCCCCCTCGGCGACACCCAGGACGTGCTGCGCCACGAGGTGCGCCGGCTCGCCCGGGCCGAGGTGCCCGTCTGCGCCGTCACCAGCGGCGGCCTCGACTCCGGGCTCGTCACCGCCCTCGCCGCCGAACACGCCCGCGAGACCGACGCACCGCCGCTGCACACCTTCCACCTCACCTACCGGGGCCGGTGGCCCGACTCCGAGGCGGCGCACGCCCGCTCCGTCGCCCGCCGCGCCCGGACCGTCCACCACGAGGTCGCCGTCGACCCCGACGAACTCGGCTCCCTCCTCACCCGGACCGTCCGCCACCTCGGCCAGCCCAACGCCGACCCCATCACCCTCTCCACCTACGCCCTCTTCCGCGCCGTCCGCCAGAACGGCTTCACCGTCGCCCTCGCCGGCGACGGCGCCGACGAACTCTTCGGCGGGTACGACCGGATGCGCGCCGCGCTCACGGCGGGCCCCGCGTGGGCCGACGCCTACACGGACGCCCTCTCGGCCGCGCCCCGCCTCCTGCGCGAACACCTCTACACGTCCCACTACCGCGCCTACGTCGCCGACCGCGGCTCCGCCGCCGACCGCATCGCCCAGGAACTCCGCTCGGCCGAGGCCGTCGGCGCGGACCGGATCACCGCGATGACCGCCTTCGAGACCCGGTGGCGGCTCCCCGCGTACCACCTGCGGCGCCTGGACCACCTCTCCATGGCGTGGGCGGTGGAAGCGCGCCTGCCGTTCTGCCAGCCGTCCGTCGTCGCCCACGCCCGCTCCCTGCCGACGGTCGCGCGGACGGGCAAGCGGGCGCTGTACGAGGCGGGCGCGGAACTCCTGCCGCCGTCGGTCCTCCGCCGTCCCAAACAGCCCTTCACCCTCCCCGTGGCGGCGATGCTCGCCCCCGGGGGCCCCCTGCTGGACCTGGTCCGCGAGATGCTCTCCCCGGCGCGACTGGTCCTCGGCGGCAAGATCCGCGCGGACCGGGCGGCGAAGCTCCTGGCCCGGCACCTGGACCGCCCGACGCCGCAGGCGGCCCTGACGCTCTGGTCCCTGGCCGTCCACGAACTCTGGACGGAGGTCGTCCAGGGCATGCGCATCCCCACCGGCTGTGCGGCCTGACCCCCCGGGCCCGCTCCGGCCCGAACCGGCCGCGACGGGGGCGGGCGGCGCCCCGGCGGAACGACCGGCCACGACGACCGCCACCGTCGTCCGCGCCCACGACGCCCCCGGCCCCACCCTCGTGCTGCGGGGCGAAGGGCTGCCGCGCGGCGCGCTCGCCCTGCGCGGGGAGCTCGCGCAGCTGCTCCGCGCCCTCGCCGGGACGGCGCACGCCGGCATCAACAAGATCGCCGTCTACGGCCGTGCCCCCCGCGTCCCCCACGCCCTCCCCTCCCCCCACGCCCTCCACTACCGTTTCGTCCAGGCCCTCCCCGGCGGCCGGTTCGACTTCCGCGCCGGGTGCGGGCACTCCCTCCTCGCCTGCGTCGTCGCCGACGGGCGGCGGGAGCCCGTCACCGTCCGGGCGGTGACCACCGGCGACACCGTCCTCTGCGAGCCGCGGGGGGACGCGCACACGCTCAGCTTCCTCCGGGCGCCCACGGGGCCCGGCACCCTCCCCACCGGCCGCCCCGTCGACGTCCTCGACGGCGTGCCCGCCTCGCTCGTGCGGTACGGCAATCCGTACGTGTTCGTCGACGAACGGCACCTGCCCCGAAGGGCGGCGTACGACCGGCTCCTCGCGCTGAGGGCCGAGGCCGCCCGGCTCCTCGGCCACCCCCCGGACTCCGCGCTCCCCAAGATCGCCGCCTTCGCCGAGGGCTCCGACGGCCGGCTCTCCGTCCGCGCGCTCACCGTCGGCGGCTGGCACCCCCGGCTCGCCCTCACCGGCGCCGCCGCCCTCGCCGCCGCGGGGGCGATCGCCGGGACCGTCGTGCCCGCCGTGCGCGGACCCGTCCGCACCCCCACCGGCACGGTCACCGTCTCCACCGCGCCCGACCGCGTCCGCGTCCACCACAAGCGCGCCGAGGTCCTCGAACGTCTCGAACTGCCCTGGCGCATCCACGCAACGGCGTGAACGCGCACCCCGCTCACCGGGTCCGCGTCCCCCTTCCTCTGCCACGCTGAAACGGACCGGCCACCGGTGTCCGTGGGACGTGAGGAGAGCAGACGCACATGAAATTCGAGAATCTGCGTGTCGTCGTGACCGGGGCGTCCCGCTCTTTCGGCCGTGCGCTCGCCGTCGGATTCGCGCACCTCGGCGCCGAGGTCTACGTCTCGGCGCGGACCGTGGAGGCCGCCGAGCGGACCCGCACCGAGGTCCTGGGCGCGGCCCGCGACCGCATCCACGCCTTCGGCTGCGACCTGAGCAGGCCCGCCGAGATCCGGGAGTTCGCGGCCCGGGTCGGCGAACGGACCGACCGGGTGGACCTGTTGGTCAACAACGGCGCCCGCTGGCTCGACGGCATGGACCTGGAGGCGGCGAGCGACGCCGAGATCATGGAGACGATCGAGTCGACGGCCGGCGGCACGGTCCTCATGGTGAAGCACTTCCTGCCGCTGCTCCGCGGCTCGCTGCGGCCCGACATCGTGAACATGGTCGCCGTCCGCGACGCCGAGGGCGCCTCCGCCGCGACCGCCGGCGCCGCCCACGAGGCCTTCTGGGCGGCGAAGAGCGCCCAGGCGGGTTTCGCGGACATCCTGTCGCGCCGGCTGCGGCCCTCCGGGGTCCGCGTCTTCTCCCTCTTCCCGCCCGACTTCTCGACCTCGGACCCGCGCTTCGCGGAATGGGACGGAGCGCATCCGGACGGAAGGGCGCCCGACGAGAAGCTCACCATGCAGGCCCTCTTCGAATGCATCGTCTACGCCGTCGAGCAGCCCCGCGACTGCTTCATCCGCTCCTTCCACTTCGAGCCCCGCTGATCGCCCCGGAAACCGCGCCCCGCCGACCGCCCTGCGCCCGACGGCGCCCCGTCAAGGAGGTCCCATGAGCACCCCCGTCTGGATCACCGCGACTCCGCCCGCCACCCACGGCGAACTCCACATCGGCCACCTCGCCGGGCCGTACGTCGCCGCCGACGTCCTCACCCGCTACCTGCGCGCGGAGGGCGAGGCGGTCCGGTTCACCACCGGCACCGCCGACCACGCCAGCTCCGTGGAGGTCCGCGCGCTGCGCCACCACCGCAAGCCCGAGGAGGTCGCGGAGGGCTACCGCGCCGCGATCACCGCCGACTGGCTGCGGTCGGGCGTGGAGTTCGACCACATCGTGCGCCCGCGCCGCGACAAGGGGTACGGACGCTGGGTGCAGGACCTCTTCGCGAAGCTGTACGCGCAGGGCGTCATCGCTCCCCGGACCCGGCTGCTCCCGTACTGCGAGCCGTGCGACCGCTGGCTGCACGGGGCGCACGCCACCGGCACCTGCCCGCACTGCGGCGCGGCCAGCGACGGCGGGATGTGCCACGAGTGCGCCCGGCCGAACGACGGCGGCGACCTGATCGCGGCGCGCTGCGCGCTCTGCGACACCCCGGCGGTCGCCCGCCGCTGCCGCCGGCTGTACGTGCCCCTGGAGCCGTTCCGGGACACGCTCGCCGACTACTGGGCGACGGCGGGCCTGCCGCCGCGGCTCGCGGCGCTGTGCGAGTCGCTCGTCGAGGACGGGCTGCCGGACATCGCGGTGAGCCACCCCGCCGAGTGGGGCCTGCCGGTGCCGGTCGAGGGCTTCCCCGAGCACCGCGTCGACGGCTGCTTCGAGGCCGCCGCGATGCACCTCTTCGGCTACGACGCGAAGGGTCCGCTGCCGCGCCGCGCGATCCACTTCTGCGGCTTCGGGCACGCCTTCTGCCACGCCGTGCTGCTGCCGGTGCTGCTCCTCGCGCAGGACGTCAAGCTGCCGCAGGACTTCAACGTCAACGAGTCGTACGTCATCGAGGAGGGCGCCCAGGAGGGCAACGTCTGGGCGCTCGACCTGCTCACCGAGTACGGCTCCGACACCCTGCGCCGGCACGTCCTGCAGGCCCGTCCGCTCGGCCGCCGCACGGTCTTCCGGCGGGAGCGGCTCGCCGCCGCCCGGCACGAACTGGACGAGAACTGGAACAGCTGGCTGTCCCGGCTCTTCTCGGCCGTACGGGAGGAGTGCGGCGGCCTCGCCCCGCAGGCGCTGCCCGGCGGCACCGGCTGGGAGATCCTGGAGCGGCGGCTGCACCGGGGCGTGGACGACCTGCGCGAGGCGTACGGCCCCGACGCGTTCGACCCGCGCCGGGCGGTCGCCGTCCTGGACGAGATGGTCCGCTCGGCGGCCGACTTCGGCCACGTCAACGCCCACGAGCGGTGCCGGCCCAGCACCTCCTGCCGTCACCTCCCGGCGCTGGCCGGCCAGTTGGCGGTGGCCTCGGCCCTCGCGGCCTGGTCGCGGCCGGTGATGCCGGAGGGCGCCGACCGGCTCGCGGCGGCGCTGCGGGTGGAGCCGGGGCGGCCGGTCGACTGGCACGCGCTGGTGCCCCCGCTGCCGGGGACCCGGCTCGCGCCGCCGTCGGGACCGGTCTTCGGTTTCTGACCCGCCCCTCTCCGCCCCGTACTACTAAGCAACTAAGTACTTCCGTAGGAAATGCCCCTGCCGCGTGACCGCGCGCGCGACGCGCAGGGACGCGTGGCCCCCGCCTCCCTCACACAGGAGCCCCACGTGTCCCTGCGCGTCGCCATGCTCAGCGTCCACACCTCCCCGCTCCACCAGCCCGGGACGGGGGACGCCGGCGGCATGAACGTCTACATGGTCGAGCTCTCCCGGGCCCTCGCCGAACAGGGCGTGGAGGTCGACCTGTTCACCCGCTGCCGGGGCGAGGGCGCGCCCCCGCTGGTCGAGCTCGCGCCGGGCGTGCGGGTCCGGCACCTGCACGCCGGGCCGCGCCGGGCGCTGCCCAAGGAGGCCATGCCCGACCTGGTGGTGCCGTTCTCGCTGGCCCTGCTCAAGGAGGAGCGGCGCTACGACCTGGTCCACTCGCACTACTGGCTCTCCGGGCAGGCGGGCCGGATCGCCGCGGTGGGCTGGCGGATCCCGCTCGTGCACACCGCCCACACCCTGGCCAGGGTGAAGAACGCCTCGCTCGCCGAGGGCGACGCCCCCGAGCCGGAGCTCCGCGTCCGGGGCGAGCACCAGGTGGTGGGCAGCGCGGACCGGCTGATCGCGAACACGGCCGACGAGGCGGAGGCGCTGCGCTCGCTGTACGGGGCGGAGGGGGAGCGGACCGAGGTCGTGCGGCCCGGGGTGGACCTGCGCACCTTCCACCCGGGCGGGGACGCCTCCCGGGCCGGGGGCTCCGGGGCGGGGCGGGCGGCGGCCCGGGCCGGGCTCGGGCTGCCGGCCGGGGCGTTCGTGCCGCTCTACGCGGGCCGCATCCAGCCCCTGAAGGGCCCGGACGTGCTCGTCCGGGCGGTGGCGGAGCTGCTGCGGGAGGCGCCGGAGCTGCGCCGCCGGCTCCTGGTGCCGGTGGTGGGCGGGCACTCGGGTGCCTCCGCGCGGGGCTCGGCCCTGCGGCTCGCGGAGGAGCTGGGGGTCGCCGACGTGCTGCGGCCCTTCCCGCCCGTGCCGCAGGAGCGGCTCGCGGACTGGTACCGGGCGGCGGACGTGCTGGTGGTCCCCTCGCGCAGCGAGTCGTTCGGCCTGGTGGCGGTGGAGGCGCAGGCGTGCGGGACGCCGGTGCTCGCGGCGGCGGTGGGCGGGCTGCCGACGGCGGTGTGGGACGGGGTGACGGGGTTGCTCGTGCGGGGCCACGACCCGGTGGAGTACGCACGGCGGCTGCACTGGTTCGCGACGCACCCGGAGGCGGTGGAGACGATGGGGGCGGCGGCGGTGCGCCACGCGCGCGGGATGAGCTGGCGGGTGTCGGCCGCGCGGACCGTCGAGGTGTATCGGGGAGCCCTCGAAAGCGGGTTGGGGCAGGGGCGGCGGCACGCCCCTGCCCCGGCGGCCCCTCTCTCCTGGAGGAACGAGAAGGCCGTAGCACAAGTCTAGCATCTCTTTTGGTTCGACCAAAGGTATGGCGGGCTCCGGATGCATCAATTCCCGTTTCTCGACGGTACATTGACGCATCCACGCCATGGCGGATCCACGCACGGACAATCCCTGGATCCGATTCGGGGGCCGGGACAGAATGGAGACGTCTTCAGGGAACGCCCGGCGGCACGGGCCCCCGGAAGTCCGCATTCACATTCCACGTCCTGGAGGAATCATGTCCGTCGCGCAGAACACCGGCATCCGCAAGGCCGTCAGCCGCCTCGTCGTCGCGATGGCCGCGTGTACCGCGGTCGCGGCCGGCGCCGCCGTCGTCGCCACCCCCGACAGCGCCCCGGTCACCCCCCACACCATCGCCGGCGTCGCGGACGACAACGGCTGGCCGGTCCCCCCGGTGAACCCGACCCCCAGCCCCACCAACTGAACCGACACCCCGGGACGTTCACCCGGCAATTCCCCCGGGCGATCCCCTCCGGGCGGTCCCCGGGCGATCCCCCGGCGGCCCTCGATCAATCCCCTCCGGACGGTCCCCCGGAAAATCCCCACCGTGAGGCCCCGCAATCGCTGCCACGATTGTGGGGCCCGCGCATTTCCCCGCCGCCCGCCGGCCCGGACGCTCAGTCCAGCCAGCCGAGCCGCACCGCCCGCGCACCCGCCTCAAAACGGCTCGTCGCCCCCAGCTCCTGCATCAGCTCCGAGATCATCCGGCTGACCGTCCGCAGCGACACCCCGAGCGTGCGCGCGATCCGCTCGTCCTTCATCCCCGAGGCCAGCATGTGCAGCGCGGCCCGCTGCTGCTCCGAAAGGCCGTCACCGCCCGCCTCCGCCGTCGCCTCGTTCCCGTACGGGGTCGCCGTGTGCCAGCAGTGCTCGTACAGGCTCAGATACGGCCGCACCAGCGCGCTGCCCCGCGCCAGGATCGCGCCCTCGCCCGGCTCCTCGGGCCGGATCGGCACCAGCGCGAACTGCTGGTCGGCGATGATCAGGTTCATCGGCACCACCGGAGCGAGCCGGATCTCCACCCCCAGCTCCGCCCGCTGCCCGAGGAACTTCTCCATCCGCGGGTCCGTCGCCTCCTGCCGGCCGTAGACGGCGCGCACCCGCACCCCGTTGGCGAGCTGCCGCCGGTCCCGGTCGAGCATCAGCTCCGGGTTCTGCCGGCCCGGCGTCCCCGGGTGCATCGAGGCCGAACTCTCCTGCATCACATCGGTGATGTCCTCGATGGCCTGCTGGATCCTGCGGTAGTCCGTCAGCGCCTCGACGTGCGCCTCCGCCCGGGTCAGCGCCTCGGCCCGCAGATAGGAGCCCGCCAGGACCTCCAGCGTGCTGTACGCCTCGTCCGCCTCGGCCAGGTGCTCCCGCAGCCGCTCCCGCTCCCGCTCCAGGAGCCGCAGCAGCGCGATCTCCGGATCGATCGCCGCCACCGTGTCCGTCTCGGACCGCCAGCTGCCGTCCTGCACGGCGTCGATGGTGGCGTGCACCTGCCCCGTGGGCACGATGAGGCCCAGGGCGAGGAGTTCGCGGCGACATCGCTCGTACTCCTCCGGCGCGAGCCCCACCTCCCTGCGGACCTCCTCGAAGTCCGAGACGCCCCGACGGCGCAGCTCCTGGTACACGGCAAGCAGGACGTCGGTCGTGCCGTCCCCGATGCCGTCGCCCGCGGTGACCATGGCGAAGTGCCCCCCTCATCCTCCGAGACGGCCCCGCCCCCACCCGGTCATGCGGCGCGGCGGGAGTCCGTCGTGCGCTTTCCGCGGCCCGCACGGCCCCCGTGGGCCGTACGCGTCCTCCCTGACATCCGAACTCCTCGTACTAGTCCACGGGTTCCGGCCCCTCGCCGTCCAGCAGCCCGAGCCGGGCCGCCTTGACGCCGGCCTCGAAGCGGCTCGCCGCCCCCAGCTCCTGCATGACCTCGGAGAGCAGCCGGCTGACCGTCCGCAGCGAGACGCCGAGGCTGCGCGCGATCTGCTCGTCCTTGATGCCCGAGGCGAGCATGTGCAGCGCGGCCCGCTGCTGGTCCGAGAGGCCGTCGCCGCCGGACTCCCCGGGCTCCTCGCCGTACCGGGCGGCCGCCTGCCAGCAGTACTCGTACAGGGCGAGGTACGAGCGGACCAGGCCCGGGCCGCGGGCGAGGATCACGGGCGAGTCCGGGTCGTGCGGGTCCGTCGGCAGCAGGGCGAAGTTCTCGTCGGCGAGGACCATGTTCATCGGGACGACGGGGGAGAGGCGCAGCTCCACGCCGAGCGCCGCCCGGTCCTCCAGGTGCTGGGTCATCTCGGGCACGGTGCCGACCCGGCGGCTGTACATGGCGCGGACCCGCACCCCCCGGGCGGCCCGGGAGCGGTCCCGCTCCAGCTCGGCGGCCATGTCCTCGCGCCGTACGGACCCGGTGTGCATGACGTGGACGGCGGTGCGCACCGAATCCGTCAGGTCCGAGACCTCCCGCAGCACCCGCTGCGGGTCGGTGACGATCTCGACCTCGACCTCGGAGCGGGGCGCGGCCCCGGTCCGCAGGAACGGTCCGGCGAGGGCTTCGAGGGCGGTGTGCGCGCGGCTGGTGGCGGCGAGGCGGTCCTGGAGCCGGTCGCGCTCCCGGCGCAGCAGCCGCAGCAGGGCGACGTCCGGGTCGAGGACGACGGGGCGGGGGGCCGGGTCGGGGGCTTCGGGGGCGGCGGTGAGTCCTAAGGAGGCGAGTTCGCGACGACATCGCTCCCGCTCGTCGGCGGTGAGCTCCAACCGGTCGGCGACCTCGTCGAAGCCGGCCTCGGGGCGGGCGCGGAGTTCCCGGTAGACGGCGAGAGCCTGATCGCTCCCCGCCCGGGACACGGCGGCGTTTCTGGACACGGCGCAGCAGACTCCCCTCGGATCCGGTGGACCCTGTCGAATCGCCCCGCTAGACCCTGCCACAAAATCGAACGACACGCACGGAGTTGACCGGGGCCGAAGCGGCGGGCGGGCGGGGAGGTGACGGCGGCTCAGACGCCGGGACCGGCCGCCCGGCAGTCGGGGCACAGACCCCTGAAGACGACCTCCGCGTCGTCCACCCGCCACCGCGGCAGGGAGCCGCGCGGCGGCTCGGGCGCGGTCGCGGAGACGTTCTCCACACGACCGCACGCGGTGCACAGGGCGTGCTGGTGGGGCGGCCCGGAGACCTCGAACACGGCGGGCAGGCCGGGCCGGTCGAACTTGGCGACCAGGCCGGTCTCCTGGAAGTGCCGCAACATCTCGTACACGGCCTGGCTGGTCAGCGTGCCGAGCCGCTCGCGGGCCGTCGTGGTGATCGCCTCGACGTCCAGATGGCCGCCGGCGGCGAGCACCGCGAGCACCTCCAGGCGCGGGCCCGTGACCCGCAGCCCGACATCGCGCAGGCGCTGGATCACCGCCTCGCGGCCCGTCAGCTCTTCCACGACTGCCATCTTCTCCGCCCGCCACCTGGTTGGCCCAAACGTTTGTGGGCATCGTACCTCTTGCTCGTCAACCTCGGCAGGCGCTCTTCGGCCGACCCCCCGTCCCGTACCGGCCCCCGTCCCGCACGCCTCAGTCGTCCGTCCTGCACACGAGGAGGACGGACTCGGTCCGCTCGTCGATCCGGTGGCGCCGCCTGCCCTCGATGTGCAGCCCCGCCGAGTGCAGCTCGGCCGCGAGCCGCTCGGGGTCGACGATCCACTTGTCCGTGGTCAGCACGACCCGCTCCGAGGAGAGCTTGCCGGTCCTGGCGGAGTAGTACGTGATCCGCTCGCTCATCGACGGCAGGTCGAAGACCTGCCGGGCCACCACCCACTCGTCGATGCCGTCGAAGCGCGGCACCTGGAACGCCCAGGTCCGCCGCGGCTCCGCGATCAGGCCCGGCAGCTGGTGCGCGGTGTAGTCGAGGGCGAGCGCCCCGCCCGCCTCCAGATGGGCGGCGACCTCGCGCAGCAGCTCCGGCCGGCTGGCCGGCGGGACGGCCGTGACCATGGCGCCCGCGAGCAGCGCCAGCCGGTAGCTGCCCCGGAGGCGGAGCGCGGTCAGGTCCGCGCGGCGGGTGACGACCAGCCCGGCCACCTGCGGGCCGATCCGGCGGGCCCAGCCTTCGAGGCGCTCCAGGGCCGAGGCGTCCCGGTCCACGGCTTCCACGGCGAAGCCGTGCCGGGCGAACGGGACGGCGAGCCGCCCGGCGCCGGAGCCGAGGTCGAGGACGGGTCCGCCGGTGGAGCGGGCGAGGCTGAGGTAGCGGACGATGTCCGCGCTGTGCGGGCCGAGCAGGGCGTCGTGCAGCCAGACGGAGCCCTCGTCGACGGGGGAGACCGATTCGAGCCCGGGGAGGGTGTCGGCGGTGACCCGGATGCCGGCGCCGGGGGCGGGCTCCTGGTCGGGGCCGTATCGGGACGGCAGGACCGGAGCGAGCGCTGCGGGCACGACGGGCAGGGAAGTGCCGCTCGGTGTGTGCATCGCTCCTCCAGGGGCTCGCTCGGTCCATGCCGTCCGGGCGGGGAACCCGTGCCGCCGGGCCCGCGCCGCTGAACCCATCCTGACCTGGGAGCGAACCCCCGATCCACCGGATCGGGCTGCGTGAACACGCGATGGCGTGGATCTGCCACGGTGGACTTCGGGAGGGCGGCCGACCGGGAGGGCGGCCGGTCGGGAGGGCGAGCAGACCGGGAGGGCGGCCGGTCGGGAGGGCCGCCGGTCGGGCGAGCTGCCGGGAGAACGGCCGGTCAGGCGAGCTGCCGGCTCCACCGCCTCGGGGAGAGCGCCGCGAAGCCGAGGCGGGCGTAGAAGGGGAGCGCCGGATCGGCCTCGGCCGGGAGCTCCACGCGCTGCTCCCGGGCGCCGTAGTCGCGCATCCGGTCGGTCGCGGCGGCGAGCAGGGCCGTGCCGACGCCGGCCCGGCGCGCGCCGGGCTCCACCGCCAGCGCGTACACCTCGCCCTCGCCCGGGACCGGGACGCCGCCGGCGGCGACGCCGACGACCCTGCCCTCCGCACCCGTGGCGACCAGCCAGCCGAGCCAGCCGGGGGCGCCCCCCGGAATTTCAATTTCCGCGCGTATGCGGGGGAGTGCGCATTGCGCGGAGATCAGCCGCCGCATCGGGATTTCGTCCAGTATTCCGGCGTAGCTGCTCCGGATGGTGTCGGCAAGCAGTCTGGATATCGTGGTCGCGTCGCCGGCCGCTGCCGTACGAACGCCGGCGAGCTGCATTGGTTTTGCACCCTTCGACGTGCCGAGTCCGAACCCCAACGTACCCACAATAGCGGGGCATTCCGTGATCCGTGACCGATGCGAAATCTACGAATTCGCTTAGTAAATAACGACGTTCACGGATTACTGGGGGAACGAGCAGCACGCGATCACCAGGGGGGCCATCGCGAGCCCCGCCGCCGCGATCGTCAGGAGCCCGTACAGCACGGGGTGCCCCGAGCTGTACGGGGTGAGGATCCGCCGCATCCGCAGCGCCGCCGAGGGCCCGCCCGCCGCGAACGCGGACCGCGGCGCCCGCCCCGAGGCCAGCGCGTACAGCGCCGTCGCCAGCGCGTCCCGCGTGCACCGGCGCAAGGCCCGGTCGTCCGCGGCCATTTCGAGCAGCAGGGGTACGGCGGGCCCGCCGTGCCGCGCGAGCGGGAGGCGCGGGAAGACGGCCGCGAAGGCCTCCGCCGCCGCGACGAGGAGGTGGTGCCGGCCCGTGATGTGCGCCCGCTCGTGCGCGAGGGCCGCCGCGAGCTGGTCGGGCGTCAGGGCGTGCACCGCGCCGGAGGAGACGACGACCCGGCGCGAGCGGCCCGGCAGGCAGTAGACGGCGGGGCGCTCGTCGTCGAGGACGGTGGCCCGCAGCACGGGGTCGTACCGTCCGACGAGCCGCAGCACGCCCGCGTGCCGCGTCCGCTTCCGCCGGGCCCGGGCGAGGCGGCGGACGAACGCGGCGGTGGGCAGCGAGAGGACGAGGAGCGAGAGGCACAGGGCGAGCCGTTCGCGCCCGTCGAGGTGCAGGAGCCGGTCGGGCGCGGGCGGCCGGAGGGTGAACATCATGTCGGCCAGCCGGTGGCCGTCGTCGCCCGACAGGACCATCTGGGCGAGCAGCAGCGCGGAGGCGAACGCGAAGCCGGCGCCGCACGCGGCCCAGACGCCGAGGGCGAGCCGGGGCACCTGCTGGGCCCAGCGGGCCCGGGCCACCAGCCAGGGCACGACGAAGCCGGTGAGGAGGACGAGCCCGAGCGGGACGAGGACGTGGTGGTTCACGCGCCGGCTCCGTCCCCGGGGCGGGCCCCGTCCCCGGACCGGATCCCGATCCCGGGCCGGATCCCGTCTCCGGAGCGGGCCCCCTCCCTGGGGTGGACCCCGTTCCCGGGGCGGGCGCCGCCCCCGGGGTGCGGGCCCTGGTCGCCCCGGGCGGCGCGGAGGGCCGCGTCCAGGGCGGCCATGTCCTCGTCCGAGATGACCTCGACGAAGCGGAGGAGGGCGGCCGGGCGGTCCCGGCTGTCGCCGAGGGCGTCCCGCATCAGGCCCGCCGTGTACTCCTCGCGGCCGCGGACCGGCTCGTACAGCCAGGCCCGTCCGGACTTCTCGCGCCGGAGCCAGCCCTTGCGGTGCAGGATGTCCGCCACCGTCATCACCGTCGTGTAGGCGACCCGGCGGCCCCGATTGATGTCGTCGACGATCTCGCGGACCGTGGCGGGCCGCTGCCATGCCCACAGCCGGTCCATGATCTCGGCCTCCAGCTCTCCCAGCCGGCGCACGTGCATCCCCTCCCCCTACGGGCGGCTCATCGTACGGGCCGCTCCGCCGCGCCAGGTATACCCCCTGGGGGTACAATGGCGGGATGTCGACCCTCAGGAATCCCCTCATGGAGAACCGCCCCTGCGCGAAGGTCTGCGACTCCGGTCTCCCCGGTCGGGCGGAGCTGGTGCTCCTCCGTCAGCTGCTCGGCCTCTGTCTCCGGCTGAGTCTCACGCTGTCCGCCGACTGCCCTTCGCACAAGGGCGGTTGATGCCTCCCGGGTGACCCCGGGGACTCCGTCACGTCCGGATCAGCCGGGCGATGGCCTTGGACGCCTCGCCCACCTTCACCTTCGCCTGGTCCCCGCCCTGGGCGATGGCCTCCGTGACGCAGCAGCTCAGGTGCTCGTCCAGGAGGGCCACCGCGCAGGACTGGAGGGCCGCGTTGATGGCGGAGACCTGGGTGAGGACGTCGATGCAGTAGACGTCCTCGTCCACCATCCGCTGCACCCCCCTGACCTGGCCCTCGATGCGCCTCAGCCGTCTGATGATGTCTTCCTTGTGCTGTCCGTAACCGGCCACGGCGGGCTCCTCGGGGATCAGGGGTTCACAGGGCGGGAGGTGATCAGCGGTCGGCGGCCTGGAAGCCCCGCAGGCGGAGGCTGTTGCCGACCACGAAGACCGAGGAGAAGGCCATGGCCGCACCCGCGATCATCGGGTTGAGCAGTCCGGCCGCCGCGAGCGGCAGGGCGGCCACGTTGTAGGCGAAGGCCCAGAAGAGGTTGGAGCGGATGGTGCCGAGGGTCTTGCGGGAGAGCCGGATCGCGTCGGCCGCGGCCCGCAGGTCTCCCCGGACGAGGGTCAGGTCGCCGGCCTCGATGGCGGCGTCCGTGCCCGTGCCCATCGCGAGCCCCAGGTCGGCCTGGGCGAGCGCGGCGGCGTCGTTCACGCCGTCGCCGACCATGGCGACCGAACGCCCCTCGCCCTGGAGGCGCTTGACGACGTCGACCTTGTCCTGCGGCATGACCTCCGCGATGACCTCGTCGATGCCGACCTCGGCGGCGACGGCCTGGGCGACCGCCTTGTTGTCACCGGTGAGCAGGATCGGCGTCAGACCGAGCGCGCGGAGCCGCTTGACGGCCTCGGCGCTGGTCTCCTTGACGGCGTCGGCGACCTCCAGGACCGCGCGGGCCTTCCCGTCCCAGGCGACCGCGATGGCCGTCCTGCCGGCCCTCTCGGCCTCCTCCTTCGCCGACTTGAGTCCGGCGGGCAGCTCCATCGCCCACTCCTCGAGCAGCTTCTCGCGACCGACGAGGACGGCGTGCCCCTCGACGACGCCCTGGACGCCGAGGCCGGGGACGTTGGCGAAGTCCTCGGGGGTGGGCAGGGTGCCGACCTTGGCGGCGGCGCCGGTGGCGACGGCCTGGGCGATCGGGTGCTCGGAGGAGTGCTCCAGGGCGCCGGCCAGGCGCAGGACGTCGGTCTCGTCGGTGTCCCCGGTGGCGTGGACCTTGAGGAGGGTCATCCGGCCGGTGGTGACGGTGCCGGTCTTGTCGAGGACGATCGTGTCGACCTTGCGGGTGGTCTCCAGGACCTCGGGGCCCTTGATGAGGATGCCGAGCTGGGCGCCGCGGCCGGTGCCGACCATGAGGGCGGTCGGGGTGGCGAGGCCCAGGGCGCAGGGGCAGGCGATGATCAGGACGGCGACGGCGGCGGTGAAGGCGGCGGTCAGGCCCTGTCCCGTACCCAGCCAGAAGCCGAGGGTGCCGAGCGCGAGGGCGATGACGACCGGCACGAAGACGGCCGAGATCCGGTCGGCGAGGCGCTGGGCGGCGGCCTTGCCGTTCTGCGCGTCCTCGACGAGCTTCGCCATCCGGGCGAGCTGGGTGTCGGAGCCGACGCGGGTGGCCTCGACGACCAGGCGGCCGCCGGCGTTCAGGGTGGCGCCGGTGACGGAGTCGCCCACGCCGACCTCGACCGGCACGGACTCGCCCGTCAGCATCGAGGCGTCGACCGCCGAGGAGCCCTCGACGACGGTGCCGTCGGTGGCGATCTTCTCGCCCGGGCGGACCAGGAAGCGGTCCCCGACCTGGAGTTCGGCGGTGGGCACGGTGACCTCGCGGCCGTTCCTGAGGACGGTCACCTCCTTCGCGCCCAGCTGCATCAGCGCCTTGAGCGCGGCGCCCGCCTTGCGCTTCGAGCGGGCCTCGAAGTACCGGCCGGCCAGGATGAAGGCGGTGACGCCGGCCGCGGCCTCCAGGTAGATGTTCCCGGCGCCGTCGGTCCGGGCGATGGTGAACTCGAAGGGGTGCGTCATGCCCGGCGTGCCGGCCGTGCCGAAGAACAGCGCCCACAGCGACCACAGGAACGCGGCGATCGTGCCGACCGAGATCAGGGTGTCCATGGTGGCCGCGCCGTGCTTGGCGTTGGTCCAGGCGGCCCTGTGGAAGGGCCAGGCGGCGTAGACGACGACCGGGGCGGCGAGCGTGAGGCTCAGCCACTGCCAGTACTCGATCTGGAGGGCCGGGACCATCGCCATCGCGATGACGGGCACGGCGAGCGCGACGGCGGTGATCAGCCGCTGCTTCAGCGGCCGCAGCTCCTCGTCGGCCTTCTCCTCGTCGGTGGGGCCGTCGGCGCCGGGGGCCTCGCTCCTCGGCGGCTCGGGCTCCCTGGCGGTGTAGCCGGTGGCCTCGACGGTGGCGATCAGGTCGGCGACGTCGACGTCGGCGTCGAAGGTGACCTTCGCCTTCTCGGTGGCGTAGTTGACGGTGGCCTCGACCCCGTCCATGCGGTTGAGCTTCTTCTCGATGCGGGCCGCGCACGAGGCGCAGGTCATGCCGCCGATGGCGAGCTCGACCTGGGCGGTGCCCGGAGTGGTCGTGGTCATTTCCTGCTCCTCGGGTGCAGCGGGGTTCGGGGGCCGGGGTCCGGGCGTGGTGGGCGGACCCCGGCGGCCGGGGTGGTGCGGGCGGTGGCCGCCTGCCGGGCGGACCGTCGGGTACCGGGACGGGGGCGCCGGTGGGGAGTCGGTCGGCCCGGCGGCGGATCAGGCCCGGCCGGTCAGCTCGTAGCCCGCGTCGTCGACGGCCGCGGTGATCGCGGCGTCGTCGGGCTCGCCGCCGGTGGTCACGGTCACCAGGCCGCCGTCGACGTCGACGTCGACGGAGAGGACGCCGTCGAGGGCGCTGACGGACTGGGTGATCGCGCTCTTGCAGTGGCCGCACGTCATGCCGGAGACGGCGTAGACGGTGACGGTGCTGTCGGCGACCGCGACGGCGGCGGTCTCCGTGGTCGAGCAGCTGTTGTCGGGGGTGCAGCAGGAGCCCATGGCTTCCTCCTCGGTCGATCCTTCCGGGCGATACCCTCGGGGGGTATCTGTTCGTGGATCCATGTATACCCCCCGGCGGTATGTGGCGCAAGCGTCGACCCGACGTGACTTTGATACCCCCCAGGGGTATGGTGAAGTGCATCGGACGCACACGTGCCCATGCCACCCACGTACGGGAGAGCAGTCATGAACACCGGAGTGAAGATCACTGCCTTTGCCGCCGCGCTCGCCGCGACCTTCGGGACCGCGTACGGGGTCGGCAAGGGGGTCGGCCCCGTCGAGGAGCCGAAGGGGGCGGAGCACGGCGACCACGCGGAGGCGGCTCCGACCGGCGGCCACGAGGGCCACGAGGAGGGCGCCACCGCCCCGGCCCCGGACCTCCCCGGCGGCCTCCAGGTCTCCCAGGACGGCTACACCCTGGCCCTGGAGACCCCCACCCCCGCCGTCGGCCGCAGCACCCTGAAGTTCTCCGTCAAGGACGCGGCCAGCCGGAAGGTCACCGCCTTCACCGCCGAGCACGGCAAGGAACTGCACTTCATCGTCGCCTCGCGCGACCTCACCACCTTCCGCCACCTGCACCCGGTGAGGGCCGCCGACGGCACCTGGTCGGTGGACGCGGACCTGCCGGCCGCCGGCGGCTACAAGGCCTTCGCCGACTTCAAGCCCGCCGCCCCCGGCGCCAAGGGCGTCACGCTCGGCGCCGACCTCGCCGTCCCGGGCGCGTACGCGCCGAAGCCGCTGCCCGCCGTCGCCCCGACGGCGAACGTCGACGGCTACCGGGTCCGGCTCGGCGGCACGCTCGACCCGGGCAAGGCCGGCGAGCTCCGCCTCACGGTCACCAAGGGCGGCAGGCCGGTCACGGACCTGGAGCCGTACCTCGGCGCGTACGGACACCTCGTCGCCCTGCGCGACGGCGACCTCGCCTACCTCCACGTGCACCCGAACGAGGGCGGGCCCGGCCCGGACGTCTCCTTCACGGCGACGGCGCCCAGCGCGGGCACGTACCGCCTCTTCCTCGACTTCCAGCACGAGGGCAAGGTCCGCACGGCGGCCTTCACGGTGAAGGCGGGCGCCACGGGCGGGACGACGGCTCCGGCCGGGAGTGGAGCGGGCGAGACGGGTGAGACGGGTGAGGCGGGGCACGATGCGGGAGGCCACGCGCACGGATAGTCTGGTCATTGGACTAGACCTGTAGTCGTCATTCATGGAGGAATGGGCGAGATGAGCAACCGTGCTGTCCTTGAGGTGATCGCCCTCGACGAGGAGGACGCGGTCGCTGCCCAGACCGGTGGCGCCGACCGGCTGGAACTCGTCACCGACATGGCGGCGGACGGCCTCACCCCGTCCACGGCCTCCTTCACCGTCATCCGCCGCGCCGTGGACATCCCGCTGCGCGTGATGCTCCGGCTCACCGACGGATTCGCGGCCGGTGACGTCGACGCCCTGGTCGGCCGGGCGGAGGAGCTCCGCGCGGCGGGCGCGACCGAATTCGTCCTCGGCTTCCTCACTCCCGACGGCACGCCGGACCTGGTGGCCGTCGAGCGCCTGGTCGCCGTCCTGGACGGCTGCCGCTGGACCTTCCACCGGGCGATCGACCGCGCCGCCGACCGCGACGGCCTGCGCAAGCTCCTCGCCGACCTGCCCGGCCTCGACACCTATCTGACGGCCGGCGCGGCGACCAGCGTCGACGACGGCCTGCCGACCCTCCGCGCCGAGGCCGCCCGGACGGGCGAACCGGGCTACGAACCCCAGATCCTCGTCGGCGGCGGCCTCCGCCTCGACCACCTCCCCGCCCTCCGCGCGGCCGGCCTCACCGCCTTCCACATCGGCGGCGCGGCCCGCCCGCGGGGCTGGACCCACCCGGTCGCGGCGGAAGCGGTCCGGACGTGGCGGGAGGCGCTGGACACCCCCTAGGGGTTCCGCCCGAGCAGTCGCTCCCGGTCCCGCCAGGCGGTCTCCCACTGGCGGGTCATCGCCGGGTAGACGACGAGGTACCGGAAGGGCGTGATCAGGGCCATGTAGAGGCGGCCCAGGCGGCCGTTGGGCTTCACCAGGACCGCCATGCGCAGCTCGTGGCCGCCGTCGGGCGTCTCCACCCAGCCCAGGTGCATCACCCCGTGGACGGTCTTGTTCGCCAGCTCCCGGGCGCACTCGTCGTGGAGCTCGTACAGCGGGACGAACGGGCCCGGGCCCGGGACGGGGGCCGCCGTCGCCGTCAGTTCCTCCGGCATGCGCTCGCGCAGCGACCGGACGCGCGGGCCGAGGCCGTCCTCCGGGTCGTCCCAGCCGAGCAGGGCGCCCAGCTTCCAGCGCACCGCGAACAGGAACCGCGTCGGTCCCGACTGCCGGGAGGAGTCGGCTCCGGCCGTGATCGCGGCGAGCACGCGCGGGAAGTCGTCGGGTCCGGCGCCCGGGGCGCGGAAGGACCAGACGTCCTCGACCGTGAAGTCGGGGGTGAAGGCGTGGATCCGCCACGGCCGGGTGGTGTGTTCGGTGACGGGGAGCTTCATGGCGCTGTCGCCTTCCCAGTTCTGTACGCTTGCGTATAACGACGAGGCCAACGATGCCAGACCGAATGTACGGTGGCGTATATTCAGTCGTCGAGTGAGGGAGGACACACCGTGGGCGCCGCACGCACACCCCGCGGACGATGGGTGGAGGAAGGCCTGACCGTCCTCGCGGACGGCGGCCCCGACGCCGTCCGCGTCGAGGTGCTCGCCAAGCGCCTCGGCGTCACCAAAGGCGGCTTCTACGGCCACTTCGCCGACCGCGACGCCCTCCTCGCCGCCATGCTCGACACCTGGGGGCGGGAGGCCGCCGACCAGGTGATCGACCGCGTCCGCCAGGACCCGGACGGCGACCCGAGGACCCTCATCACCCTCGCCGGCATGCTCACCTTCTCCGGCGACCGGCTGCGCCCCATCGACCTTGCCGTCCGCGACTGGGCCCGTCGCGACGAGACCGTCGCCGCCCGCCTGCGCCGCGTCGACAACCGGCGCATGGAACTGCTCCGCGAGATGATCGGCACCTTCTGCGCCGACCCCGACGAGGTCGAGGCCCGCTCCCTCCTCGCCTTCTGCGTGGCCATCGGCCACCACTTCCTCGCCGCCGACCACCAGGGCCGCACCCGCGTCGAGGTCCTCGCCCGGGCGGGCGACCTGATCCTGGACGTCCCGAAGGAGCCGAAACCCCGTGGCCCGGAAGGCGCTTGACCGCTAGCGTCGCCCGTATGACCACCCCCGCCGTCGACACCACCCCCGCCGTCGACACCGCCCTCGTCGAGCGGCTCATCGCCGCCCAGTTCCCGGACTGGGCGGGACTTCCCGTACGGGAGGTGGACTCCGCCGGCACCGACAACGCGATGTTCCGGCTCGGCGACGACTTCGCCGTACGGCTGCCGAAGGCCGACTGGGCCGCCGCACAGGCCGAGAAGGAGCAGAAGTGGCTGCCCCGCCTCGCGCCGCACCTGACCCTGCCCGTGCCCGTGCCGGTCGGGCGGGGCACACCCGGCGAGGGCTACGACACGTCCTGGTCCGTCTTCGCCTGGCTGGACGGGACCGACGCCCATGCCGCACCGATCACCGATCTCGCCCACGCCGCCGTCGAGTTGGGCCGCTTCGGCGTCTCCCTGCGCGGGGTCGACGCGACCGGCGGACCCGCCTCCTCCCGGGGCGGCCCGGTCACCGACTGGGAGCAGGGCGCCATGGGTCCGGCGATCCGGGACCTCGGGGCGGACGGCACGATCGACGCCGAGGCCGCCACCGCGGCCTGGGAGTCGGTCCTCCGCCTCCCGCCCTGGCAGGGCGATCCCGCCTGGCTCCACGGCGACCTGCTGCCCGGCAACCTCCTCACCCGCGACGGCCGTCTGCACGCCGTCATCGACTTCGGCTGCCTCGGTACGGGCGACCCGGCCGTCGACCTCATGGCCGCCTGGTCCCTGCTCACCCCCGCCACCCGCCCCCTCTTCCGCGAGGCCGCCGCCGTCGACGACGCCACCTGGGCCCGCGGTCGCGGCTGGGCCCTGTGCTGGGGCGTCGTGACCGAGCACGCCTACCGGGGGAGGAACCAGGTCCTCGCGTCCGTCGCCCACCGCACCTGGACGCAGGCGCTCCCCGAACACGACGACTAGGACCCGCCCCCCCCCGCTGCGGGCGGCGCCCTCACCGGGGCGGCGCCCCGCCGGTCCCCCGTTGTGGGCAACTGTTCCGCTGGGGCGGGGTACCCGCTCTGCTGCGGGCGGCGCCCGTCGGTCCCCCGTTGTGGGCAATCGTTCCGCTGGGGCGAAGGGGGTCCCCCCCTGCTCGAGCGAAGCCGAGAGCTTGGGGGAGGGTGGGCACAACGGACGGCGCCCCTGGCCGGGCCCAGGCTCCCGCGCCCTGACCCGCACCCTGTTGCGCGCCGCGCTGTCGGTGCGGGTCCGGGCGCGGAAGGCGGAGGCGCCGCTATGGGCGCCGTCCCGTGTGCCCACCCGTCCCGCCCCAGCGGGACGATTGCCCACACGGCGGGCGGCGAGAGGGGCACCGCCCAGCCGGGCGCGGGCCCACACGGCGGGCGGCGAGAGGGGCACCGCCCAGCCGGGTGCGGGACCGCGCGGAGGTGCGGGGTGGGCGCCGCCCGTCTCAGGGCCCCGGCGCCGTCGTCACGGCGTCCCCAACTGCTCCGGAAGCGGCGCCGAGTGGACCACCGTCAGGCCCGACACCGCGCGCGTCAGCGCCACGTACAGCCGACGCAGGCCCGTCCGTTCGTCCGGTTCGCCGTCGACGACCGCCGCCGGCTCGTCCAGGACCACGTAGTCGTACTCCAGGCCCTTCGCGAGCGAGGCCGGGACCAGCGTCAGCCGGGACTCGGCCGTCGTCTCCTCGCCGGGCGAGAGGGGGACGAGTCCCGCCGCCCCCAGCGCCTCCGCGAGCGGCGCGATCCGCGCGTCCGCCGCGATCAGACCGATCGAGCCCTCGTGCGCCAGCGCCTCCACGCAGGCCGCGACGACGTCCCCGTCGAGCGCGTCGCTGGAACGGACCTCCAGGGAGCCCGGGTTCTCCCGGACCGACTCCACCGCCGCGAGCCCCGGCGACATGTGCGGAAGGAGCCGCGAGGCGTACGCGATCACCTCGCGCGGCACGCGGAAACCGGCCGTCAGCTCCTCCACCACCGCCTCCGGTTTCCCCAGGTGCCCGAGCGCCTGCGCCCAGCTCTCCGTCGCCCACGGCGTCGTGCCCTGCGCCAGGTCGCCCAGGACCGTCGCCGAACCGGTCGTGCAGCGGCGGCCCACCGCCCGGTACTGCATGGGGGACAGGTCCTGCGCCTCGTCGACGACCACGTGGCCGAGCGAGTGCGTCCGCTCCACCAGGTCCTTCACCTCGTCGATGAGGACGGCGTCCGCCGCCGACCACTTCGCCGACCTCACGCTCCGCGCCGGCTTCGCCCACAGCAGCAGCTTCTGCTCGTCCTCGGTGAGCAGCCCCTCGGCGTGCTCGGCGAGGAACTCGGCGTCGCCCAGCAGCCGCAGGACCAGCTTCGCGGGCTCGACGAGCGGCCAGCACTCCTTCACGACGGCCTTCACCGCCGCGTTCCGCGCGACCGCGTTCTGCACCCGGTCGTCGGGCGCCTCGCCGGCCTCCTCCATCCGGACCAGGACGGCGTGCGCGATGCGCTGCGGCAGGGCCTCGCGGGCGGCGCCGTACCGGATGTCGCGGTCCAGCAACTCCCTTACCATCTCCTCCAGTTCATAGGCGGGGACCCGCCAGCGCCGCGAACCGCGCACCACCATCAGGGGCTCCTTCGGCAGCGACACGTGCGAGCGGACCGCCCGCCGCAGCACCTCCGCCATCCGGGCGTCGCCCTTCACGACCGCCGTCGCCGCCTCGTCCGCGCCCCGCACCTCGACGTGCGCCACGAGGTCGGCGACCGTCGCCTGCTGGACCTCCAGCTCGCCGAGCGCGGGCAGGACCTGCTCGATGTAGTGGAGGAAGGAACGGTTCGGCCCGATGACCAGGGTGCCGGTGCGGGCGAGCCGCTCCCGGTGCGCGTACAGCAGATACGCGACACGGTGCAGGCCGACGGCCGTCTTTCCCGTCCCCGGTCCTCCCTGCACGCACACCGTCCCCGACAGGTCGGAGCGGACGATCCCGTCCTGCTCCGGCTGGATCGTGGCGACGATGTCCCGCATGGGGCCGACGCGGGGCCGCTCGATCTCGGCCTGGAGCAGCCGGCTGGTGCGTTCGAGCTCCCGGGGGTCGGAGAGGTGCTCGTCCTCGTACGCGGTGAGCTCGCCGCCCGTGTAGCCGAACCGGCGCCGGAGGCCCACGTCCTGCGGGTCCTTCCGCGACGCCTGGTAGTACGGCTGCGAGACCGGCGCACGCCAGTCGATCACCATCGGGTCGCCGTCGGCGTCGTGGACGTGCCGCCGCCCGATGTAGAAGCGCTGCCCCTCCTGCGTGGTGTGCAGGTAGTCGAGCCGCCCGAAGAAGAGCGGGGTGTCGGCGAGGTCCGCGAGCGCCTTGATCCGGTCCTCGATCTGCCGCCCGAGCACCAGGGAGTTGACCCAGTTCGCGGTGACGTCCTTGATGTCGAGCGCCTCGACGTCCTCGCGCATCGCGCGCAGCGCGGCGCGGGACGACGTCAGATGGGCGCGCTCGCGCGCGAGCGGGTCGGATGCGGACACGGTGAAGCCTCCGGGCAGGTGGATACGCGGACACGACGAGGTGGCCGCCGGTTTCCGACCGGGCGGCGGCGCTCCACGGGACGGGAGGCGGGGAAGCCGACGAGTGTAACTCCGGCGATCGGCCGGAGCGAATCCCTTTCCCCTGGAGGAGGACCGCCGACGGCCCCTAGGGGGAGGGGTCCGACGTGAGGGGGACCCGGATTCCCTCCCCAGACCGATGTATCCGCAATGTCCGGATTCCATCATGGAGGCATGACAGCGACGACCTTCCCCCTCGTGACCACCGTCCCCCGCCCCCACCGCCTCGCCACCGCCCTCCGCGCGATACGCGCCTTCGGCGGCGCGGCGGCCGGAGTCGTCCTCCTCGGCGACTACGGCCCGCCCGGGGCGGGGGTCAAGGACCCCCGCCCCCGCCTCCTGCGCACGGACTGCACGGACCGCACGGACCGGACGGACCGCACGGGCCGGACGGACTAGGGCCGGACTAGGAACCGAGCAGCTCGTCCGCGTCCACGATCCGGTACGCGTAGCCCTGCTCCGCCAGGAAGCGCTGGCGGTGCGCCGCGAAGTCCTGGTCGATCGTGTCCCGCGCGACCACCGAGTAGAAGTGCGCCTGGTGACCGTCCGCCTTCGGCCGCAGCACCCGGCCCAGGCGCTGCGCCTCCTCCTGGCGGGACCCGAAGGTGCCCGACACCTGGATCGCGACCGTCGCCTCCGGCAGGTCGATCGAGAAGTTCGCCACCTTCGACACCACGAGCACGTTGATCTCGCCGTTGCGGAACGCGTCGAAGAGCTTCTCCCGCTGCGCGTTCGACGTCTCGCCCTTGATCACCGGCGCGTCCAGGTGCTCGCCGAGCTCGTCCAGCTGGTCGATGTACTGCCCGATGACGAGGATCTGCTGCCCGGCGAACCTCCTCACCAGGGCCTCCGTCACCTTCCGCTTCGTCGCCGTCGTCGCACAGAAGCGGTACTTCTCCTCCGCCTCGGCCGTCGCGTACGCGAGCCGCTCCGCATCGGTCAGGTTCACCCGCACCTCGACGCAGTCGGCGGGCGCGATGTACCCCTGCGCCTCGATCTCCTTCCACGGCGCGTCGAACCGCTTCGGCCCGATCAGCGAGAACACGTCGGACTCCCGCCCGTCCTCCCGCACCAGGGTCGCGGTCAGCCCCAGCCGCCGACGGGCCTGGAGATCGGCGGTGAACTTGAAGACCGGCGCGGGCAGCAGGTGCACCTCGTCGTAGACGATCAGCCCCCAGTCGCGGGAGTCGAAGAGCTCCAGGTGGGGATAGATCCCCTTCCGCCTGGTCGTCAGCACCTGGTACGTGGCGATGGTGACCGGCCGGATCTCCTTGCGCGTGCCGCTGTACTCGCCGATCTCGTCCTCGGTCAGCGAGGTCCGCTTCACCAGCTCGTGCTTCCACTGCCGCGCGGAGACCGTGTTCGTCACGAGAATGAGCGTGGTCGCCTTGGCCTGGGCCATGGCACCCGCCCCGACCAGCGTCTTGCCCGCACCGCAGGGCAGCACGACGACCCCGGAGCCGCCGTGCCAGAAGCCGTCGACGGCCTGCTTCTGGTACGGGCGCAGCGCCCAGCCGTCCTCGGCGAGGTCGATCCGGTGCGCCTCCCCGTCCACGTACCCGGCGAGGTCCTCGGCCGGCCAGCCCAGCTTCAGCAGCGTCTGCTTGATCTGCCCGCGCTCGGAGGGGTGCACGGCCACGGTGTCCGCGTCGATCCGCTCCCCGACCAGCGGCTGCACCTTCTTCGACCGGAGGATCTCCTCCAGGACGGGCCGGTCGGTCGAGGTCAGCACGAGCCCGTGCGTGGGGTGCTTGGAGAGCGTGAGCCTCCCGTACCGGGCCATGGTCTCGGCGATGTCGACGAGCAGCGCGTGCGGCACGGGATACCGCGAGTACTCGACGAGCGCGTCGACGACCTGCTCGGCGTCGTGCCCGGCGGCCCGCGCGTTCCACAGCCCCAGCGGCGTCACCCGGTAGGTGTGGATGTGCTCCGGCGCCCGCTCCAGCTCCGCGAACGGCGCGATGGCCCGCCGACAGGCCTCGGCGAGCTCGTGGTCGACCTCCAGGAGCAGCGTCTTGTCGCTCTGGACGATGAGTGGCCCATTCACGTGCGATCAGGTCCTTCCGGCACCCGGCCGTTCCCGTAACGGCCAATCCTCCAGTGTGCCGCATGGCCGCGGCCGACGGCCCCCGCCCGGGTGCGGGGCCCGCCCCGGCTCCGGCGACGGCCCCCGCCCACGGGGGCGCCGCGCGCCCCGCTCCCGTACGGGAGGGCTCGTCACACCTGGTCGTCCGCCAGTTCCGCCACGCCCGTGATCCGGTGCAGGGGGTACGTGCGGACCTCGTCGGCCGTGTGGTCGTAGCCCGTCACGAAGCCGCCCTCGACGCGGACCGGGGCGAGGACGCGCTGGCTCGCCGTGCCCTCCGCGTTCACGTAGCCGATCCAGACCGCCGACCCCGTCATCACCGCCGCCTGGACCGTCGCCAGGGTCTCGGCCGCCGAGGTGCGGGGGAGGCCGCCCGCCGTCGCCACGGGTGCCGCGGGCTCCTTCCGCACCGCCGTCGCCGCCCGGTCGCCCGCCCGGATCGCCTTCACCGCCGCGCCGAGGAGGGTCGTGTCGGGGACCGGCGGGCCGTCCGGGACGGGCACCGGGGCCGTCCGGGCGGGCGTGCGGTACGCGTCGGCACGGGTGACCAGGACGTCGCCCTCGGCGGACTCGGCGGCCGGGGCGTACCCCATCGACCGCAGCCCGTCGAGCAGCGACGCCGGGTCCGCCTGCGCGGCCAGCACCGTCGGCGCGAGACGCCGCAGACCCAGGGCGGCGGAACGCCGGTCGGCCAGGATCTCGCCGAGGACGGTGTCGTCGTCGCAGCGCACGTACGCGGAGGCCGCCCCGATCCGCAGGTGACCGTGTCTCCTGGCCACGTCGTCGATCAGGTACGCGAGCGGCTGCGGCACCGGCGTCCGGGAGTGCGCGGCCAGGAAGTCGTGCAGGTCGGAGGCCGACCGCCCGGAGTCGAGGGCGCGCCGCACGGAACCGGGCGTGAACCGGTACACCGTCGCGCCACCCTTCGATTCCACGTCCGCCAGGACCGCGAGCACGTCGGCCAGCGGCCGCCGCAGCGGCCCGGGCGCGACGGCCGTCAGGTCGGCCTGGAGCAGCACGTGGTCGACGGCCTCCGGAAGCAGCGGCGCGAGCAGGGTCGCCGCCCGCCCGGCGGCCACCGACAGCTCGACCCGGCCCCCGTGGTCGGAAGGGGGCGCGGCCTCCGCGAGGGGAAGGTTGAGCAGCGCCCGGGCGGGGCCGGCGAGCGCGCCCCGCCCCGTGATCCCGAGCAGCTCGGCCTCGGCCAGCGTCCAGCGGGCGAGCCGGGACCGCAGATCGGCGTGGACCTCGGGGGCGGGGCCGGTGGTCTCGTGCGCCCCGGCCGCGGTCACGGCCTGCGGCGCGCGCGGCGGGACCGGCTGCGCGGCGCTCCGCGGCGGCCGCTCCCAGCGCAGCCGGGCGAAGACCGTCCCGGGGTCCGCGGCGGCGCCCGGCGGCAGGGTCGCGAGGAGCTCCAGGACCCGGTGGCGGACCTCCGGCGCGGGCGCGCGGTCCAGGTCCGGGCCGAGGACGGCGAGCGTGCGGCCCTTCGCGTCCTGGCCGCCCACCAGGCCCGGGGTGCGGGTCGCCGTGAGCCAGGGCGCGACCAGCCGCGCCCAGCGCTCGGCGGGCGGCAGGTCGAGCCAGTCGTCGTACGCGGGCGTCGGCGCGTACCGCTCGTCCGCCTCCCCGTCCGAGGCGAGCAGCCCCGCCCCGAAGCACAGTTCCAGCCAGAACGCGGCGACCTGCTCCGTCACGTCCAGGGCCGCCGCCGTCCGCTTGAGGTCCCGTACGGACATCCCGCCCGCCCGCAGCACCTGGGGGCCGCCCTGGTCCCAGGACTTCAGCAGCTCCTCGACGGTCGCGAGCGCCGCGTACGCCTGGCCGGCGGCGGCGCTGTCCACCACCTGGGGACGGTAGTCGCGCACCGTCCCCACCACCGGCGCCACCGGCTCCGGCGCCCGGTGCGCCCGTCCGCCCCGCAGGTGCAGCGCCACCTCGCGCGGCAGCACCATCGTCCGCGCCGACACCGGCAGCAGCAGGCCCCGGTCGCGCAGCCAGCGCACCGGGGGCGCCGGGTTCGCCGTCACCTCGCCGTACGGCGGACCCCACACCAGCCGGTCCAGGACGGAGAGGGCCTCCGGGGACGCCTCGTCGAGCAGCGCGCCCATCCGCGCCCGGTCGGTGAACAGCTCCGTGAGCGCCGCCACCGCCGACACCGGATCGTGCGTCGCGGCCAGCCCGGCCGTCGTGATGATCTCCTGCACCCGGCCCGGCGACATCCCCGCCGTCGCCTCCGCGACCGTCGGCCCGAGCCCCGTCGGCGACGGATGCTGCGCCGAGGGCGCGAGCAGTTCCCGCGCGGTCCGCACCAGCCGCAGCCGGTCGTCCTCGCCCCACACCAGGGCCTGTTCGCGCAGCAGCGCCACCGCGCCAGGCAACGCCGCCTCGATCGCCGGATCGCCCTCGTCGCCGGTGAGCAGCGCGAGCAGTACGGGGTACGGGGCGGGGTCCGGGGCGACGGCCAGCGCCTCGGCCGTCTGCAGGGCGAACCGGTCGAGCCGCTCCAGGGCCCGTACCACCGAGCCCCGCGTGCCCGCGCGGGTCGCCAGCTGCGTCAGGTCGTTCGGTACGGGGCTCAGCAGGTCGGGCCGGGCGCGCAGCAGCGCGGCGAGCCCCTCGTCGCCCCGCGCGCGGAGCGCCTCCGCGAGCGTGCGCGGCGCCGCGCCGACGCTGGTTACCTCGGGCACGTGCGCCTCCCGGTCGAGCTCACCGATCCCCATCCGGACCACGTTAGCCGCTGTTCAGGCGCTAACGTCGGGCCGTACCGGGTGGACCGGCCGTGGAGGGGCGCCGTGGGGATCGAGAGCGACCGGTTGGTCTACGACTATCTGAGCCGGGTCGGCGACCTGGCACAGCAACGGCAGCTGCCGGCGAGCGACCGGATGAAGCTCGTGTCCGGGCTGCGCGGCGAGATCGACCGCCGGCGCGCCACGCACGGCGAGGAGAGCCCGGCGGCGGTACGGGGCATCCTCGGCGCCCTGGGCACCCCGGACGAGGTCGTGGACCGGGCGGGGTCCTCGCGCGGGCGGCCGGCGCCGGGGCCGCGGGCGGGGAAGGGGGAGGGGAACGGAGACGGGGCCGGGGCCGGGGACACGGCCGACGGCGCCCCTGCCGCGTCCGGCGCCTCCGAAAACCCGCGCGGGGCTTCCGGCGCGTCGGATCCCGGTGCTGCGGGCCCCGCGATCCCCGCGCAGGACACCCGCGGTCCCGACGGGGCGGCGGACTGGTGGCGCGACGCCGACGCCTCCGACGCCTCCGACGCCTCCGACAGCGGGTTCCTCGGCTTCGTCGGCGGCATCGAGCGCCCCGACCTCTTCGCGCCGCCCGCTCCGGCGGAGGACGAGGACGAGGGGGCGGAGGAGCCCGCACCGGGGAAGGCCCGCCGCCTGGCGCGGATCCTCCGGCTCCGCAAGGCCCCGGTTCCGGCCCCGGCCCCCGAGGTGCCGGGGCCGGAACCGGCGGCGCCCCGCGTCCGTCTCGCGAGCCCCTTCGTCCTGCTCGCCGCGCTGCTCCTGCTCGGCGGCGCGGTCTTCGGTTCGCTGATCGCCCTCGCGGCGGGCTGGCTCCTCGCGTACGCCTCCCGCCGGCTGACCCCGGGCGAGGTCAAGGGCGCCGTCCTGGTGATCCCCGGCCTCGCCGCCGCGAGCGGGGCCGTCTGGCTCTGGGGCCGCGTCGAGGGCCGCTGGGGAGAGGCGGTGGCGCCGGGCGGGGAGGCGATGGGCACGGCGGTCTCGGAGACCTGGCCCTGGATCCTCCGCGGCGCGGCGATCGCCTCGTCCCTGTTCCTCATCTGGCGATCCCGCAGGCACTGAGCCCCGCGCCGGGGGCCGCCGTTCCGCCGGGGCTGCGCCCACCCGTTGTGGGCAGTTGTTCCGCTGGGGCGGAACGGGTGGGCACAACGGAACGGCGCCCCTGCCGGCGCCCGAGGCTTCCGCGCCCTGACCCGCACCAGCAGGTACGGCGCACACGTGGTGCGGGTCCGGGCGCGGAACGCGGAGGCGCCGCTAGGGGCGCCGTCCCGTGTGCCCACCCTCCCCCAAGCTCTCGGCTTCGCTCGAGCAGGGGGGACCCCCTTCGCCCCTGCGGGACGATTGCCCACACGGGCAGGGGGCGGGGGCACCGCCCAGCCGGGCGCGGGCCCACACGGCGGGCGGCGAGAGGGGCGCCGTCCAGCCGGGCGCGGGCCCATACGGAGGTGGCGGGAGCGCACCGCCCCGCCCGGCGCGGGGGCCGAGGTCCGGTGGGGTGCCGGTCACGTGGGGGTCTGGGTCTCCGCGTGCCACGGCGCCCCCGGCACCACCAGCGGCGACCCCGTCACCGGGTCCGGGACCACGACCGACGAGAGCCCGAAGACGTCCCGTACGAGCTCCGCCGTGACGATCTCCGACGGCGGGCCCTCCGCGACCACCCGGCCCGCCTTCATGGCGACGAGGTGGTCGGCGTACCGGGCGGCCTGGTTCAGGTCGTGGAGGACGAGGACGACGGTCCGGCCGCGCAGCCGGTTGAGCCGGCGGACCAGGTCGAGGACCTCCACCTGGTGGGAGATGTCCAGATAGGTGGTGGGCTCGTCGAGGAGGAGCAGGTCGGTCTCCTGGGCGAGGGCCATCGCGATCCACACCCGCTGCCGCTGCCCGCCCGACAGCGCGTCGACGGGCCGGTCGGCGAGGGCGGTCACGTCCGTGCGGGACATGGCGTCGGCGACGGCCCGCTCGTCCTCCTCCGACCACTGCTTCCACCAGGCCTGGTGCGGCTGGCGGCCCCGGGAGACCAGGTCGGCGACGGTGATGGCCTCGGGCGCGACCGGCGTCTGCGGCAGCAGGCCGATCGAGCGGGCGATCCGCTTGGTCGGCAGCTTCGCCAGGGACTCCCCGTCGAGCAGGACGGCGCCGCCCGCCGGCTTGAGGAGCCGGCCGAGCGCCCGGAGGGTGGTGGACTTGCCGCAGGCGTTGGGGCCGACGATCACGGTCACCCTGCCGTCGGGGACCGCGAGGTCGAGCTCCTCGACGACGGTCCGGTCCTCGTAGGCGAGCGTCAGCCCGCGCGTGGTCAGCCTGCTCACGCCTTGCCTCCAGCAGTTCGGCTCCGGACGACGAGCCAGATCAGATACGGGGCGCCGACCGCCGCCGTGAGGACACCCACCGGCAGCTCGACGGGGGAGAACAGCCGTCGGCCGAGCAGGTCGGCGACGACCACGATCACCGCGCCGGTGAGCGCGGAGCAGAGCAGCGGGATCTGCGCCGTCCGGGTGGTGCGGCGGGCGATCTGCGGGGCGAGCAGGGCCACGAAGTCGACCGGTCCGGCGACGCCCGTCGCGACCGACGCGAGCACGACGCCGACGGCGACGAGCCCGAGCCGGACCCCGCCGAGCCGTGCGCCGAGCGCGGTCGCCGTGTCGTCGTCGAGGGAGACGGTCCGCTGGGCGCGGGCCGCCCACAGCACGGCGGGCAGCAGGAGGAGCAGCGTCCAGCGGATCGGGGCGGACTCGTCCCAGCCGCGCCCGTTGAGGGAGCCGGTCATCCAGATCTGGGCCTGCTGGGCGACGAGGTAGTCGCCCTTCGTCATGAAGAGCGTGATGAGGGAGCGCAGCGCGATCGCGATGCCGATGCCGATGAGCACGAAGCGGGTCGCGTGCAGTCCGCCGCGCCAGGCGAAGGCGTACACGAGGGCGGCGGCGAGGACGCCGCCCGCGAGGGAGACGTACGGCAGGACGGCGTACGAGGTGAGGCCGAAGGTCATCGCGGCGACGGTGACGGCCCCGGCGCCCTGGCTGATGCCGATGACGTCGGGGCTGGCGAGCGGGTTGCGGGCGACGGTCTGGATGAGGCCGCCCGCGATGCCGAAGGCGGCGCCGACGGCGAGGGCGACGACGAGCCGGGGCGCGCGCAGCTCCTCGACGACGAACGCCGACGGCGACGGCCGGCCCAGGAGGATCCGTACGACCTCGCCGGGCGGGACGGACCGCTCGCCGACGCAGAGGTACGCGACGCAGGCGGCGGCCAGGAGGACCAGGAGGCCCGTGGCGACGAGGGCGGAGCGACGGTGGACGAGGAAGGACGCCCGCCCGGCACGGACGAGCCCGTACCCGGCGGGCCGCACTCCGGCGGGGGCCGCGCCCTTCGCGGGCGGGCCCTGGAGGGTCGCGCTCACGCCGCCACCGCCTTCCGTCGGACGAGCGTCACCAGGAACGGCACGCCGATCAGGGCCGTCATCACGCCGGCGGGGACCTCGCCGGGCGGGAAGACGATCCGTCCGGCGACGTCGGCGGAGAGCAGCATCACCGGGCCGACGAGCGCGGCCATCGGCAGCACCCAGCGGTGGTCGGAGCCGACGATCGCACGGGCGATGTGGGGGACGGCGAGGCCGACGAAGGCGACGGGGCCGGCGGCGGCGACGGCCGCGCCGGTGAGGACGGTCGCGCCGAGCCCGGCCACGATCCGTACGGTCGCGACGCGCTGCCCCAGCCCCTGGGCGACGTCCTCGCCGAGCGCGAGGGCGTCGAGCCCGCGCGCCACGGAGACGACGAGGACCGCGCCGAGCAGCAGGAAGGGCCAGATCCGGCCGACGATCTCGGCGTCGCGCCCGTCGAGGGAGCCGATCTGCCAGAACCGGAACTCGTCGAGGGCGGAGGCCCTGGTCGTGAGGACGCCGGTGGTGACGGAGAGCAGCAGCGCGTTGATCGCGGCCCCGCCGAGCGCCAGCTTCACGGGCGTGGCCCCGCCGCGCCCGCCGGAGGCGATCGCGTGGACGGCGACCGAGGCGAGGGCGGCGCCGGCGAAGGCGAACCACACGTATCCGCCCAGCTCGTGCACGCCGAGGAAGGCGATGGCGAGGACGACCGCGACCGAGGAGCCCTGGCTGATGCCGAGGATGCCGGGGTCGGCGATCGGGTTGCGGGTGATGCCCTGGAGGGCGGTGCCGGCGAGCGCGAGGGCGGCGCCGACCATCAGCCCGATGAGGGTGCGGGGGACGCGGAGCTGCCGGACGACCTCGGCGTCGTCGCCCGTGGCGCCGTGCAGCAGGGCGTCGAGGACGGTGGCGGGCGCCACGGGGCGGGCGCCGACGGCGAGGCTGAGGAGGACGGCGAGGAGCAGGGCGACGAGAGCCGCCGAGGTCGCGAGGACCCGTCTGGTACGGAAAGCGGCTGGCATCGGGACCCATCGGGGGAGTGCAGGTTTGGTTAGGCTCGCCTCAGCTTAAGCGGCGCCCATTCGAACACCTGGGCCCCGGGTCCCCTGACAATGGCTCCATGACGACCACGCCGCCCGCGCCGCTCCCGCCCGTGAACCCCCTCACCGTCGGCTTCGACCTCGACCTGACCCTGCTCGACACCCGCCCGGGCATCAGGGCGGCCTTCGTCGCCTTCTCCGTCGAGACGGGCGTCCCGATCGACGCCGACCTCGTCGTGAGCCGCCTCGGGCCGCCGCTGGAGCAGGAGATGGCGCACTGGTTCCCGGCGGAGCACGTCACGGAGATGACCGCCCGCTACCGGGCGCTCTACCCCGCGTACGCGATCGGGCCCACGGTCCCGATGCCGGGCGCCCGGGACGCGATCGAGGCCGTGCGCGAGGCGGGCGGCCGCACGATCGTCGTCACCGCGAAGAACGGCCCGCACGCCGAGCTGCACCTCGCCCACCTCGGCATCGAGCCCGACGCGGTCGCCGGCGGCCTGTGGGCCGAGGGCAAGGCGGAGGCCCTGCGCGCGCACGGCGCCGGGGTGTACGTCGGCGACCACGTGGGCGACGTCCGGGGCGCCGCCGCCGCGGGCGCGTACGCGGTGGCCGTCGCGACCGGTCCCTGCCCCGCCGAGGAGCTGGCCGCGGCCGGCGCGGACGTCGTCCTGCCGGACCTGACGGACTTCCGCCCCTGGTGGGAGGGCTACCGCGGCTGAGCGGGGGCGGCAGCGGCGGCCGAAACCCGCCGGGCCTGCCGCCGCTGGGCCGCGACCGACCGCAGGAGCCCGGCGGCGGCGACGAGGAATCCGACTCCCATCAGCATCGACACGAGGTACGCGACGGTGGGGAACGGGTCCGTCCCGAGGAACAGCGGCGCCACGGTGACCAGCGTCGCGACCGCGCCGACCGCGAACAGGATCACGCCGGCCTTGACCAGTCCGTCACCCGGGGCACTGTCGTCCACCGGCACGGCGGGGGTTTCACTACGCATTCGGCCAGGGTAGTTCCCAGGCCGGAGGAACACGTCGGCGACGTCTTGTCACCGGCCTCCTGACCATTAGCCTGGTGCCGGCGGGTCGGCCGACGACCCGCCGTTTGCCATCCCCATCGACGAGGACGAGGACGAGGACAGACGTGCCTACCGGCAAGGTCAAATGGTTCAACAGCGAGAAGGGCTTCGGCTTCCTCTCCCGCGACGACGGCGGCGACGTCTTCGTGCACTCGTCGGTGCTCCCGTCCGGAGTCGACGCCCTGAAGCCGGGACAGCGAGTGGAGTTCGGGGTCGTCGCCGGTCAGCGCGGCGACCAGGCGCTGTCCGTCACGATCCTCGACCCGACCCCGTCCGTCGCCGCGGCACAGCGCCGCAAGCCCGACGAACTGGCGTCCATCGTCCAGGACCTGACGACGCTCCTGGAGAACATCACGCCGATGCTGGAGCGCGGCCGCTACCCGGAGAAGGCGGCGGGCAAGAAGATCGCCGGCCTGCTGCGCGCGGTCGCCGACCAGCTGGACGTGTAGCCGCCCCTCAGGGGAACGCGAGTGCGTCCGGGCCGAGGGGCGGTACCAGTCCCTCGGCCGCGGCGCGCGTGAGCAGCCCGCGGACCGCCGCGTAGCCGTGCTCGCCGAGGTCGGCCGTGAACTCGTTGACGTAGAGGCCGATGTGCTGGTCGGCCACCTTCGGGTCCATCTCCTGGGCGTGCTCCAGGACGTACGGCCGGGAGGCGGCGGGATCGTCCCAGGCCATCCGCACCGAAGCGCGGGCGGACTCGGCGAGCAGTTCGAGGGTCTCGGCCCCCAGCGAACGGCGGGCGACGATGGCGCCCAGCGGGATCGGAAGGCCGGTCGTGGACTCCCAGTGCTCGCCCATGTCGGCGAGGCAGTGCAGTCCGTAGTCCCGGTACGTGAAGCGGGCCTCGTGGATGACGAGCCCCGCGTCGACCTTCCCGTCCCGTACGGCGGGCATGATCTCGTGGAACGGCATCACGACGACCTCGCCGACGCCGCCGGGCACGGTCTCGGCCGCCCACAGCCGGAACAGCAGGTACGCGGTGGAGCGCTCGCTCGGCACCGCGACGGTCCTCCCGGCCAGGTCGGCGCCCGTCGCGGCGTCCCGGGTCAGCACCAGCGGGCCGCAGCCGCGGCCCAGGGCGCCGCCGCAGGGCAGCAGGGCGTACTCGTCGAGGATCCACGGCAGCACGGCGTACGACACCTTCAGGACGTCGTGCGTGTCGGTGCCGCCCTCCGCCCAGCCGTTGGTGACGTCGATGTCCGCGAACGTCACGTCGAGCCGGGGCGCGCCCGGGACCCGGCCGTGCGCCCAGGCGTCGAAGACGAAGGTGTCGTTCGGGCAGGGCGAATAGGCGATCTTCAGCTTGGTCACGACGGCTCCCACGACTTCGTGAAGACGGTTCTGCTGAGCAGCTCGAAGGTGTTCCCGAGGGCGGCCAGGGCCTCGCCGATGCGCCAGGCGGCGCGGTCGCGCGGACCGACGGCGTTCGACACGGCCCGGATCTCGACGACCGGCACGCCGTACGCGGCGGCGGCCTCGGCGACGCCGAAGCCCTCCATCGCCTCGGCGGCGGCCGTCGGGTGGCGCTCCGCGAGCTCGGCGGCGCGACGGGCGGTGCCGGTGACGGTGGAGACGGTGAGGACGGGCGCGAGGGCGTGCGGCGGGCCCCCGGCGTCCAGGGCGGCGGAGATCCGCCCGGTCAGCTTCCCGGGCACGGGGTGGACGGAGCGGCCGAAGCCGAGCTCCTCGACGGCGAGGTACCCGTCCGGGGTCTCGGCCCCGAGGTCGGCGGCGACGATCGCCGAGGACACGACGACGGAACCGACCGGCGCCGCGGGCCGGAACCCGCCGGCGATCCCGGCGGAGACGACGAGGTCGTAGCCGCCCCCGGCCAGGGCCTCGCGGGCGAGGGCCGTCCCCGTCGCGGCGGCGACGGCCGCGGGGCCGACCCCGCCGACGAGGACGTCGATGTGGTCGTGGCGGCGCAGGGTGAAGCCCCCCGGCAGCGGGACGGGCCCGGAGCCGCCGGGGGCGAGGCCGGCGGTGACGGAGTCCGCCTCCGCCGCCACGGCCGTCACGATCAGGATCCGGTGGACCACCGGCGGATCAGGAGTCCTTCTTCAGCTGGAAGTGCCAGACGCCGGTCAGCTTCTTGCCGGTGTTCTCAACGATGGTCACCTGGGTCTTGTCGGTGGCCTCGCCGGTCTGGCTGGAGAAGAAGGCGCTGGCCGGGATGGTCCGGTACGTCTTCTTGTACGGCTCGGGCTCGGCCTGCTGGCCGCCGAGGAAGATCGTCCAGCCGTTCTCCGCGATCTCCGGGTCCACGCCGAAGCGGATCTTGTCGTCCGTGGAGACCGTGATGGTCTTCTCGGCCTTCTTGTTGAGGCACTGCTGGATCTGCGACTCCTTGATGGCGTCGCCGTCGTTGTAGCAGGCGGCCTCGGTGTTCACCGATTCGGTCCCGACCGTCAGGGTCGCGAGCGGAGTCGGCTTGTCGCAGGCGGAGAGTACGAGGAGCCCGGCGGAGACGGCCCCGAGGGCGACGGCGGCCCGGCGGCGCGAGCCGGAGAAGAACGCAACGGTCATGAGCCGAAGGCTATCGGGCCGCCGCGCCCGCGCCACGCGGGGGTACGGCGTGCCGCCCGGGCGTACCGCTTCGTACGGGGTGTCCCGGGGCCTCGTACGGGGCGCCCCGGGGCTTCCCGCGGGTCTCGTACGGGGTGGTCCTGCGGGTCTCGTACGGGGCGTCACGGGGATCGTACGGCGTGTCCTAGGACACTTTCGCCCGGGGGCGGCCCTCGCCCTTGGGGCCCGGGCGGCTGCGGCGGGTGGCCGAGAGGAGGCCGCGGACGGAGAGGACCGCGCCCAGGCCCAGGATCCCGGCGGCGACGGACATGCCGAGGGTGCCGTTCAGGGGCAGGGCGATGCCGATCCCGCCGCCCACCACCCACGCCATCTGCAGGGCCGTCTCGGAGCGGGCGAACGCCGAGGTCCGCACCAGCTCCGGCACGTCCCGCTGGATCAGCGCGTCCAGCGACAGCTTCGACAGGGCCTGGGTGAGCCCCGCGACCGCGCCGAGGACGGCGACCATCAGGCCGCCGAAGAAGACCGCCGTGCAGACCGCCGTGCCGAACACCACGCTGATCATCGTGGCGATGATCACCTCGGGCCCGTGACCCCGGTCCCGCAGCAGCGAGCCGACGGCCGTGCCGCAGGCGTTCCCCGTGCCCGCCGCCACGCCCACGATCCCGAGGGAGACGGCGGCGCTCTGCCCCGACAGCGGGTGCTCGCGCAGCAGGAACGCCAGGAAGAAGATCAGGAAACCGGACAGCATGCGCTGCGACGCGTTCGCCGCCAGGCCGTGCAGCACCGACGGGCCCACCGTCCGCAGGCTCGGCTTCTTCTCGCCGTGGGTCAGCAGGTGCGCCCGCCGCTCGCCCTTCGCGGAGTCCACCTTGTGCGGCATCCGCAGCGCCCAGAACGTCCCGAGCAGGAACAGGGCGCACGCCCCGTACAGCGGCCAGCCCGACCCGATCATCTGCAGCCCCGCCCCGACGGGCGCGGCGATGCCGGTGGCGAGCAGCCCGGCGAGCGTGACCCGGGAGTTCGCCTTCACGAGCGAGAAGCCCGGTGGCAGGAGCCGGGGCACGACGGCGCTGCGGACCACCCCGTACGCCTTGGAGGCCACCAGGACGCCGAGCGCCGCGGGATACAGCTCCAGACCGCCCGTCGCCACGGCCCCCGACATCATGATCGCGAGGACCGCGCGGGTCAGCATCGCGCCCGCCATCGCCGCGCGCCGCCCGTGCGGGATCCGGTCCAGGAGGGGACCGATCACGGGGGCGAGGAGGGCGAAGGGGGCCATCGTGATGGCGAGGTAGAGCGCGACGCGGCCGCGGGCCTCGTCGGTCGGCACGGAGAAGAAGACGGTGGAGGCGAGGGCGACGGTGATCATGACGTCGCCGGCGCCGTTCACGGCGTGCAGCTCGATCAGCTTTCCGAGCCCCGACTCGCCCGCGCCGTGCGCGTGGGTGGCCTTCCGGATGCCCTTCGCGGTCCCGGTGAACGGCAGGTGCAGGGCACGACCGACCTTCCGGCCCGCTCGGCGGAGCGGCCCGGCGGGATCATGCGATCGTACGGGGGACCGTGCGGCTGCCACCCCGTCATACTGCCCCACGGGGGCGCCCGGCGAACCGTGGCACGACGGAGACCCCCACGAGCGATCGGGAACGGGGCGGTGGGGCGCACGGCTCGAACCGGTCCGTACGCGGGTTTCCGCGGGCGGTTCGGAGCGGGCGGGTCGTCCGCGATGCGGGCCACTTGGAGCGGGCAGGTGGGCGGAGGCCCGCGAACGGGGTAGCGTGCGTAGCGCGTCACCGGCGGAAGCTCTCGGCCGCGCGCCTCTTCGGCATCCCGCAGAATGGATGACGTTAGGTGTGCCCGAGACGCGCGAGACAAGTCGGGTGCGGACGTCGATGCGGCCCTCTGGTCCGCTCCGCCCGCCGCCCGTGGCTTCGCTCCCGCCCCTCGGCCGGCGCACCCGTGACGGCGTAGGAGAGAAGCGAGACCTGTGAGTGCTGCGACGACGCGAAGCGGTACCCCGCGTACCCCGCGAGCCACGCGTACCCCCGACCGCCTGTGCGCGGAGGCCGTAGACCTCGCGCGGGAGGCCGCCGAGGAGGCGGCCGCGCCAGGGATCGTGGGCGCGCACGTCGAGGTCGTCGCGGAGGGCGACCGGGTCGTCACGCACTTCTTCGAGTCCAAGGAGCCCGGTTACCGGGGCTGGCGCTGGGCGGTGACCGTCACCCGCGCCTCCCGCGCCAAGAACGTCACGCTCGACGAAACCGTCCTGCTGCCCGGCGCCGACGCGCTCCTCGCCCCGGAGTGGGTGCCGTGGAGCGAGCGGCTGCGGCCCGGCGACATGGGCCCCGGCGACCTCCTGCCCACGGAGCAGGACGACCTGCGCCTGGAGCCCGGCTACTCCGGCGAGGACGCGCCGCCGCCGAACTCCGCCGTCTCGGAGGAGATGGAGGAGCACCTCGACGAGGAGGACGCGGAGCTGACGTCGCGGACCCCGTCGCGCGGGGCGATCGCCGCGGTCGCCGAGGAACTCGGGATGCGGCGGGCGCGGGTCCTCTCCCGCTACGGCCTGCACGTGGCGGCGGACCGCTGGGACGAGGCGTTCGGCGCGAAGACGCCGATGGCCCAGGCGGCGCCCGCCTCGTGCGAGTCCTGCGCGTTCCTGGTGCCGCTGGCCGGCTCCCTGAAGCAGGCCTTCGGCGTCTGCGCGAACGAGTTCTCCCCGGCGGACGGCCGGGTCGTGTCCCTCGCGTACGGCTGCGGGGGGCACTCGGAGGCCGCCGTCATGCCGAAGCCCCCGCGCCCGGCCCTGCCGGTCCTGGACTCCATGGCCGCGGACGAGTTCCCCCTCCGCCCGGCGAAGGACTCCGGCTCCACGACGGAACCGGACGCGGCGTCGGAAGACCTCGGCCACTCGTAGGCTCCCGCCCCGGGGCCCGCGCCCGCTGGACCGGCCCCCACCGCACGGACCCGCACCCGGCGGGGCGGCGCCTCCGCCCACCCGCCGTGTGGCCCGCGCCCCCCGCCCGTGTGGGCAATCGTCCCGCTGGGGCGAGGGGGTCCCCCCTGCTCGAGCAGAGCCGAGAGCTTGGGGGAGGGCGGGCACACGGGACGGCGCTCAGCGGCGCCTCCGCGTTCCGCGCCTGGACCCGCACCACGAAGTGCGGCACACAACGGGGGCCCGGCGGGCGCAGCCCGCGACGGGGTGGACGGGGGTGCCACCCTGGCGAGGGGCGCCGTCCCGCGGGCGCGTGGTCCGCGAACCGGCCACCGGGAGCGCGGCCCGTAACCCGGCGCGGGCGGCGCGCGGTACCTTCGGGCCCCGGACAATGGTCCGGGACCGACCGCCCCGCAGAACCGCAGAGTGGAGTCAGACGTGAGCGTCAGCGTCCGGACGACGACCGACGGAACCGACCCCTTCGGCACCGCACGGCTGCGGCGGGGCGTGCTCGACGCCTGGGGCGCCAGTCCCGCCCGGTTCCGGGAGGACGCCAACGCCGAGGAGGACCTCGCCCTCGGCGGCTACCGCGACCGCCTCGTCGTCGAGCTGGCCCAGAACGCCGCCGACGCCGCCCACCGCGCCGGCGTCACCGGCCGCCTCCGGCTGACCCTGCACCCCGCGGACCACGAGGGCCCCGCCGTCCTCGCCGCGGCGAACACCGGCGCCCCGCTGGACGCCACCGGCGTCGAGTCGCTGTCCACCCTCCGCGCCTCGGCGAAGCGCGAGCAGGGCCACGGCGCCGTCGGCCGCTTCGGCGTCGGCTTCGCCGCCGTCCTCGCCGTCACCGACGAGCCCGCCGTGCTCGGCCGGCACGGCGGCGTCCGCTGGTCCCTCGTCGAGGCGCGGGAACTGGCCGCCGATGCCGCCCGCCACAGCCCGGGCCTCGGCGACGAACTGCGCCGTCGCGACGGCCACGTACCGCTGCTGCGACTGCCGCTGCCCGCCGAGGGCTCCGCCCCCGAGGGCTACGACACCGTCGTCGTCCTCCCGATGCGCGACACCGCCGCCGAGGACCTGGCCGAGCGCCTCCTCGCCTCCGTCGACGACGCACTGCTCCTCACCCTTCCGGGTCTCGCGGAGATCGTCGTGGAGACGTCCGAAGGGGTACGGACCCTCCGCCGCTCCGAGGACGACGGCTACGTCCGCGTCGACGACTCCGCGACCGGCGGGCACCGCTGGCGGACCGTCACCCACGGCGGCCCGATCGAGCCCGAGCTCCTCAAGGACCGCCCGGTCGAGGAGCGCCTGCGCCCGCACTGGTCCGTCACCTGGGCCGTACCGGTGGACGCCGAGGGAGCCCCCCGCTATCCCCGTACGACCCCGGTCGTGCACGCCCCCACCCCCACCGACGAGCCGCTCGGCATCCCGGCCCTCCTCATCGCGTCCCTCCCGCTGGACACCGCCCGGCGACACCCGGCGCCGGGGCCGCTCACCGACTTCCTGGTGCAGCGCGCGGCCGACGCGTACGCCGAACTGCTCTCCGACTGGAGTCCGGTGACGACCGCGGCCCTCGACCTCGTGCCCGGGCCGCTCGGCAAGGGACCGCTCGACGGGGCGCTGCGCGAGGCGATCCTGGACCGGCTGCCGAGGGTGGCGTTCCTGGCGCCCGCCGTGCCGTCCGAGGAACTGCCCGCGCTCCGCCCGATCGAGGCGGAGGTCGTGGAGGGCGCGGGCGCGGAGACCGTCGAGGTCCTCGCCGAGGTGTTCCCGACGCTCCTCCCGGCCGGCCTGGAGCGCCGCCCCGAGCTCCGCACCCTCGGCATCGGCCGCGTACCGCTCACGGAGGCGATCGACCGCCTGGCGGGGGTGGACAGGGCGCCGACGTGGTGGTGGCGGCTGTACGACTCGCTCGCCGGCGTCGACCCGGACCGTCTGACGGGTCTCCCGGTGCCGCTGGCGGAGACCGCCGAGGGGGCCAGGATCCGTACGACGATCGGCCCCCGCCAGGTCCTCCTCCCGCAGGACCGCACCCCCGCCGAGCTGACCCGGCTCGGCCTGAAGGTGGCGCACCCGGAGGCGGCGCACCCGCTCCTGGAGAAGCTGGGCGCCCTGCCCGCCACGCCCCGCGCGGTCCTGACGACCCCGCAGGTGCGGGCGGCGGTCGCGGCCTCCCTGGACGCGGGGGAGATCTGGGACGAGGACGCGGACGCCCTGGACGCGGAGGAGCTGGCGGACACCGTCCTCGCCCTGGTCCGCGACGCGGAACTCGACCCGGGCGACGAACCCTGGCTCGGCGCGCTCGCCCTCCCCGACGAGGACGGCGAGCTGTCCCCGGCGGGCGAGCTCGTCCTGCCGGGCTCGCCCTTCGCGGCCGTGATGCGCGAGGACGAACTCGCCTTCGTCGACGGCGACCTGGCCGCCCGCTGGGGCGAGCAGCCACTCGCCGCGTGCGGGGTGCTCGCGAACTTCGCCCTGATCCGCGCGACCGACCTGGTCCTCGACCCGGACGAGGTCGAGCCGCGCGAGGGCGACTATCCGGAGCCGGACGACGCGGGTCTCCTCGACGCGGTCGACGTCTGGTGCGAGGACGTCCTGGACCGCCTCCCGATGACCCCCGTGCCCCCCGTGGCGACGGAGATCGTGGCCGTGCGGGACCTGGACCTGGTCGACGACGACTGCTGGCCCGCGGCGCTCGCGCTCCTCGCGCGGCCCCCGCTGCGGGACGCCCTCACCCAGCCCGTACGGGTCCTCCTCCCGGACGGCACGACCGAGACCGTCCGCTCGTACACCGCCTGGTGGCTGCGCGACCACCCGGTCCTGGACGGCCGCCACCCGGCGGGCCTCCGCGCGGCGGGCTCGGACCCCCTCCTCGCAGGCCTGTACGACTCCGCCGACGCGACCGGCTTCGAGGACGAGCAGGTCCTCCGCGCCCTGGGCGTCCGCACCTCGGTCGCGGCCCTCCTCGACGAACCGGGCGGCGCGGCGGAACTCCTGACCCGTCTGGCGGACCCGTCGCGGGAGGTGACGGCGGTCCAGCTGCACGCCCTCTACACGGCGCTGGCGGACCTGGACCCCGAGCAGGTGACGCTCCCCGACGACCTGCGGGCGGTCGTGGACGGCACCCTGGTCGTGGTCGACGCGTCGGAGGCCCTGGTGGCGGACGCCCCCGACCTCCTCCCGCTGACCGGCGGCCTCCCCCTCCTGCCGGTCTCCCCGTCCCGCGCGGCGGACCTGGCCGACCTCTTCCAGGTCCGGCGTCTGAGCGAGGCCGTCGAGGCCGAGGTGACGACGGTCGGCGAGGAGCACGAGGTCCCGCCCTCGGTCCACGCCCTCCTGGGCCCGGCCACCCCCGCCTCGTACATCGAGCACGAGGAACTCCACGCGGGCGGCACCGAACTCGACTGGCGCCGCACCCCCGACGGCGTCGTCCACGCCGCCACCCTGGAAGGCGTGGCCGCCGGCCTCGCCTGGGCCGCCGGCCAATGGCCCCGCCGCTTCGAGGTGGCGGCCCTCCTGGAGGACCCGTCGAGGACGACGGAACTGGCGCGGGACAGGTGGTTCGACTAGGACCGTGACCGGGCGGGGCCAGGCCCGTGGGGGCGCGCCGCGCCGACGGCCCGGACCGTGGGGGCGCGCCGCGCCGACGGCCCCGGCCGTCTCGGCCGCGGACTGCGTCGACGTGCGCTGACGCGGCCCTACGTCGGGAACCTCCGGTCCACCCACCGCCACGCCAGTTCCAGCAGGGCGCAGCCCGTCGCCGCGATCGCCACGGCCGTCCACGGCATCGTCACGCCCACCAGTTTCAGGGCGAAGAAGTCCTGGAGCCAGGGGACGGCGAGGACCAGGAGGAAGGCCGCGCCCATGGCGGCGACCAGGGCGAGGCGCCACCAGGTGTAGGGGCGGGCGATGATCGCGAGGACCCACAGGGAGACCAGGAAGAGCGTGAGGGTGGCCGCGCTGGTCTCGGCGCCCAGGGCGTCCGTGCCCGTGTAGTGGTGGCGGGCCAGGAGGTACGTGGTGAAGGTGGCCGCCGCCGCGATGACGCCGCCGGGGACCGCGTACCGCATGACCCGGCGTACGAAGTTCGGCTTCGCGCGTTCCTTGTTGGGGGCCAGCGCGAGGAAGAAGGCCGGCACGCCGATCGTGAGGGTGGAGAGCAGGGTCAGGTGGCGGGGGAGGAAGGGGTACTCCACCTGGGAGCAGACCACCAGGATCGCCAGGAGGACCGAGTAGACCGTCTTGGTCAGGAAGAGGGTCGCCACGCGCGTGATGTTGCCGATGACCCGGCGGCCCTCCGCCACCACCGACGGGAGCGTCGCGAAGCTGTTGTTCAGCAGGACGATCTGGGCCACCGCCCTCGTCGCCTCCGAGCCCGAGCCCATCGAGACGCCGATGTCCGCGTCCTTCAGCGCGAGGACGTCGTTGACGCCGTCCCCCGTCATGGCGACGGTGTGCCCGCGGGACTGGAGCGCCGCCACCATGTCCCGCTTCTGCCGCGGCGTGACCCGGCCGAAGACCGCGTTCTCGTCCAGGGCCTTCGCCATGTCCTCGCGCTCGGCGGGGAGCCGCCGGGCGTCCACCGTGTGCTCCGCGCCCGGCATGTCGAGCTTCGCGGCCACCGCGCCCACGGAGACCGCGTTGTCGCCGGAGATCACCTTGGTGGCGACCCGCTGGTCGGCGAAGTAGGCGAGGGTGTCGGCGGCGTCGGGCCGCAGCCGCTGTTCCAGGACGACGAGGGCGGCGGGGCGGGCGTCGGAGGTGAGCTCGGGGGAGTCGAGCCCGTGGGGCGTACGGGCGAGGAGGAGGACCCGCAGGCCCTGTTCGTCGAGGTGGTCGACCTCGGGGAGGACGGGGTCGTCCGGGGGCAGCAGGACGTCCGGGGCGCCCAGGAGCCAGGTCGAGTCCCGGCCGCCCCCCTCGCTGAACGACGCGCCGCTGTACTTGCGGGCCGAGGAGAACGGCAGGCTCTCCGTGCAGCGCCACTCCACGGCGTCCGGGTAGGCGTCGATGACGGCCCGGAGGGAGGCGTTCGGGCGCGGGTCGGACGCGCCGAGGGCGCCCAGCACCTTCCGTACGTGTCCCTCGTCGCTGCCGTTGAGGGGGCGCAGCTCCGTCACGTCCATGCCGCCCTCGGTGAGCGTGCCCGTCTTGTCCAGGCAGACGACGTCGACCCGGGCGAGGCCCTCGATGGCGGGCAGTTCCTGGACGAGGCACTGTCTGCGGCCGAGGCGGACCACCCCGACGGCGAAGGCGACCGAGGTGAGGAGGACGAGGCCCTCCGGGATCATCGGGACGATGCCGCCGACCGTGCGGGCGACCGCCTGCTTGAAGGCGTTGTCCTTGACGACGAGCTGGCTGATGACGAGCCCGATCGCGGTCGGGACCATCATCCACGTCACGTACTTGAGGATCGTGGAGATGCCCGTGCGCAGCTCCGAGTGGACGAGGGTGAAGCGGGACGCCTCCTCGGCGAGCTGGGCGGCGTACGCCTCGCGGCCGACCCTGGTGGCGGTGAAGGCGCCGCCACCGGCGACCACGAACGAGCCGGACATCATCCGGTCGCCGGGGCCCTTCACCACCGGGTCGGCCTCGCCCGTCAGCAGCGACTCGTCGATTTCGAGGTTGTCCGCCTCCGCCAGCTCGCCGTCCACGACCACCTTGTCGCCCGGCCCCAGTTCGATGAGGTCGCCGAGGACGATCTCGGAGGTGGAGATCTCGGCGGTGACGCCGTCGCGCCGGACGGTGGGCCTCGCCTCGCCGATGACCGCGAGCCCGTCGAGGGTCTTCTTGGCGCGGAGCTCCTGGACGATGCCGATGCCGGTGTTGGCGACGATCACGAAGCCGAAGAGGCTGTCCTGGATCGGCGCGACGATCAGCATGATCACCCACAGCACGCCGATGATCGCGTTGAAGCGGGTGAGGACGTTCGCGCGGACGATGTCGGCGGTCGAGCGGGAGCCGCGCAGGGGGACGTCGTTGACCTCCCCGCGCGCGACGCGTTCGGCGACCTCGGCGGAGGTGAGTCCGGCGGCGTGGTGCACGACGGGCGCTTCCGTCGGCCTGGTGCCGGCGCCGGTCCCGGCGCCGTCCGCGTCGATCTTCGCCCGCTGAGTCATGTTTTCGACGTTACGACCGGATCCGGTCGTTCACCTGCCGAGCGGGGCGAACCGGCGTCAGGCCCCGGGGCGGGCCTCCGGGGGCCCTGCCGCCTCCGCCGCCGCGTGCCGCTTGATCGCCGCGTCCCGCTTCCGCACGTACCAGATGCCGATCAGGCCGAGGCCCGCCCCGGCCAGGCAGGTCCACACCCACGAGGCGAGGCCCCGGTCGTCGAACCAGCCGTAGAAGGGGACCTGGACGACGAAGAGGACGAACCAGAGGATCGTTCCGCCGGTGATGGTGGCGACGACGGGCCCTTCGAGGGGCTCGGGTGCCTCGTGCTTCGGTGTCCACTTCGCCATGGGCTCAGTTTAGGGCGCCCGTTTTCGTGTCTACGCGCGGAGATAGACGCCCGCTCGTTCATGTGTTCATACTGAAACGGTTTGCCTCTGGCGGGTTCCACTCGTATGAACCGCCAAAAAAGGACTTTCTGAACCTCGAAGAGGAACCCCCATGAGCTCCACGGCCACCGCCAAGGCCACGCCCCCGGAGACCCCCGGCGCCCCCGTCTCCGGTCTCGACCGCTACTTCCGGATCTCCGAGCGCGGCTCCACCGTCGCCCGCGAGGTCCGCGGCGGCTTCGCCACCTTCTTCGCGATGGCCTACATCATCGTGCTGAACCCGATCATCCTCGGCAGCGCCAAGGACATGTACGGGCACCAGCTCGACGGCGGCCAGCTCGTCACCGCCACCGTCCTCACGGCGGCGTTCACGACCCTCCTGATGGGCGTCATCGGCAACGTCCCGATCGCCCTCGCCGCCGGCCTCGGCGTCAACACGGTCGTCGCGCTCCAGCTCGCGCCCAAGATGTCCTGGCCGGACGCCATGGGCATGGTCGTCCTCGCCGGCATCGTCGTGATGCTGCTCGTCGCGACCGGCCTGCGCGAGCGCGTCATGAACGCCGTCCCGGTCGGCCTGCGCAAGGGCATCGCGATCGGCATCGGCCTCTTCATCATGCTGATCGGCCTCGTCGACTCGGGCTTCGTCTCCCGCATCCCCGACGCCGCGCACACCACCGTCCCGCTCCAGCTCGGCGGCGGCGGTCACCTCACCGGCTGGCCGGTCCTCGTCTTCATCCTGGGCACGCTCCTCACCCTCGCCCTGATCATCCGCAAGGTGCCGGGCGCGATCCTGATCTCGATCGTCGTGATGACGCTCGTGGCCATGGTGGTCAACGCGGTCGCGAAGGTCCCCTCCTGGGGCCTCACCACCCCGGAGTGGCCGGGCAACCCGGTCGCCTCGCCCGACTTCGGCCTGGTCGGTGAGGTCAGCCTCTTCGGCGGTTTCGACAGGGTCGGCGTCCTGACCGGCGTCCTCTTCGTCTTCACCGTGCTGCTGTCCTGCTTCTTCGACGCGATGGGCACGATCCTCGGCGTCGGCGACGAGGCCAAGCTGATCGACCAGGACGGCAACTTCCCCGGCATCAACAAGGTCCTCCTCGTCGACGGCCTGGCCGTCGCCTCCGGCGGCGCGACCTCCTCCTCGGCCACCACCTGCTTCGTGGAGTCCACGGCGGGCGTCGGCGAGGGCGCCCGTACGGGTCTCGCCTCGGTCGTGACCGGCGCCCTGTTCTCGGTGGCGCTGTTCCTCACGCCGCTCGCCACGATGGTCCCGTCGCAGGCGGCCACGCCCGCCCTGCTCGCGGTCGGCTTCCTGATCCTGGCCGGTTCGGTCAAGGACATCGACTGGAGCGACTTCACCATCGCGGTGCCGGCGTTCCTGGCCATGGTGATGATGCCGTTCACGTACTCGATCACGAACGGCATCGGCATCGGCTTCATCGCGTTCAGCGTGCTGCGGCTCGCGGCCGGCCGGGGCCGTGAGGTCCCGGTGGCCATGTACGTCGTGTCGGCGGTCTTCGTCTTCTACTACGCGATGCCGGCGCTCGGCCTCACGTGATCGTGGCCGTCGGTCCCGGCTCCGGGTGAGCCGTAGAACTTCTCCGTCTCGTCGACCGCGGTCTTGAACCGCTCGTCGAAGTCCTCGCGAATGAGCGTCCGGGCCACATAGTCCTGGACGCTCATTCCTCTTTTCGCGGCGTGGCTCCTGAGCCGGTCGAGCAGCTCACCGTCGATGCGCAGGCTGAGCACTGTCGATCCCATGCCGTTCAGGGTCGGGGCAGCCGGGGCCTCTTTGCGTCACTTTCTGGATTCGGCTCACTCGTTTGGGTGATACATGGATGCCGAAGCGTGATCTGGCGTGTGCTGTGCTGCCGTCTCCGGGCCCCGCGAGTGTGACGCGTGCGACGCCGGAGCGTTTCCGTTGGTATTTAGACAGAGTAATGAGTTAGCCTAATGAACATGCCTGACCTGTCCCACGGCACCGCCGACGACGCCGCGGCCGTGAACGCGCTCCGCTCCTCCGTCATGCGACTGGGCCGACGCCTCAAGCACCAGCGCGTCGACGAGTCGCTGAGCCCCACCGAGATGTCGGTGCTCGGCACCCTGTCGCTCTGCGGCTCCGCCACCCCCGGCGAGCTGGCCCGCAAGGAGCACGTCCAGCCGCCGTCGATGACCCGCATCGTCGCGCTGCTCGAAGCCAAGGGACTGGTCAGGCTCGAGCCGCACCCCGACGACCGCCGGCAGAAGGTGGTCAGCCAGACCGAGCAGGCCGAGGCCATGCTCGAGGAGTCCCGCCGCAAGCGGAACGCCTGGCTGGCCTCCCTCGCCGAGGGTCTGGACGAGGACGAGTGGGCCAAGCTGCGCGCGGCCGCCCCGGTCCTGGAGAAGCTCGCCCACCTGTAACCGAGGCGCCAAGGAGGCGACGCACTTTGAGCACGGGACCCGGAGCAGACTCCGCACCCGTCCACGAACCCACCCTCGACACCCGTGGGCGAGGAGGCACCTTCTCCTCGCTCAGGATCCGGAACTACCGGCTGTTCTTCACCGGAGCGATCGTCTCCAACACCGGTACGTGGATGGCCCGGATCACCCAGGACTGGCTGGTCCTGAGCCTCACCGGCTCGGCCGCCGCCGTCGGCATCACGACGGCCCTCCAGTTCCTGCCGATGCTGCTCTTCGGGCTGTACGGCGGTGTCATCGCCGACCGCTACCCGAAACGGCGCCTGCTCCTCGTCAGCCAGGCCGCCCTCGGGCTGTGCGGGCTCGCGCTCGCCGTCCTCACCCTCTCCGGCTCCGTCCAGGTCTGGCACGTCTACCTGATCGCCTTCCTCCTCGGCATGGTGACCGTCGTCGACAACCCGGCCCGGCAGACCTTCGTCTCCGAGATGGTCGGCCCCGGCCAGCTCCGCAACGCCGTCTCCCTGAACTCGGCGAACTTCCAGTCCGCCCGGCTCGTCGGCCCCGCCGTCGCCGGTGTCCTCATCGCCGGGGTCGGCAGCGGCTGGGCCTTCCTGCTCAACGGCCTCTCCTTCCTCGCCCCCCTGGCCGGCCTCCTGCTCATGCGGACGAGCGAGCTCCACAAGGTGGAGCGCGCCCCGCGCGGCAAGGGCCAGCTGCGCGAGGGGCTGCGGTACGTGGCCGGCCGGCCGGATCTGATCTGGCCGATCGTGCTGGTGGGGTTCATCGGGACCTTCGGGTTCAACTTCCCGATCTGGCTCACCGCCTTCTCCGGCGACGTCTTCCACGTCGGCGCCGGCTCGTACGGCTTCCTCAACACCCTGATGGCGGCCGGCTCCCTCGTGGGCGCCCTCGCCGCGGCCCGTCGCGGCTCGACCCGGCTGCGGATGCTCGTCGTCGCGGCGGGCGTCTTCGGCGTCCTGGAGATCGCGGCCGCCCTGTCGCCCGCGTTCTGGCTGTTCGCGCTGCTGCTCGTGCCGATCGGCCTGCTCGGACTCACGGTGAACATCACCGCGAACTCGGCCGTCCAGATGGCCACCGACCCCGCCATGCGGGGACGGGTCATGAGCCTGTACATGATGGTCTTCGCCGGCGGCACGCCGATCGGGGCCCCGCTGCTCGGCTGGGTCACCGACACGTACGGCGCCCGCGTCGGCTTCGCCACGGGCGGCGCGATCTCGCTCGCCGCGGCGGTCCTCGTGGGCCTGGTCCTGGCCCGGGTCGGCGGCCTCAGGGTCGCGATGGGCTGGCACCGGGGCCACCCGCAGGTGCGGTTCGTGCCGCGGGAGCGACTGGTGACGGCGGCGTAACCCTCGGGCGGGCGGCTTCGGTCCGGGCGCGGCTGCGGTCCGGGTCGGTGCGGCGCCGTTGCCGGGCGCGGCTTCGGTCCGGTCGGGCGCGGCCTCGGTCCGGTCCGGGTGCGGTGCCGTGCCCGGGGCCGGGCCTCCGCGGGGGGAGGTGGCGTCCGGACTGCGCCTCACCGCGCTCCGCGCGAGTTCAGCACGCCTCTCCGTCCGGACACCACCTCCCCCGCCCCCGCCCCGCCCCCTCCCGCCGTCGTCGTCAGAACCGCCGTTCCAGGACCTGGCCCGGCCAGTCGCCGACCCGGAACGGTTCGGTGCGGGTGAAGCCCTGGCTCTCGTAGTACTCGACCAGCCGGCCCTCGCCGCCCGCGAAGCAGTCCACCCGGAGGAGGGACACGCCCCGGCGCCGGGTCTCGTCCGCCGCGTGGGCCAGGAGCGCCGCTCCCACCCCGTGGCCGTGGAAGCCCGCGTCCGTCGCCAGGAGGCGTACGTACACCTCCGGCTCGTCGGCGGGTTCGACGTGCCGTCCGGGGTGCGGCGTCAGCGTCATCGCGCCGGCCGGTACGCCGTCGATCTCCGCGATCCACGGGTCGCCCTCGGACATCGTCCGCTCGACCTGCTCCACCGCCTCCGGCCGCCCCGAGAAGGACTCCGTGCCCCACTGCGCGGTGACCCCCCTGCCGTTGAGCCACACCACGGCGCCGTCGAGTATCCCGAGGACCGCGGGGAGGTCCTCCGACCCGCCCTTCCTGATCTTGATGTCCATGCCGGAGAGGCTAGTCGGTGACAGACTTCCGGCATGAGGCTCTTCGCTGCCGTCGTGCCCTCCCGGGAGTGCCTGGACGAACTCGGGCACGCCGTCGACCGGCTGCGTCTGCTGCCCGGCGCGGACGGGCTCCGCTGGACCTCGCGGCCCGGCTGGCACCTGACGCTCGCCTTCATGGGAGAGGTCGACGAGGAGCTGCTGCCCGAGCTCCGGGCGCGGCTCGAACGGGCCGCGCACCGGACGCCGCCGTTCTCGCTGCGGCTGCACGGCGGCGGGCACTTCGGGCGGCGCGCGCTGTGGGTCGGGGTCGCCGGGGACCTGGACACGCTGCGGCTCCTCGCCGAGCGGTCCGACGCCGCCGCGCGCCGGGCCGGGATCCCGATGGAGGAGCACCGCCGCTATCAGGCGCATCTGACCGTCGGGCGCGTGAGGGGGGAGGGGACGCGGCCGGGGCCCTTCGTGGACGAGCTCGGATCCTTCGAGGGCCGACGGTGGCCCGTGAGCGAACTCGTGCTCGTCCGGTCGAACCTGCCGGTGAGCGGGGAGCCGGGCGAGCGACCCCGGTACGAGACGGTGGACCGCTGGCCCCTGGCCGGGCGCGGGGAGGGCGCGGGTTAACCTCGACGGGTGGACCCGAAGACTCGAAACATGATCATGGCAGGCGCTCTCGTCCTGATGTTCGCGATCATCGCGGTGGCGTCGCTGGTCGGGAAGTGAACGGAGTCGAGGAGCGTCGGAACGGAAACCGGCGTCACGCCTCCGCCGGCCCCGACGGACGGCAGACGAGCGACTGACGGGCGTCGACCGCGGGACCGGGCCGAGCCGTCCCGTGGACAACACCCCCGTGTCCGCGGGATCTCGATCCGTCACCCGGGGTGACGTCCTCCGGGCCGCGCGTGGAACGGTCCCGCGGCCGGGACCGCGTCCGGGCCCGCGAGGACTTCGTGCCGGAGACCGCACGGGCCGGGGCACGGGCGGCGTAGGGTGATCGGACTGCCGCCCGGTCGACCACCCCGCGCGGGCGCGGCGCCCCCACGGCCGCCTCCCCCGGCGGTACGGACACCGGTCACCGCGGCTCGGATCGTGTGACGGAGGCGAATGTGCTGATGACTGTCGCGGACGTGGAAGCCGCGGCCGAGCGGATCACCGGGCACGTCATACGGACCCCGACGGTGCCGAGCCCCGGGCTGTCCGCGTTCCTGGGCGCACCCGTCACCGCGAAGCTGGAACTCCTCCAGCGCACCGGCTCCTTCAAGGCGCGCGGCGCGACGGCGAAGCTGCTCGCGCTCGACGAGGCCGAACGCGCCGCCGGGGTGGTGGCGGTGAGCGGCGGCAACCACGGCATCGCGGTCGCGGTCATGGCCGGCGCGCTGGGCGTCGAGGCGACCGTCGTCATGCCCCGGTCCGCCCCCGGCCGCGCCGTGGACCTCGCCGAGGCCGCCGGGGCGAGCGTCGTCCTCGCCGACACCATGGACGGCGCCTTCGCCCTCGTGGACGAACTCCGGACCAAGGGGCTCTCCCTGGTCCACCCCTTCGACGACCCCGTCGTCCTCGCCGCCCAGGGCACGGTCGGCCTGGAGCTCGCGGAGGACGCCGGGGAGCTCACCGACGTGCTCGTCAGCATCGGCGGCGGGGGCCTGGTCTCCGGGGTCGCCACCGCGCTGCACGCGCGCCGTCCCGGTGTGCGGATCTGGGGCGTGGAGACCGAGGGCGCGCGAGCCATGTCGGCGGCCCTGGCCTCCGGCGGGCCGCTGCCGGTCGAACTGTCCTCGATCGTCTCGACGCTGAGCGCCCCCAGCGCCTCGCAGCTCACCTACGAGCACGTCTCGGCACTGGTCACCGACGTGCTCACGGTCACCGACGCCGAGGCCGTGCGGGGCACCCTCGACCTGGCCGAGCACGCGAAGGTCTGGGCCGAGCCCGCCGCCGGATGCCTGCTGCCCGCGGCGCGCCGGGTGCTGGAGCGTGTCGGCGAGGACGCCAGGCTCGGCCTGGTGGTCTGCGGCGGCAACGCGACGACCGCCGACGTCACCGCCTGGGCCGAGCGCTTCGGGCTGCGCTGATCCCGCACGGCCGTGGAGGACGCCCGGCACGGCCGACGAGCCGTCCGGGCCGCCGGCCGCCACCGTCTCCCGCAGGTCCCGCGGGAGGCGGTTCCGGGCCCCGGCCCCGGACGGCGAGGCCCTTGCTTCGAGTGCGCTCGAAGCAGTTGGCTTGGTGACCATGGAGTACACGCAGCTCGGACGCACCGGACTCAAGGTCAGCCGACTCGTCCTCGGGACGATGAACTTCGGACCGCAGACGGACGAAGCCACCAGTCACGCCATCATGGACACCGCCCTCGACGCGGGGCTCAATTTCTTCGACACCGCGAACGTCTACGGGTGGGCGGAGAACAAGGGGCGGACGGAGTCGATCATCGGCTCCTGGTTCGCCAAGGGCGGCGGTCGCCGTGACCGTACGGTCCTCGCCACCAAGGTGTACGGGAACATGGGCCCCGACGGCGAGGCCTGGCCCAACCACGACAAGCTCTCGGCGCTCAACATCCGCAGGGCCGTCGACGCCAGCCTCAAGCGGCTGGGGACGGACTACATCGACGTCTATCAGTTCCACCACGTCGACCGGTCGACCCCCTTCGAGGAGATCTGGCAGGCCGTCGACGTTCTCGTCCAGCAGGGCAAGGTGCTCTACGCCGGGTCCTCGAACTTCCCCGGGTACAAGATCGCCCAGGCCAACGAGGCCGCCGCCCGGCGGGGCTCGGTCGGCCTGGTCAGCGAGCAGTGCCTGTACAACCTCTACGAGCGGCGGGCCGAGATGGAGGTGATCCCGGCCGCGCAGGAGTACGGCCTCGGGGTCATCCCCTGGTCGCCGCTGCACGGCGGTCTGCTCGGCGGCGTCCTGAAGAAGGAGACCGAGGGCAAGCGGCGCACGGAGGGGCGCGCGGCGGCCACGCTGGCCGACCCGGCGGCGCGGGCGAAGTTCCAGGCGTACGAGGACCTGCTCGACAAGCACGGCCTGGAGCCGGGCGAGGTCGGGCTGGCGTGGCTGCTGACCCGGCCCGGCGTGACCGGTCCGATCGTCGGGCCCCGCACCCCGGAGCAGCTGGCGGGCGCGCTGGCCGCTCTGGAGCTGGAGCTGAGCGAGGAGGTGCTGGCCGGGCTCGACGAGATCTTCCCCGGGCCGGGGCCTTCTCCGGAGGCCTTCGCCTGGTGATCCCTTCCTAAGGGGTTCCCAGCCAGCTCGTGGCGTCCAGGCGGAACGCCGTCTCGGCGGGGACGACGTTCCGCAGGGCCGCCTCCATGTCCCGGACGCGGTCCGCCCCGAGGGCGGCGGCCCACTCCGCCCGCAGGTCGTCGAAGATCGCGGCGGAGCGGGCGAGGGCGTCGTACCCGCGCGGGGTGAGCCGGACGAGCTTGCGGCGCGCGTCGGCGGGGTCGTCGGCGCGTTCCGCGTAGCCGGCGGCGAGCAGGCGGTCGACGGTCTTGCCGGCGGCCTGCTTGGAGACGCCCAGGCGGCGTCCGATGTCGCTGGCGGTGGCGCCGTGGGTGCCGACGGCCTGCATGGCGAAGCCGTGGGCGGGGCGCAGGTCGGGGTGGCCCTCGTCGGCGAGACGGGCGTGCAGCCGGTCGATGAGGGTGCGGAAGCCGCCGAAGAGGAGCAGGGGCAGTTCGTACCCGGGGGTGTCGTGCAGGGGTGCCCCCTTGCCCTCATCGACAACCTGGTTTACGTTTTCTCCAGCGACATGGTCAACCATGTTGTCCATTCTAGTCCGTCCAGCCCGGGGAGACAGCCTTGTCCGCACCGCTCGACATGCCCGCCCGCACCGCCGCCGCCGTCGCCCTCCTCAAGGAGGCCTCCCCGGAGACCCTCGACGGCTTCCTCAAGCTCAGCGCGGTCTTCGAGTCCACCACCCTCGACCCGCACTCCCGCGAAACGGTGATCCTGACCGTCGCCGAGCGCAACCAGTGCCACCTCTGCGTCGACATGCACGAGGCGAAGACGGCCGCCCTCGGACCGGCCCCCGACGCCGAACGCCTCGCCGCCGTCCGGACGTTCACCCTCCGGGTCCTCGCCTCCTCCGGCGCGGTCGGCGACGAGGACCTCGCCGCCTTCGAGAAGGCCGGCTACACCCGCCGCAACGCCCTGGAGGTCGTCCTCGGCATCGGCACGTACACGGTGTCGACCTTCGCGAACCGCCTCACCCGCGCCGCCTGACCGTCAGGGGGCGTACGGGCCGCCCAGGCCCCACGCCTGGTGCATCGCGTCGGCGAAGGCGGCCGCCAGCTTGCGCTCGCCGCTCGGGCCGGGGTGGGTGCCGTCGTACGTGTCGGCCCCGAGGTCGTACGACTCCGGGACCGTCGCGAGCAGCAGCGGCGAGGCGGCCGTGTCCAGATCGGCGACCGCCTTCCCGAGGAGCTCGTTGAAGCGGGCGCACTCGGCGGCGAACGGGGCGTCGTACCCGGCGCGGACGTTCGGGATGACCGGCAGGAGGACGGCCCGGACGCGCGGATTCGCGGCCCGCGCCGCCGCCACGAACGCCCGTACGTTCTCCTCCGTCTGGTCGCTGTTCGTGTAGAAGCCCAGGTCGATCAGGCCCAGGGAGATCAGCAGCACGTCCGCCCCCGTCGCCGCGACCGTCCCGCCGATCACGGGCGCCATGTGCAGCCAGCCCTCGCCCCAGCCGGCCAGATGGCGCCGGGCGGCCGGGGGGAACGCGGGGTCGGGGTACGCCGCCGACGACGGGGCGTCGGCGGCGGGGTCGTACAGCCCGGAGCGCGGGCCGACGATCTCGTACCCGCCCGGGAGCGTCGCCTCCAGGTGCTCCCACATGCGGTAACGCCAGGTCCAGTCGCCGGCGCGTCCGATGGTCATGCTGTCGCCGACGAACAGAAAACGCATGGTCACATCATCGCGGACCGCGTCCTGGAGCCGCGACGTGATCCGGGACACGGGATCCGGGGACCTACCCCAGGAACCCGTCCACGGTCTCCACGACCCACCCCGCGTCGTCGTGCCACGGAAAGTGCCCCGCCCCCGCCAGGACCGCGAGCTCCGCCTTCGGGAACAGCTCCGCGTACGCGCCGGCCGTCGGCACCGGTGTGTTCGCGTCGCCCTCCCCGGCGACGACGAGCACCGGACGGTCGAACTCCGCGAACGCCGCGCGGGTGGCCTCCGGTTCGAAGGCGCCCTCGCCGGCGTAGGCCCCCGCGGCCTCACCGTTCCGCTGCCGCGCCGCGGCCGCGTTCCGTTCCCGCGCCGCCTCGTCCCAGGTCCCGTGGAAGAACGGCGCGACCGCCTGGAAGGCCTCCGCCGAACCGCGGCCCGCCGCCAGCTCCTCCAGGGCCGCGTACGCCGGACCGAACCACGGCTCCTCCTCGCGCCACGGCCGCCGCGCCGCCGCGAGCCGCTCCTCCCCGCTCGTGTCGAGCCCGACCGCCGCCGTGCCCGGGGCCAGGAGGACGAGCCGGGCCACCCGCTCCGGGTACCGGGCCGTGTACAGCGCGGCCAGGTTCGCGCCCGCCGAGTGCCCGAGGAGGTCGATCGCGTCGAGCCCGAGGTGCGCGCGCAGCGCCTCGACGTCCTCGACCTGCCGGTCGCAGCGGTACGAGGCCGGGTCCTCCGGCGCCGCGGAGGCGCCGGTGCCCCGCAGGTCGAGACGGATCAGCGCCCGACGGGCGTCGAGCCCGCCGAGGTCACCGAGGTAGGCGGAGTCCTGCATGGGGCCGCCGGGCAGACAGATCAGCGGGGCGCCGGAACCGGACGCGTGGTACGCGAGCAGGGTGCCGTCGGGAGCGGGGAAGGTAGGCATGGGCGCGACCATGACAGGGGCCCGGGACGCGGTCAATCCGGTTTCCGTCCCGTCGTGGCAGGCTTGATCCCATGCGATCTGCTCTGTGCGCCCTCGGCGCGGCCGCCGCCCTCGCGCTGCTCCCGGCCGGCCATGCCCGTGCCCAAGGGCAGGATCCCGACCGGGACTTCACGATCGAGGACGCCCGGATCACCGAGTCCAGCGGCCTCGCCGCGAGCCGGGCCCACCCCGGGATCTACTGGACGCACAACGACCAGGACGCGCCCCTGGTCTACGGCGTCGACTCCCGTACGGGAAAGACCGTCGCCACCCTCACCATGGCCGGCGTCGGCACCCCCCGCGACATGGAGGCGATCGCCGTCGGCCCGGACGGCGACATCTACGTCGGCGACATCGGCGACAACCTTGACGGCTCCTGGGACCACGTCTGGATCTACCGCTTCCCCGAGCCCAAGACCCTGGAGGACCAGACCGTCCGGGCGAAGCAGTACGTCGTGAAGTACGCCGACGGGCCGCGCAACGCCGAGGCCCTGATGGTCCATCCGAAGACCGGCCGGGTGTACATCGCGAGCAAGAACGAGGACGGCGGCGGCCTGTACGCGGGCCCCGAGCGGCTCTCCCCGTCCGGCACGAACGTCTTCCGGCGCGTCGACGAGGTCCCCTGGGTGACGGACGGCGCCTTCTCGCCGGACGGCGACCGGCTCGTCCTGCGCGGCTACTTCGCGGCCCAGGAGTACGCCTGGAAGGACGGCCGCCTCGGCGACGGGGGCACGGCGGTCGGCGCGCCCTTCCAGGGCCAGGCCGAGTCGGTGACCTACACCCCGGACGGCTCGGCCCTCATGTTCGGCTCCGAGGGCCGGGGCAGCCGGGTGGTGCGGGTCGAGCGGGACTCCGGGCGGCCCACGGGGAAGCCGACGGAGACGCCGGGCGGTGCGCCCGAGTCCCCGTCGGCCTCCGCCGCCGGGGGCGGGAAGGGCAACGTCACCGTCGGCTTCCTCGTCCTCGCCGGCGCCACCGTCCTCGTGGTCGGCGCCAAGCGCCTGCTGCGCCGGGGCTGAGCCCGGAGCGGCGGGACGGCAGGGGCTCACGTGCCCCGTCCGGCCCCCGTCCGCGCGTGCGGCACGGCGTTGGGCGACTTCCGGCGGAGGGCCGTCGATCCGGCGGGAACGCCGAAGGGCCCGGCGCCGGTGGTGTCCGGTGCCGGGCCCTTCGTACGGCCGGGGGGCAGGTCGTACGGCCGGGAGTCGGGTCGTACGACCAGGGGTCAGAGCTTCTCGATCACGTGGTCGACGCAGGCCGTCAGGGCCCGCACGTCCGCCGGGTCGACCGCCGGGAACATCGCGATCCGCAGCTGGTTGCGGCCCAGCTTGCGGTACGGCTCGGTGTCCACGATGCCGTTGGCGCGCAGCACCTTCGCGACCGCCGCCGCGTCGATCTCGTCCGCGAAGTCGATCGTGCCGATGACCTGCGAACGCTTCGCCGGGTCGGTGACGAACGGCGTCGCGTACTTCGACTCCTCGGCCCACGTGTAGAGCGCCTGCGAGGACTCCTTCGTGCGGGCCACCGCCCAGTCCAGACCGCCCTGGCCGTTGATCCACTTCAGCTGCTCGTTGAGCAGGAAGAGGGTCGAGAGGGCCGGGGTGTTGTACGTCTGGTTCTTCAGCGAGTTGTCGATCGCCGTCGGGAGGGAGAAGAACTCGGGGACGTGCCGGCCCGAGCCGTGGATCTTCCGCGCCCGCTCCAGGGCGGCCGGGGAGAAGGCCGCGAGCCACAGGCCGCCCTCGGCGGCGAAGGACTTCTGCGGGGCGAAGTAGTAGACGTCCGTCTCGGTGATGTCGACCGGGAGGCCGCCCGCGCCCGAGGTCGCGTCGACCAGGACGAGCGCGCCCTCGTCGGCGCCCGCGACCCGCTTCAGCGGGGCGGCGACACCGGTGGAGGTCTCGTTGTGGGTGTACGCGTAGACGTCGACGCCCGCCTCGGCCACCGGCTCCGGGTGGGTGCCCGGGTCGGAGGAGATCACGGTCGGCTCGGCAAGCCAGGGAGCCAGCTTGGCGGCCTTCGCGAACTTGGAGGAGAACTCGCCGAAGGTGAGGTGCTGCGACTTGTTCTCGATGAGGCCGTGGGTCGCGACGTCCCAGAAGGCGGTGGAGCCGCCGTTGCCCAGGATCACCTCGTAGCCCTCGGGCAGCGAGAAGAGGTCGGAGATGCCGGCACGTACCTCGCCGACCAGGTTCTTCACCGGAGCCTGGCGGTGGGACGTGCCGAGGAGGGAGGTGCCGGTGGCGGCCAGGGCGTCCAGCGCCTCCGTACGCACCTTGGAGGGGCCCGCGCCGAAACGGCCGTCGGCGGGCTTGATGTCAGCGGGAATCCGGATCTCAGCCACGAGGCGGAGAGTATCGGGTCGGGACGGGACCGGTCGCCGGATGTCCGCCCGATGAGACGAGGACTGAGACATCCTGGGCTTGTGGGAACACACCAGGAACACGCGTCCGAGCTGGCCTCCGACCTGCGCGCCGCCGTCGCCGGAGAGGTCGACTTCTCCGTCACCGCCAGGGCCCTGGCGACCATGGACGCCTCCAACTACCGCCGCGTTCCGGCCGGTACGGTCGCGCCGCGCGACGCGGCCGACGTCGCGGCCGTCCTGGAGGTGTGCCGGGCGCACGGCACCGTCCCGGTCGTCGCGCGGGGCGCCGGGACCTCGATCGGAGGCCAGGCGACCGGCACCGGCGTCGTGCTCGACCTCACACGGCACATGGGCGGGATCGTCTCGCTGGATCCCGAGGAGCGGACGGCCGTCGTCCGGCCCGGGCTCGTCCTCGACCGGCTGCGGGACGCGGCCCGCCCGTACGGGCTGACCTTCGGCCCCGACCCGTCCACGCACAGCCGCTGCACCCTCGGCGGCATGATCGGCAACAACGCCTGCGGGGCGCACTCGGTCGCCTGGGGGACCACGGCGGACAACGTGCGCTCGCTCGAAGTGGTGACCTACGGGGGAGCCGGGTTGACGCTGGGGCGGGACGGGCGGGGAGCGCCGCCCGGGCTCCTGGACCTCGTCGACCGTCACCTCGCCCTCCTCAGGACCGGCTACCCGACCGGTCTGCCGCGCCGGATCTCCGGCTACGCCCTCGACGCGCTGCTCCCCGAACGGGGCGTGGACGTGGCCCGCTCCTTCTGCGGCAGCGAGGGCACGCTCGGGGTGGTGACGGAGGCGACGGTGGCCCTCGTCCCGCTGCCCGCCGAGCCGGTCCTCGTCGTCCTCGGGTACGCGGACGAGAGCGCGGCGGCGGACGCGGCGGCCGGGCTGCTCCGGTACGGCCCCCTGACGGTGGAGGGCATGGCGGCCGATCTCGTACGGGGCGCCGCCGGGCTGCCGCAGGGCGGGGCGTGGCTGTTCTGCGAGGTCGACGGGGAGGCGGCGGCCCGGGCGCTGGTCCGGGCGGCGGACGCCGTCGACGCGGCCGTGGTGCGGGAGGCGGCCGGGCAGCGGGCGCTGTGGCGGATCCGGGAGGACGCGGCGGGGACGGCGACCCGGCTGCCGGGGGGCGGGGACGCCTGGCCGGGCTGGGAGGACTGCGCGGTGCCGCCGGCGCGGCTGGGTGCGTACCTCCGTGAGTTCCGTGCCCTGCTGGCGGATTTCGGCCTCCGGGGAGTTCCGTACGGGCACTTCGGGGACGGGTGCGTGCACGTGCGGATCGACTTCGACCTGTGGACGGGGAGGGGCGTACGGGACTTCCGCCGGTTCTCGGAGGCGGTCGCCGACCTCGTGGTCGCCCACGGCGGCTCGCTCTCCGGCGAGCACGGCGACGGGCAGGCGCGGGCCGAGCTGCTGCCGAGGATGTACGGCGAGGAGCTGGTCGGCCTCTTCGGCGCGGTCAAGGACGTGTGGGACCCGGACGGGGGCCTCAACCCGGGGATGCTGGTGCGGCCGAGGCCGCTGGATTCCGGACTCCGTTTCGAGGGGCTGCCGCTGGTGGGGACGGGCCGGTCCGCCGCCCGGTGCGTGGGGGTGGCCAAGTGCCGGGTGGCCGGGCCGAGCACGGGGCCGGGCGTGATGTGTCCCTCGTACCGGGCGACGGGGGAGGAGAGGCACTCCACCCGGGGCCGGGCGCGGCTCCTGCACGAGATGGCGCTCGGCGAGGTGATCACCGACGGCTGGCGCTCGGAGGAGGTCCGGGAGGCGCTCGACCTGTGCCTGTCCTGCAAGGGCTGTCGCAGCGACTGCCCGGTGGGCGTCGACATGGCGGCGTACAAGGCGGAGTTCCTCGACCGGCACTACGCGGGCCTCGGCGGCCTCCTGCGCCGGCCGCGCTCGCACTGGACGACGGGCCGTCTGCCGGGGTGGCTGGCGCACTTCGGGAGGGGGCTGAACGCGGTGCTGGGGCTGCCGTTCGCGGCGCAGCTCGCGGGGGTGACGCCGGAGCGGACGATGCCGAGGGTGGCGGAACGGTCCTTCGCCTACTGGTTCGCCCAACGCGCCTCCCACCGCCCGCCGTCGCTCACCCTGTGGCCGGACACCTTCACGAACCACCTGGCGCCGGAGGTCGGGGAGGCGGCCGTCCGCGTCCTGGAGGACGCGGGCCTGGGGGTGGAGCTGCCGCCGGGGCGGGTCTGCTGCGGGCTGACGTACGTGTCGACGGGGCAGCTGGGGGCGGCCCGCAGGGTGATGCGGCGGACGCTGGACGTGATGGGGGAGGTGGCGGGCCCGGTGGTCGTCCTCGAACCCTCCTGCGCCGCGACCCTCCGCACCGACCTGCCCGAGCTGATGGGGGACGACCCGCGTGCGGCGCGGCTCGCGGGGGCGGTCCGCACCTTCGCGGAGGCCCTGGAGCAGCTGTCCCCGGACTGGGTCCCGCCCCGTCTGGGCCGCCCGGTCACCGGCCAGACCCACTGCCACCAGCACGCCGTCCTGGGCGACGCGGCGGACCGTCGGCTCCGGGAGCGGGCGGGCCTGACGGGCGACCTCGCGGGCGGCTGCTGCGGCCTGGCGGGCAACTTCGGCTTCGAACCGGGCCACTACGAGGTCTCGGTCGCGTGCGCGGAGGACCAGCTCCTGCCGGCCCTCCGGGCCGCCGCGGGCGCGACGGTCCTGGCGGACGGCTTCTCGTGCAGGACCCAGATCGGCGACCTGACGGACCGACGGGGGCGGCACCTGGCGGAGGTGCTGGCGGAGGGGCTCGACGAGGGGCTGAACGAGGGAGCGGGGGAGGGGCCGGGGGACGGGAGGGGCGACGGGCCGGGGGACGGGGTTCCCTGACCGGGCGGGGGCGGCACGGTTGCGCGGGGCGCCGGCACGGTGCCGGTTCGCGCCCGGGCCCGTTCGCTCAGGTGAGGGCGGTGACCAGCAGGGTGAAGGCGGCGATGATGACGGCGACGCGGGCGTAGTGGAAGCGGTCCCAGCGGCCCATCTGCTCCCTCCAGTCGGCGGGCGCGTTCTCGGGGGTCCACGACTTGCTCCGGTTGTTGATCGGGACGAGCAGCAGGATCGACATGACCACGCTCAGGACCAGCAGCGAGGCGGCGACGACGACGAGGCCGGCGCCGGGGCGGTCCCATGCGGCGACGGCCCAGACCGCGCTCAGGACGAGCGAGCCGATGTACCAGAACGGCATCACGGCGCCGAGCATCCGGCCCCCGTGGGCGCGGCCGAGCAGGCCGTTGCCGCCGGGGAGCGCGTGGAGGATCCGGTTGATGACGAAGGCGACGGAGAACTCCACCCCCACCATCAGGCCGACGACCACGGTGGTGAAGACCTCGAGTGCGTTGAGCATGATGACCCCTCCTGGGATCTAGCGCCGCTAGCTGATGGGGCAACGCTAGTACTGCTGCCGCTCGATTGTCTAGCGATGCTAGGATCGAATCATGTCGGTACAGGAACGCAAGCAGCGCGAACGGGCGGACCGCGAGCGCCTCATCGTGACGGCGGCCCGCGAACTCGCCGAGGGACAGGGCTGGGACGCGGTCACCACCCGTCGGCTCGCCGAGCGCATCGAGTACAGCCAACCCGTCCTCTACAGCCACTTCCGCGGCAAGCGCGAGATCATCGGCGCCGTCGCCCTCGAAGGCGCCGCCGAGATGGCCGCGGCGCTGCGGGCCGCGGCCTCCGCCGCGGACGGCCCCCGCGCCCGGGTCGCCGCCCTCGCCCGCGCCTACCTCGACTTCGCGGAGCGCAGCCCGGCGGTCTACGACGCCATGTTCCAGCTCGACGGAGGCCTGGCGTTCGCGCACGAGGACACCCCGGAACCCCTGAAGGACGCCTTCGCCGCCCTGCTGGAAAGCCTCGGCGAGGTCGCCGGGGACGGCGTCCACCCGGGGCTGTTCACCGAGACGTTCTGGGCGGCCCTGCACGGGCTGGCCACCCTGACCCGGGCGCGACGGCTGCCGCCGGAGGACACCGGACGGAGGGTGGAGCTGCTGGTGGACCGGCTCGCCGTGGTCTGACGCGCCGACCCCGCGGGCGGGAAGGGGCGGGAGCGGGCAGGCGCGGGCAGGCGCGGGCGCGTGCCCGACCGCGGCGGCCCCCCCGCGGTCGGGGCGGTCAGCTCCCGCTGACGATCTCGCGGGCCATCGTCACCAGCGCCTCCGTCGCCGGGTGCGGGAAGGCGTCCCGCCAGGCGAGGAGCACCGGGAGCGGGGGCGCGTCGGGGAGCGGGCGGTAGGTGACGCCCGGGTGGGGGTGGAGGGCCGCCGTGGAGGCGGAGGAGACGCCGATGCCCCGGCCGGCGGCGATCGCCGTGAGCCAGTCGTCGGTGTTGGCGACGGTGAGGGCGTCCGTGGGGCGGGCGGCGGCGGGCCAGAGCGCGAGGGTGGTCGCGCCCGAGACGGTGTTGAGGACGACCGTCTCGCCCGCGAGGTCGTCGAGGGCGAGCCGGGAGCGGTCCGCGAGCGGGCTGTCGGCGGGCAGCGCGACCACCCGCTCCTCGGTCGTGAGCTCCGCCGTGACCAGGCCGGGCGCCTCCACGGCCCCGCGCAGCAGCGCCGCGTCGACCTCCCCGCGGGCGAGGCCGGCGGTGCGGTCGTCGATGCGGAGCAGTTCGAGCGGGGTCTCGGGGTGGCTGCGCTGCCAGCGCCGGAGCAGGGGAGTGGTGTACGGGCCGAAGGCCGACCAGGCGTGCCCGAGGCGCAGCGGGCGGTGGCGCAGCCGGGCCGGGTCGACGGCGGCCTCGAAGGCGGCGAGGGCGGCGGCCGCCCGGTCCTGGAACGCGCGGCCCTCGGCGGTGAGCGCGAGGTGGTGCGTGGAGCGGTCGACGAGCCGGGCGCCGAGGTGCTGCTCCAGGGCGGCGAGCGTGCGGGAGACGGCGGGCTGGGTGAGGTGGAGCCGGGCGGCCGCCCTGGTGAGGCTGGCTTCCTGGGCGATGGCGAGGAAGCAGCGGAGGTGGCGCAGCTCGATGCTCATGCGTCCGGAGCATAACCGCAGCGCAATCGGCATTTCCGGTGGGACGCGGGGGCTCGTAGCGTGGAAGGGGAATTCCGGGTGTGGCCCCGGGTGGGGGTGCATTATTCTGGACCGGGGGTCCAGTTCAATGAACTAACGCGTGTGGTGAGGAGCCGTCGGTGGACAGTCCGGTCAAGGAGGTGGCCCCGGTGGTGACGCCCGCGGCGCCCGTGGAGGGGGCGGGGACGACCCGTCCCGCGGCCGGGCGCCGGCTCGGGCCCGTCGCGCTCGTCGTCACCGGCGGGCTGTCCGTGCAGTTCGGGTCCGCCGTCGCCGTCCTGCTCATGCCCCGCGCGGGCGCGCTCGGGGTCGTCACCCTGCGGCTCGTGCTCGCCGCCGCCGTCCTGCTGATCGTCTGCCGGCCCAAGGTCCGGGGCTACGGCCGCGCCGACTGGGGGACGGTCGTCGCCTTCGGCACCGCCATGGCCGGCATGAACGTCCTCTTCTACCAGGCCGCCGACCGGATCCCCCTGGGCGCCGCCGTGACCCTGGAGGTCCTCGGCCCGCTGATCCTCTCCGTGGTCGCCTCGCGCCGGCTGGTGAACCTCCTGTGGGCGGGGCTCGCCCTCGGCGGCGTCGTCCTCCTCGGGGGCGGCGGCTTCGACCGCATCGATCCGCTCGGCGCGGCCTTCGCGCTCGCGGCGGGCGCCATGTGGGCCGCGTACATCGTCTTCAGCGCCCGCACGGGCCGCCGCTTCCCGCAGGCCGACGGGCTCGCGCTCGCCATGGCCTTCGGCGCCGTCCTCAGCCTGCCGCTCGGCGTCGCGGAAGCCGGCGACAAGCTCCTCGTGCCCTCGACGATCGGCCTGGGCCTCGCCGTCGCGCTGATGTCCTCGGTCCTCCCGTACACCCTCGAACTCCTCGCCCTGCGGCGCCTGCCCGCGCCCACCTTCGCGATCCTGATGAGCCTGGAACCGGCCATCGCGGCCACGGCGGGCTTCCTCGTCCTCCACCAGGCCCTGTCCGCCGTCGACGCCCTCGCGATCGCCCTCGTCATCGCGGCGAGCATGGGCGCGGTCCGTACGCAGTCCCGCCGGGCCCGGCGGGAGACCCGCTAGCGGGACCGCCTCCGGGCGGACGGGCCCCGGGAGGAGCGGGATCCGGGGTCTGGGTCCCGGGAGGGTCGGGTTCCGGGCGCGAGGCCGGGGCCTGTGATCCGCGCATGATCGCCGAGCTGCAGTGCGTCGTCCTGGACCGTTCCGCACCCCGGGAGCTCGCCGCTCCCTACCGGGCGTTGCTCGGCGGGGACGTCGACCGGCCCGACCCCCGCCGGTCCCTCGACGCGTCCTGGTCCATCCTGCACACCCCCGGCGGGCCCGTCCTCTGCTCCCAGGGCGTGCCCGCCCGCCGCCCGCCGACCTGGCCGGATCCGGAGCGCCCCCAGCAGTCCCACCTCGACTTCGGCGTCGCCGACCCGGGCGCGGCCCAGGAGCAGGTCCTCGCGGCCGGTGCGACGCTGCTCGACGACGGCGCGGGCACGCGCGGCCGGCGCGTCTGTGCGGACCCGGCGGGTCACCCGTTCTGCCTGGTCGGACACTGATCCGTCGGGGCCGTCCGGCTGACCCGATCCCATCGGTCTTCGGCCGGCCGCCTGTTGAGGGGGCCGGGGCGGCCGTCGATCATGGAGGGGTTCTCAGTCGTACGAGGAGGGGGAGCCGATCGTGGCCCTGGAGATGCGTGACCGGTGCGAGCGCTGTGAGACCGAGGCCCTGGCGCCGGACGGACCCGCGCGGATCTGTTCGTTCGAGTGCAGCTTCTGCGTCTCCTGCGCCGATGCCATGGACGGCGTCTGCCCCAACTGCGGCGGCGAGCTCGTCCCGCGCCCGCGGCGCGTCCGTGGTTAGGGGGCGGGGCGTGCGGAGGGGAAGCCGGGTGCTGGCCGCGGTGGTCGTCGCGGTCCTGCTGGGCGGCTGCTCGTCGTCCGATGACGACGACGAGGTGAGGGCGTACTGGCAGGACTACTGCACCAGGCTGGGCACCTGGCAGGAGGCGCGGAACTCCGTGGACGCCTTCCCGAAGAAGCCCGGTGCCGCGGACGGCGGCGCCGGGGCGCTCGCCCCGGGCGTGATCTCCGCCGCCGAGGTGCTCGACCGGAAGGGGCACGACGAGGACAGCGCCCGCGTCCTCGACGACACCGTCGCCGCCGTCACGGGCACGGACCCGGTGGCCGAGGGGCGCATCGTGTCCTCCTGCGACCGGGCGGGCTTCGAGGCCCTCGTGAAGTAGGCGGAGCCGGGGAGGGCGCCGGGATCCGCATCGGCGGGGTCCCGGCGCCTCCCTGCTGTCGGGGCGGGTCGGGGCGTGGCGGGTCGGAGCGCGGGCCCGTGAGGGGACACATCTAAAGCAAGCACGCTTGATTGTTTCTGGTCCCGCTGGCATGCTCCTCCGCGAAGGCCCGTGACCGCCCGTCCCCCGAGGGGAGCGCACCGTGTCCGACCCCGTCGTCGTCCTCGACGACCTGCGCGACGAGAGCGAAGAACTCGACCGTCTCGTCGGAGAGTTGAGCGAGGAGCGGTGGGGCACGCCGACCCCCGCCCCCGGCTGGACGATCGCCCACCAGATCGCCCACCTCGCCTGGACCGACCGGGCCGCCCTCCTCGCCGCCACCGACGCCGACGCCTTCGCCGCCGAGACCGGAAAGGCCCTCGCCGCCCCCGACCGCTTCGTCGACGAGGGCGCGGAGGAGGGCGCGAAGCTGCCGCCCGCCGAACTCCTCGCCCGCTGGCGCACCGGCCGCGAGCGGCTCCAGGAGGCCCTGCGCGCGGTCCCGCCCGGGGCCAGGTTCCCCTGGTACGGGCCGCCGATGAGCGCCCCCGCCATGGCCACCGCCCGGCTGATGGAGACCTGGGCGCACGGCCAGGACGTCGCCGACGCCCTCGGCGCGGTCCGGACGCCCACGGCCCGGCTCCGGCACGTCGCCTGGATCGGCCACCGGGCCCGCGACTACGCCTTCCTGGTACGGGGCGCCCCGGCGCCCGCCGAGCCGTTCCGGGTCGAACTGGAAGCGCCCGACGGCACGTCGTGGACGTACGGCCCCGAGGATGCCGCCCAGCGGGTCACCGGGCCCGCCCTCGACTTCTGCCTGCTCGTCACCCAGCGCCTCCACCGCGACGACACCGCCCTGGTCGCCGTCGGCGAGGACGCCGAGCGGTGGCTCGGCATCGCCCAGGCCTTCGCGGGCCCGGCGGGCGGCGGCCGCGCCGCCAAGGGGGACACGTGACGGACGCCCCCCGCACACCGGACGCCCCCCACGCACCGGACGCCCCCCGCACGAGGGACGTCCTTCGCGTCGGGAACGCCTCCGGTTTCTACGGCGACCGCTTCGACGCCGTCCGGGACATGCTCACGGGCGGCGAACTCGACGTCCTCACCGGCGACTACCTCGCCGAACTGACCATGCTCATCCTCGGCCGCGACCAGCTCAAGGACCCCTCCGCCGGCTACGCGAAGACCTTCCTGCGCCAGATGGAGGAGGGCCTCGGCCTCGCCCACGAGCGCGGGGTCCGGATCGTCGCCAACGCGGGCGGCCTCAACCCGGCCGGGCTCGCCGACGCCCTGCGCGCCCTCGCCGCGAAGCTCGGCCTGCCCACCCGGGTCGCCCACGTCGAGGGCGACCTGCTGCCGCCGCGACAGGGCGCGCTGACCGCCAACGCCTACCTCGGCGGCGCCGGCATCGCCGCCTGCCTGGCCGCCGGCGCCGACGTCGTCGTCACCGGCCGGGTCACCGACGCGGCCCTCGTCACCGGGCCCGCGCAGTGGCACTTCGGCTGGGGCCCGGAGGCGTACGACGAACTGGCGGGCGCGGTCGTCGCCGGGCACGTCCTGGAGTGCGGCACCCAGGCCACCGGCGGCAACTACGCCTTCTTCCGCGACCACGACCCGGCCGTCCTGCGCCGCCCCGGCTTCCCGGTCGCCGAACTCCACGCCGACGGCAGCGCGGTCGTCACCAAGCACCCCGGCACCGGCGGCCTCGTCGACGTCGGCACGGTCACCGCCCAGCTCCTCTACGAGACGGCCGGCGCCCGCTACCCCGGCCCCGACGTGACGGCCCGGCTCGACACCGCCCGGATCGCCCAGGAGGGCCCCGACCGGGTCCGGATCTCGGGCGTACGGGGCGAGGCCCCGCCCCCGACGCTCAAGGTGGGGCTCAGCAGGCTCGGCGGCTTCCGCAACGAGGTCGTCTTCGTCCTCACCGGCCTCGACGTCGAGGCCAAGGCCGCCCTCCTGCGGGAGCAGGTCCACGACGCCCTGGCGAAGGACCCGCCCGCCGAGGTCCGCTGGGAACTGGCCCGCACGGACCGCCCCGACGCCCCCACCGAGGAGACCGCGAGCGCCCTGCTCCGCCTCGTCGTCCGCGACCGGGACCCCGACAGGGTCGGCCGCACCGTCACCGGCGCCGCCGTCGAACTGGCCCTCGCGAGCTATCCCGGCTTCCACGTCACCGCCCCACCCGGCAAGGCCGCCCCCTACGGGGTCTTCGGGACCGCGTACGTGCCGGCCGCCGAGGTCCCGCACACGGCCGTGCTCCCCGACGGGACCCGCCGGGAGGTCCCCGTGCCCCCGAGGAACCGCGACCTGGAACCCGTACCCGACCCGGAGCTTCCGCCGCCCCTCCCCGAGGGGCCCGCCCGGAGGGCGCCCCTCGGCCTGATCGCGGGGGCCCGCAGCGGCGACAAGGGCGGCGACGCCAACGTCGGCGTCTGGGTCCGCACGGACGAGGAGTGGCGCTGGCTCGCCCACGCCCTGACCGTGGAGAAGGTCCGCGAACTCCTCCCGGAGACCGCCGGCCTGACCGTCACCCGGCACCTCCTCCCGAACCTCCGCGCCCTCAACTTCACCGTCGCCGGGATCCTCGGCGAGGGCGTCGCCTCCCGGGCCCGCTTCGACCCGCAGGCCAAGGCCCTCGGCGAATGGCTCCGTTCCCGCCACGTGGACATCCCGGCCGCGCTCCTGCCCGCCGCCTCGCCCGACATCCCGGCCGCGCTCCTGCCCGACGTCCCGGAGGAACTCCAATGACCGTCCTCGCCTCCGCCCTCGACACCGGCGGACCGGACTACGCGGCCCACCGCGCCGCCATGCTCGACAAGCTCGCCGCCCTCGACGCCGAGCACGCCAAGGCCCTCGCCGGGGGCGGCGAGAAGTACACCGCCCGCCACAAGAAGCGCGGCAAGCTCCTCGCCCGCGAGCGGATCGAGCTGCTCGTCGACCCCGACAGCCCCTTCCTGGAGCTGTCGCCGCTCGCCGCCTGGGGCAGCGACTACACCGTGGGGGCCTCCCTGGTGACCGGCATCGGGGTCGTCGAGGGCGTGGAGTGCCTGATCACCGCCAACGACCCGACCGTGCGCGGCGGCGCCTCCAACCCGTGGACGCTGAAGAAGGCCCTGCGGGCCAACGAGATCGCGTACGCCAACCGGCTGCCCGTCGTCTCGCTCGTCGAGTCCGGCGGCGCCGACCTGCCCTCCCAGAAGGAGATCTTCATCCCGGGCGGGGCGCTCTTCCGCGACCTCACCCGCCTCTCCGCCGCCGGCATCCCGACCGTCGCCGTCGTCTTCGGGAACTCGACGGCGGGCGGCGCGTACGTCCCCGGCATGTCCGACCACGCCGTGATGATCGGGGAGCGGTCGAAGGTGTTCCTCGGCGGGCCGCCGCTGGTGAAGATGGCGACGGGCGAGGAGAGCGACGACGAGTCCCTCGGCGGCGCCGAGATGCACGCGCGCACGAGCGGCCTGGCCGACCACTACGCCGTCGACGAGGCCGACGCGATCCGCCAGGCCCGCCGGATCGTCGCCCGCCTCAACCACCGCAAACACCACGAGGACCCCGGACCGGCCGAACCCCCGAAGTACGACCCGGAGGAGCTGCTCGGGATCGTCCCCGGAGACCTCAAGACGCCGTTCGACCCGCGCGAGGTGATCGCCAGGATCGTCGACGGCTCGGACTTCGACGAGTTCAAGCCGCTGTACGGGGCCAGCCTCGTCACCGGCTGGGCGCGGCTGCACGGCTACCCGGTGGGCCTGATCGCCAACGCGCAGGGCGTCCTCTTCTCCGCCGAGTCGCAGAAGGCCGCCCAGTTCATCCAGCTCGCCAACCAGCGCGACATCCCGCTCGTCTTCCTCCACAACACCACCGGCTACATGGTCGGCAAGGAGTACGAGCAGGGCGGCATCATCAAGCACGGCGCCATGATGATCAACGCGGTGTCGAACTCCCGCGTGCCCCATCTCTCCGTCCTCATGGGGGCGTCGTACGGCGCCGGGCACTACGGCATGTGCGGCCGGGCCTACGACCCGCGCTTCCTCTTCGCCTGGCCGAGCGCGAAGTCCGCCGTCATGGGCCCGCAGCAGCTCGCCGGCGTCCTCTCGATCGTGGCGCGGGCCTCCGCCGCCGCGAAGGGACGGCCGTACGACGACGAGGCCGACGCCGGACTGCGCGCCCTCGTCGAGGCGCAGATCGAGTCCGAGTCGCTGCCGATGTTCCTCTCCGGGCGGCTCTACGACGACGGGGTCATCGATCCCCGCGACACCCGCGCGGTCCTCGGGCTGTGTCTCTCCGCGATCCACACGGCACCGGTCGAGGGCGCGCGCGGCGGCTTCGGCGTCTTCCGAATGTGAGGCACTGATGATTCTGACCGTACTGGTCGCGAACCGGGGCGAGATTGCCTGCCGGGTCTTCCGCACCTGCCGTGACCTGGGCATCTCCACCGTCGCCGTGTACTCCGACGCGGACGCCGACGCCCTGCACGTCCGGGAGGCCGACGCGGCGGTACGGCTGCCGGGGGCCGCGCCCTCGGAGACGTACCTGCGCGGCGACCTGGTCGTGGCGGCGGCGCTCGCGGCGGGCGCCGACGCCGTCCACCCCGGCTACGGCTTCCTCTCCGAGAACGCCGACTTCGCACGAGCGGTCACCGACGCGGGCCTGGTGTGGATCGGGCCGCCGCCCGAGGCGATCGAGGCGATGGCGTCGAAGACCCGCGCGAAGGAACTCCTGGGGATCGCGCCCCTGGGCGAGGTGACGGAGGCCGACCTGCCCGTCCTGGTGAAGGCGGCGGCGGGCGGCGGCGGCCGGGGCATGCGGGTCGTACGCGAACTGGCGTCGCTGGAAGAGGAGTTGCGGGCGGCGTCGGCGGAGGCGGCGAGCGCCTTCGGGGACGGCGAGGTGTTCGTCGAGCCGTACGTGGAGAACGGCCGCCACGTCGAGGTGCAGCTCCTCTGCGACGCCCACGGCACGGTCTGGGCGCTCGGCACCCGCGACTGCTCCCTCCAGCGCCGGCACCAGAAGGTCGTCGAGGAGGCCCCGGCGCCCGGCCTGCCCGCCGCCCTGGAGGCCTCCCTCCTGGACACCGCCGTACGGGCCGCGAAGGCCGTCGGCTACGTCGGCGCGGGCACCGTCGAGTTCCTGGTCGCCGACGGCCGGGCGCACTTCCTGGAGATGAACACCCGCCTCCAGGTGGAGCACCCGGTCACCGAGGAGGTGTACGGCGTCGACCTCGTCGCCCTCCAGCTCGCCGTCGCCGAGGGCCGCGCCCTGCCCGCCGAGCCGCCGGCCCCGCGCGGCCACGCCGTCGAGGCCCGGCTCTACGCCGAGGACCCGGCGCGCGGCTGGGCCCCGCAGACCGGCGTCCTGCACCGCTTCGACGTGCCCGGGGACGGCGGCGTGCGCGTCGACACCGGCTATGTCTCCGGGGACGCGATCGGCGTCCACTACGACCCGATGCTCGCCAAGGTGATCGTCCATGCCCCGACCCGGGAGCAGGCGCTCCGGAAGCTCGCCCACGCCCTGGAACGGGCCCGCGTGCACGGCCCCGTCACCAACCGGGACCTGCTCGTGGCGTCCCTCCGCCACCCGGAGTACGCCGACCCGGCCGCCCTCGACACCGGCTTCTACGAGCGGAACCTCGACGCCCTGATCACGCCTCCGCCGGGCGAGGAGCACGCGGCCGTGGCCGCCGCCCTGGCTTCGGCGGCCTCCCGCGAGGGCCGTTTCGGCGGCGGCTGGCGCAACGTCCGCTCGCAGGACGAGACGAGGACGTACGGCGACCACGAGATCCGCTACCGGCCGGCCCGGGACGGTGGCTACGAGGTCGTGTCCCCGGAGGGCGTACGGGTGGTGTCGGCGAGCCCGGACACCGTACGGCTCGAAGTGGCGGGAGTGGCCAGGACCTTCGAGGTCACGGCCTACGAGGACGCCGTCCACGCCGGCCGCCACCGCCTCACCGCCCGCCCCCGCTTCACCGACCCGGCCGACCTGCGGGAGCCCGGCTCCCTGCTCGCCCCCATGCCCGGCACCGTCGTCCGGGTCGCGGACGGCCTCGCCGTCGGCGACCGGGTCGCCGCCGGGCAGCCCCTGCTCTGGCTGGAGGCCATGAAGATGGAGCACCGGGTCTTCGCCCCCGCCTCCGGCACGCTCACCGCGCTCCACGCCGCCCCCGGCCACCAGGTCGAGGTCGGTGCCCTGCTCGCCGTCGTACAGACCGATGCACAGGAGGAAGACCCCGTATGAGCACCGACATCGAGCCGCAGGAACACACCGCGCTCCGGGCCGCCGTCTCCGCGCTCGGACACCGCCACGGCCCCGGCTTCGACCGCGCCGCGCTCTGGGCCGAGGCGGGCAAGCTCGGCTATCTGGGCGTGAACCTGCCCGAGGAGTACGGCGGCGGGGGCGGCGGCATGGCCGAGCTGTCGATCGTCCTGGAGGAGGCGGGCGCCGCCGGCGCGCCGCTGCTGATGATGGTCGTGTCGCCCGCGATCTGCGGCACGGTCATCGCCCGCTTCGGGACGGAGGAGCAGAAGCGGGCGTGGCTGCCGGGCCTCGCGGACGGGTCGAGGACGATGGCCTTCGGCATCACCGAGCCCGACGCGGGCTCGAACTCGCACCGCATCACGACCACGGCGACGCGCACCGAGGACGGCTGGGTCCTCAACGGCCGGAAGGTCTTCGTGTCGGGCGTGGACATCGCCGACGCCACCCTGATCGTGGGCCGCACGTCCGACGCCCGCACGGGGAACCTGAAGCCCTGTCTGTTCATCGTCCCGCGCGACGCGCCCGGCTTCGGCCGCCGGCACATCGAGATGGAACTGGCTGCGGACGAGAAGCAGTTCGAGCTGAGCCTGGACGAGGTGCACCTGCCCTTCGAGGCGCTCGTCGGCGACGAGGACGCGGGTCTCCTCCAGCTCTTCGCGGGCCTCAACCCCGAGCGGATCATGACGGCGGCGTTCGCGATCGGCATGGGCCGGTACGCCCTCGCGCAGGCGGTGAAGTACGCGAAGGAGCGCCAGGTCTGGAAGGCCCCGATCGGCGCCCACCAGGCCATCGCGCACCCGCTCGCCCAGGCGCACATCGAGCTCGAACTGGCCCGGCTGATGATGCAGAAGGCGGCGCGGCTGTACGACGCGGGCGACGACATGGGCGCGGGAGAGGCCGCGAACATGGCGAAGTACGCGGCGGCCGAGGCCTGCGTGAAGGCCGTGGACACGTCCGTCCACACGCTCGGCGGCAACGGCCTCACCAAGGAGTTCGGCCTCGCCCGCCTGATCACGGCGGCCCGGGTGGCCAGGATCGCGCCGGTCAGCCGGGAGATGATCCTGAACTACGTCTCCCACCAGACGCTGGGCCTGCCCAAGTCGTACTGAGCGGGCCCCGGTCCTCGCGCTTCCGGGGCAGGAGGGGAGCGGGTGGCACCTGGGTATGACACGGAGGTTGGTTCCGGGGTGTGACGACGGGGCCGGCGAGGGGCCGCGAGGGTACGGGCATCCGCCGAACGAGCCGAGGAGCCCGTCGATGTCTGCGTCGATGACCCTGATCCGCCGAACCGTCCACACCACCGCCCGCGCGTTCCTGGCGCTGCCGGCCGGCCTCGCGGCGGTCGTGCTGACCCTGACCGGGCAGCCGGGCCGGGCCGCCCGCCTGCGGGCCCGGCTCGCCGGCGGGGACGGCTGGACCGGCGCCCGGGTGCTCGGCCGGGCCGTGCTCGGGCTGCCGTTGGACCTGGCGGCCTTCGCGCTGGTCGGGTACGCCCTGTTCAACTCGGTGCGGAACTTCGGCTATCCCCTCTGGTACCTGGACACCGACTACCACCAGGCCTGGGGCGGCCCGACGATGGCCGGTGTCTGGGCGGTGCACGGCCTCGGGTGGCTGCTCTGCCTGGCGGTGCTCCTCCACTGGCCGGTCCGCTGGCTCGCCGGGGGCCAGCGGGCCCTGGACCGGCGCCTGACGTCCCATCTCGGTTGATTCCGCCTCCGGTTGTGAAGGACGCGTGTACGATCCCTGCATTTCGCTCACGTCCGAGCGCCCTGAGCCCCGGGAGAGACGCGCGTGTACCAGAACACCCACCCGTACCAGCCCCCACCGCCGTGGACGCCTCCCCGCCGCTGGTGGCAGCATCCCGCCCTGGTCGTCACCCTGTTGGTGATCTTTCCGCCGGGCGGCATAGCCCTGGCCTGGCTGAGCCGCTGGAGCGGCCGGACCAAGATCGTGGCCACGGTCCTGTCGGCCCTGTGGTTCTTCATCGCCCTCGCCGTCGACGACCCGGAGCGCAACGGCACGGACGCCCCGAAGCCCGCCGCGACGGTGACGGCCTCCGCGACCCCGACGCCCACCGCGCCGAGCACCGCCCCGACCACCCCCGAGCCGAGCCCGACCACCGAGGCGCCCACCCCGGAGCCGACGCCCACCACCGTCGCGCCGACCCCGGAGCCGACCACCGCCCCGCCCCGGACCTCCGCCCCGAAGCCCGCCCGCACCCGCACCCGCACCCCGGCGCCGGAGCCCACCACCGAGGAGCCGGAGCCCGCCCAGAGCACGGAGGAGGCCCCCTCCGCCGTCTACTACGCCAACTGCACCGCCGTCCGCGCCGCCGGCGCCGCCCCCATCCACCGGGGAGAGCCCGGCTACGACAGCCACCTCGACCGCGACGGCGACGGAGTGGCCTGCGAACGCTGACCCACCGGCCACAAACCATGCAGGCATGCTTGATTGTTTTTCGGAGGGCTGACAAGGTCTCCCCGAGTCCCGCCCGCAGCAGCGATCCTGGCGACCACCTTTCACCTCTCCAGGGGGCCCACGCATGGTGTTCCACAGCGAGTACGAGGCCGTTCCCACCCTCTCCCTGCCCATCCACGACGCCGTCCTCGGAAACGCCGCCGCGTACGGGGACGCCCCGGCCCTCGTCGACGGGGCCGGGGAGCTGACGCTCACGTACGGGCAGGTCGACGCCTTCCACCGGCGGGTGGCCGCCGGGCTCGCGGAGGCCGGGGTGCGCAAGGGGGACGTCCTCGCCCTGCACAGCCCCAACACCGTCCTGTTCCCCCTCGCGTTCTACGCCGCCACGCGCGCGGGCGCGGCCGTCACCACCGTCCACCCGCTGGCCACGCCGGAGGAGTTCGCCAAGCAGCTGCGCGACTCCTCCGCGCGGTGGATCGTGACCGTCTCCCCGCTCCTCGCCCCCGCCCGCGCCGCCGCCGAACTCGCGGGCGGCATCGAGGAGATCCTCGTCTGCGACCGGGCGCCGGAGGGGGAGGGCGTCCGTTCGCTCCAGGAGTTCCTCGCCGCCACCGGGCCCGTCCCCGAGATCGACGTCGACCCCGACGAGGACGTCGCCGTCCTCCCGTACTCCTCGGGCACCACCGGCGTCCCCAAGGGCGTCATGCTCACCCACGCCTCCATCGCCACCAACCTGGCGCAGCTGGAGCCGCTGGTCCCCATGGGCCCCGGCGACCGCATCCTCGCCGTCCTGCCCTTCTTCCACATCTACGGGCTCACCGCCCTCATGAACGCCCCCCTCCGCCGGGGCGCCACCGTCGTCGTCCTGCCCCGCTTCGAACTCGACACCTTCCTCGGCGCCGTTCAGGAGCACCGCATCAACGGCCTGTACGTCGCCCCGCCGATCGTCCTCGCCCTCGCCAAGCACCCGGCCGTCGCCGACTACGACCTGTCCTCCCTGGAGTACGTCGTCAGCGCCGCCGCCCCCCTCGACGCCGCCCTCGCCGAGGCCTGCTCCACCCGCCTCGGCCTGCCGCCCGTCCGGCAGGCGTACGGCATGACCGAGCTGTCCCCCGGCACCCACGTCACCCCCCTCGACGCCGCCGCGCCCCCGCCCGGCACCGTCGGCCGCCTGCTGCCCTCCACCGAGATGCGGATCCTCTCCCTCGACGACCCGGCGAAGGACGCCGCACCCGGCGAGGAGGGCGAGATCGCCATCCGCGGCCCCCAGGTCATGAAGGGGTACCTCGGCCGCCCCGACGCCACCGCCGCCATGATCGACGCCGACGGCTGGGTGCACACCGGCGACGTCGGCCGCGTCGACGAGGACGGCTGGCTCTTCGTCGTCGACCGCGTCAAGGAACTCATCAAGTACAAGGGCTTCCAGGTCGCCCCCGCCGAACTCGAAGCGCTCCTCCTCACCCACGAGGGCGTCGCCGACGCCGCCGTCATCGGCGTCACCGACGCGGACGGCACCGAGATCCCCAAGGCCTTCGTCGTCCGCGGGCCCGCCGCGCCCGGCCTCACCGCCGACGAGGTCATCGCATACGTCGCCGCAAGGGTCTCCCCGTACAAGAAGGTCCGCGCCGTGGAGTTCGTCGACGCCGTCCCCCGGGCAGCGTCCGGGAAGATCCTCCGTCGAGAGCTAAGGGACCGCACGTGAACCAGATCCGCGTCACCGAGGAGCGGGGCATCACGACCCTCGCCCTGGACTCCCCGGCCACCCGCAACGCCCTCTCCGCCCCGCTCGTCACCGAGCTCGCCGACGCGCTCACCGCCTGCGGCAAGGACACGGCGGTCCGGGCGGTCGTCCTCACCCACACCGGCTCCACGTTCAGCGCGGGCGCCGACCTCAAGGCCCCGCCCAGCCCGTACGCCTTCGTGGACCTGCTCCGGCAGGTCGTCGAGCTGCCGAAACCGGTCGTCGCCCACGTCGCCCCCGGCAGCCACACCCGCGCCGGCGGACTCGGCCTGCTCGGCGCGGCCGACATCGTCCTCGCGGGGGAGGGCGCGGACTTCGCGCTCACCGAGGTGCGGATAGGGGTCGCGCCCGCCGTCGTCTCCCTCACCCTCCTGCCGAGGCTGCAACCGCGCGCGGCCGCCCGGCACTACCTGACCGGCGAGCGGTTCGGCGTCGCGGAGGCGATCGCCATGGGGCTCGTGACCGCCGGCGACCAGGAACTCCCCGGCATCCTCGACGCGCTGCGCACCGCCTCCCCGCAGGGCCTGCGGGAGTCGAAACGACTGGTCACCGCTAGAGTCCTGGAGACCTTCGAACGCGACGCGGAGGACCTGGTGCAGAGGTCGGCCACGCTCTTCGCCTCCGCCGAGGCGCGCGAGGGGATGACGGCCTTCCTCGAACGACGGGACCCCGCATGGCGGCTCTGACCGCACAGAATCAGCCCAAGCCGGACCGGAACCCCGAGCAGGACCGGCCGGAGCGGCCCGGCCGGAACCCCAAGCAGGACCGGAGCCGCGCCACCCGGCAGCGGCTCCTGGAGGCCGCCGTGTCCTGCCTGGCCGAGCACGGCTGGGCGGGCTCCACGGTCGCCGTCGTCGCCGAACGCGCCGGCGTCTCGCGGGGCGCCGCCCAGCACCACTTCCCCACCCGAGAGGACCTCTTCACGGCCGCCGTCGAGTACGTCGCCGAGGAGCGCTCGCAGGCCCTGCGCGCGGTCCGTACGGACGACCGCGAGCAGGCCGTCGCCGCCCTCGTCGGCCTCTACACCGGGCCCCTCTTCCGGGCCGCGCTCCACCTGTGGGTCGCCGCCTCCGGCGAGGAGCAGCTCCGCGAGCGGGTCACCGAGCTGGAGGCCCGCGTCGGCCGCGAGTCCCACCGCGTCGCCGTCGAGGTGCTGGGCGCCGACGAGACCCGGCCCGGCGTCCGCGAGACCGTCCAGGGCCTCCTGGACATGGCCCGCGGCCTGGGCCTCGCCACCCTCCTCACGGACGACCGCGCCCGCCGGGAACGGGTGGTGTCCCAGTGGGCGCGGCTGGTGAGCGAGGCGCTGAGCGACTAGACGCCCGGGATCGCGCGGGCGCGGAAGGCATCGCGAACCGCGGCCGCCGCCTGCGTGCCGTACATCTTCTGCGCGGTCGCGACCGTCGTCAGGGCCGCGGCCTCGAAGCTGGTGTCGGCGGCGAAGCCGAACTGCGCGTTCACGATGATCCGGTCGGCCGTGCGGGCGCCGAGCTCGTTCCGGATGTCGAAGAGCGCCCGCGACCAGATCTCGCCGTCCGCGTGGACCTCGCCCACGCGGTCCGCGTAGGTCTTGGTGCCGTCGATGCGGCGCAGGCAGTGCGGGGCCGCGCTGTAGCCGGTGGAGTCCCAGTCGGCGACGCAGGCCAGGTCGGTCCTCATCGGCCAGCCGTACTTCGCGTCCGCGTGCGAGCCGACCTCCACGGCCAGGTAGTCGCCGAAGGCCTCGCCGATCGCGCCGGCCTCCGGGGACGTGCCGAAGCCGGGCACCTGGGCGTTGTGCACGGCGTGGCCGTACTCGTGGACGATGACCTCGGCGTCCTCGGCGTCGTCCACGCCGCCCTTGCCGAAGCGGATCTCGGCCTTCTTGTCGGTGAAGAAGGAGTTGTCGGCGCCCCACTGGTTGAGGCGGACCGGCTGCACCCGGTCGTTCGCCCCGCGCAGCTCGGAGCCGAAGCCGAGGCCCTGGAGGTACTCCTGCGCCTCGTTGACCCAGAAGTACGCCATGACCTGCTCGAACTCGTCGTCGGAGCGGTCGTACGAGGCGGCGTCGGCGGCCTTCGCCGGGTTTCCGGTCTCCGAGCGGACGGCGGCCCACCTGCCGGACAGGGCGCCGCTCGCGTCGAGATTGCGGAGCGCGACGGTGGCGTACGCGGAGGCGGGGACGTCGCCCGCCGCGTCCTTGTGGTCGGTGAGGGTCTGGTCGCCCGAGGACTGGACCGGGTTCACCATGAAGACGCGGGCCTGCGGCGCGGCGGTGGCGGCGGCGGCTCCCGCCGACGGGAGCAGCGCCGCGGCGGCGGCCACGGCGACGGCGGCCGCGACGGCCGGGCCACGAGGGGTGCGGCGGGTCATGGACATCCTCCTGCGATGGGGCGCGACGACGGGAATCCTGGCGTGTACTCACCACGAATGGCGGCGATCTTCGCGCAAGCCCGCCACTTTGAACAGACTTTGAGCCGTCCCGGCACAGGACGTGACGGGGACCACAGTGGCCCGCGCGCCCCCGCAGTACGCTGACTCCATGCCTCTGCTCGTACGCCGTCGCCACGTGGACTACGTCCGCGTCACGAGCATGGCCTGTCGCCGCTCCGCCTGACCTTCCGGGGTACCACTCCACGCCCCCGCGGTCCTTCGTACAGAGCCCCAGCCGACCGGCACCCGTGGCCCCCGCCCCACCCTCGGCGGCCGCCCCGGGCACCCGTATACCCCGCGGACGCACACATGACGAACAGCTCGTACTCCTCGCAGCTCCCCATCGTGGACCTCTCGGCCGCAGACCGGGACCCACAGGCCAGGAAGCTGCTCCACGCCCAGCTCCACTCGGCCGCCCACGACGTGGGCTTCTTCCAGCTCATCGGGCACGGCGTCACCGAGGCCGAGACGCAGGCCCTCACCTCGGCCATGCACGCCTTCTTCGCCCTGCCCGAGGCCGACCGGCTCGCCCTCGACAACATCAACTCGCCGCACTTCCGCGGCTACACGCGCATCGGCGACGAGCGCACCGGCGGCGCCCGCGACTGGCGCGACCAGCTCGACATCGGCGCCGAGCGGCCCGCCCGCACCCCCGGCCCCTGGGAGGCCCCGTACTGGTGGCTCGAAGGCCCCAACCAGTGGCCCGCCGCCCTCCCCGAGCTCCGCACGGCCGCCCTGCACTGGATCGACCGCCTCAGCGGCGTCGCCGAGCGCCTCCTCCACGAGCTGCTCGCCTCCATCGGCGCGCCCGAGGACTTCTACGACGACATCTTCGGCCCGCGCGCCCACCCGCACCTCAAGCTGGTGCGCTACCCGGGCAGCAGCGGCGAGGGCGACGACCAGGGCGTCGGCGCGCACAAGGACTACGGCTTCCTCACCCTGCTGCTCCAGGACCACGTCGGCGGGCTCCAGGTGCAGCGCGAGGACGGGAGGTTCCACGACGTGCCGCCGCTGCCGGGCGCCTTCGTCGTCAACCTGGGCGAGCTCCTGGAGGTCGCCACGAACGGCTACCTGATCGCCACGAACCACCGGGTGGTCTCGCCGCCCGGGGCGACGGAACGATTCTCCGTGCCGTTCTTCTACAACCCGCGCCTCGACGCCCGGATCACGCCGCTCCGGTTCCCGTTCGCGGACCGCGCGCCCGGCGTCACGACCGACCCGGCGAACCCGCTGTTCGCCGAGTACGGACGCAACGAGCTGAAGGGCAAGCTCCGCGCCCACCCGCTGACCACGGCCCGCCACCACGCGGACCTGCTGCTCGCGCAGGAGCAGCAGGCCCAGCTGGTGTAGACGGGGTCCCGGCGGCCCGGGCGGGGTCCGGGCCGCCTGCGCGGGACCGGCCCGGACCGCCTGTGCGGGGTCGGTCCGGGCCGGTCGTGCGGGACCCGCCCGTACGGCGCCCGCTCGTGCGGGACCGCCCGTGCGGGGCCGGTGGCCCTAGCCGGCGATGTCGGCGTAGCCCTCGATCTCGCGCGGGTTCCGCTGGCCGGGGCCCGTGTAGCGGGCCGAGGGGCGCACGAGGCGGCCGGTGCGCTTCTGCTCCAGGATGTGCGCCGACCAGCCGGCCGTACGCGCGCACGTGAACATCGACGTGAACATGTGCGCCGGGACCTCGGCGAAGTCGAGCACGATCGCCGCCCAGAACTCCACGTTCGTCGCCAGGACCCGGTCGGGACGGCGGTTGTGCAGCTCCTCCAGGGCGGCCTTCTCCAGGGCCTCGGCGACCTCGAAGCGCGGCGCCGCCAGCTCCTTGGCCGTACGGCGGAGCACGCGCGCGCGGGGGTCCTCGGCGCGGTAGACGCGGTGACCGAAGCCCATGAGGCGCTCGCCCTTGTCGAGGGCCTGCTTCACGTACGCGGTGGCGTCGCCGGTCCGCTCGATCTCCTCGATCATGCCGAGGACGCGGGAGGGCGCGCCGCCGTGCAGCGGGCCGGACATGGCGCCCACGGCACCGGAGAGCGAGGCGGCCACGTCCGCGCCGGTGGAGGCGATGACGCGCGCGGTGAACGTGGAGGCGTTCATGCCGTGCTCGGCGGCGGAGGTCCAGTAGGCGTCGACGGCCTTGACGTGCTTCGGGTCGGGCTCGCCGCGCCAGCGGATCATGAAGCGCTCGACGATGGACTCCGCCTTGTCGATCTCGCTCTGCGGGACCATCGGGAGGCCCTGGCCGCGCGCGGACTGCGCGACGTACGAGAGGGCCATGACGGCCGCGCGGGCGAGGTCGTCGCGGGCCTGCTCGGCGGAGATGTCCAGGAGCGGTTTGAGGCCCCACACGGGCGCGAGCATCGCGAGCGCGGACTGCACGTCGACGCGGATGTCACCGGAGTGCACGGGGATCGGGAACGGCTCGGCGGCCGGCAGGCCCGGGTTGAACGCGCCGTCGACGAGCAGGCCCCAGACGTTCCCGAAGGAGACGTGACCGACGAGGTCCTCGATGTCGACCCCGCGGTAGCGAAGGGCGCCGCCCTCCTTGTCGGGTTCGGCGATCTCCGTCTCGAACGCGACGACTCCCTCGAGCCCGGGTACGAAGTCGGACATCAGGCGGCTCCTCTATCGATGATCGATCAACCGTGTCGGTCGATGGTGGGGAATCAACAGTCATCCAGCCGAAGAGTCTGTACGGTTCCGATGATGCGGGGAAGCGTGACATCCGGCACACTGCGCCGATCCGGCGAGAGAGGATTAACGCCCCGTCGTGCCGGGCAGACTGGGCCGCTGCGGCAGGATGGCCCTGTGACCGACGCCCTGGATCCCGCCGACATGCGCGAGCAGTACCGCACCACGGAGCTGTCCGCGGCCGACCTCGCCCCCGAACCGATCGGACAGTTCGCCCGCTGGTTCAAGGAGACCGTCGCGAATCCGGCCATCCACGAGCCGAACGCGATGATCGTCTCGACGGCGACCCCCGAAGGCCGCCCGTCGTCCCGCACGGTCCTCCTGAAGCACTACGACGAGGCCGGCTTCGTCTTCTTCACCAACTACGAGTCCCGCAAGGGCAGGGAGCTGACGGCCAACCCGTACGTCTCGCTGCTCTTCCCCTGGCACCCGCTGGCCCGCCAGGTCATCGTCACCGGCCGCGCGGCCCGCGTCGGCCGCGACGAGACGGTCGCCTACTTCCGCACCCGCCCCCACGGCTCCCAGCTCGGCGCCTGGGCCAGCCCCCAGTCCACGGTGATCCCGTCCCGCGCCGACCTCCTCGCCCGCTACGAGGAGCTGGCCGCCCGCTACCCCGAACCCGAGAAGGTCCCGGTCCCCCCGGAGTGGGGCGGCATCCGCGTCGTCCCCGAGACGGTCGAGTTCTGGCAGGGCCACGAGAACCGCCTCCACGACCGCCTGCGCTACGTCCAGGAGGCGGACGGAACCTGGCGGGTGGAGCGCCTGGCGCCCTGACGGGCCCCGGAAACGCAGACGACCCGTGAGTCTCGGCTCCGTCCGCCTAGGTTCGGACGGAAGCCGGCCGGCCGGACTTGCCGGCGACTCACGGGTCGGGTGACTGCGTTGGTGTTCGGCAGAAGGCCTGCCGAGGTGCACAGAGTGCGACTGTCAGGCCTCAGCCCGCAGCCACCTCACGAGTCCGAAAAGAAACCATTTTTTCGGATCACCTCCTTTCGCGTGTACTCACACACTACGAACGGTCCGCCCCCCGCTCAAGCGATTTATGCGGGTGATTCGAAACGAATGATTTGCACGAAGGTGATGTGCTCTGCATCACGTTCCAGTTGAATGGTCGCAGCATGGGGGGTGCCTGGATGAGCGCATTCACAGAGGCCACGAGCGACGCCGTGTCCGTCCCGGGGGCGGATCTGCTGGCCGCGCTGCTCGACGGGATGGACGCGGCGCTCTGCGCGTTCGACGCCGACGGGACGATCACGCACTGGAACCGGGAGGCCGAGCGGATCCTCGGCTGGACCGCCGCCGAGGCGGTCGGGCGGCGCGGGTTCGAGGGGTGGGCGGCGCGGAGCGCGGACGCCGAGGAGACCCTGGGCCGGCTGATGGGGGCCATGAAGGGCCCCGGGCGCCAGGTCCACGAGTTCGTGCTGCTGCGCAAGGACGGCGGGCGGGTGCTCGTGCGCAGCCAGGCCGCGGGCGTGCGCGGCGCGGACGGCAGTCCGGCGGGCGTGTACTGCGCGTTCAGCGAGGTCCACGTCCAGCTCGATCTGGAGCGGTCCGTGGCCCTCAGCGAGGCCCTGTTCGACGACGCCTCCTGGGGCGTCGTCCTCGTCGACGCCGACCTGCGCCCCGCCATGGTCAACGCCCACGCGGCCCGTGCCTTCGGGACCGGGCGCACGGCCCTGCTCGGGCGGCCCCTCGCCGACGTCGTCGCGCACGGCGCGGAGGAGCTGGAGGCCGCCCTCCAGCACGTCCTGGCCGAGGGCACGCCGCCCGCGCCCGCCGAGGTGTGGGTGACGCTGCGGACCGCCTCGGAGGAGCGGCGCCGGTGCTGGCGTAGCGGCTTCCTGCTGCTGTCCTCGCCGATGGCGGAGGAGCCGGTGCCGCTGGGGGTGGCCTGGCTGTTCCAGGACGTCACGGAGGAGCGGCTCGCGGCGCGCGAGGCCGACCGGCTGCGGTTCCGGTGGAGCCAGTTGCACCGGGCGGGCGCGGCGGCGGCGGAGTGCGAGGACCCGGCCGAGGCGGCGACGGTCCTGCTCGACTTCGCCCTGGCCGGGTTCGCCGACCACGCCCTCGTGGACCGTCCCGCGGGGGAGCGGCGCCTCACGCGGACCCTGGCCACCCCGGCGGGCGCCGCCCCCGGCCCGTCCTCGCCCGTCGTGGGCGGCGGCATCCCGCTGCGGTACGGGCCCAGGCACCCGGCGCTCCAGGCCTGGGACCGGGCGGGCACGGTGCGGGCGAGCGCGGGCCGGACCGCCGAGGTGTGGGCGGAGGCCCACCAGTGGCCCGGGGACGCGGCCCACGCCCTGTGCGTGGTCCTGCGCTCCCGGGGCCGGACCCTCGGCGTCCTGACGTTCCTGCGGGCCGCCTGCCGCGCGTCCTTCGAGCGCGAGGACGTGGTCTACGCGGAGGCGGTGGCGTCCCGGGTGGCGACCCACCTGGACCTCGGAGACGCGCCCTAGGGCCTGTCGCACACCCACTTTTTTGTGGGTACTTGTCGGGGCCGGGCGGCCGGGAGAACCTGGTGGCGGCCCGGAAGGAGAGGAAAGCGCGGGCCTCAGGAGGCGGCGGACGCCTCCTGCACCCGGTCCAGCCGGCGATGGCCCCAGTCCGACAACGGGCCGAGCAGTACGGACAGTTCGCGTCCGAACTCCGTCAGCGAGTAGACGGTCTTCGGCGGCAGCACGTCGTGCACCTCGCGGTGCACGAGACCGTCCGTCTCCATCTCCCGCAGCTGCTGGGTCAGCACCTTCTCGCTGATCGCCGGGAGCCTGCGGCGCAGTTCGCCGGGCCGGTGCGGTCCCGACTCCAGCAGCCACAGCAGCGACGTCTTCCACTTGCCGTCGATCACGGCGATCGCGGCCGTCACGCCGCAGACGTTCGTGTCCCGGGCCTTGAGCCGTGTCATCCGCGTCCTTCTCCTTCTTCGGTCGTCCTCGTGTGTCCCCGTACCTGCAAGGGAGTTCAGCCATGTCTTCTTCCCGTCAGTCCCCCTCCGTCACCGTCCTCGGCCTCGGGCCGATGGGCCGGGCCCTCGCCGGCGCGTTCCTGGACGCCGGGGTGCGGACCACCGTGTGGAACCGCACCCCGGGCAAGGAGGGCGATCTCGGTACGCGCGGCGCGGTCCCGGCGGCGAGCGCCGGGGAGGCGGTCGCCGCGAGCGCGCTCACGGTGGTCTGCCTGGTCAACTACGACGCCACGGACTCCGTCCTGCGGCAGCCCGCCGTCACGGACGCGCTCAAGGGCCGGACCGTCGTCAACCTGAGCGCCGACACCCCCGGGCGGGCCCGGGACACCGGCCGCTGGGCGGCGGAGCACGGCATCGGCTACCTGGACGGGGCGATCATGACCCCGACGCCGACCATCGGGACGCCCGCCGGGGTGTTCCTGCACAGCGGACCCGAGCCGCTGTACCGCGAGCACCGGGCGGTGCTCGACGCGCTGGGCGGTTCCCACACGCACCTCGGCGAGGACGTCGGCCGGGCCGCCGCCTACGACGTGGCGCTGCTCGACGTCTTCTGGACGGCGATGACGGGGTACGTGCACGCCCTCGCGGTGGCCCGCGCGGAGGGGATCACGGCGCGGGAGCTCGCGCCGTTCGCCCGGGGCATCGGGGCGATCCTGCCGCCGCTGTTCCAGGAGTGGGCCGAGGACGTGGACGGCGGCTCGTACTCGGGCGAGGGCAATCCGCTCACCTCGGCCGTGTCGACGATGGGCCACGTCGTGCACGTCGCCGAGGCGCACGGCATCGACGCGAGCGTCATGCGCGCGGCGGAGGCCCTGGCGCGCCGGGCGGTGGACCTGGGGCACGGCGCGGACGGCTTCACGCGCGTGACGCAGGTGATGGAGCGCGTCTGACCGGCAACGGGGCGGGCCGGACACTGCCGGGTTCCGGCATGGCGGGCAGCGGCGGAGCAGGACGACCATGGGGTTCTCCGGTCGGACCGGAAGAGGGGGGATCCCATGGTGTGGGTGGTGGGAGCGGGCATGCTCCTGGGAGTGCTGTCGGTCGTGCTGGGCGTGGTGACGTTCCGGACGGGGTGGGTGCCGCCCTGGTCGCGCCGGCACGTCATGCGGCCCCGGCTGATGGGTGCCGGGGCCGTCCTGACGGGCCTGGCCGTCTTCCTGCCGGGCCTGGTGTACTTCGGCGTCCTGCGGGAGCTCTCCTGGGAGGCCCGGTTCTTCGGGCAACTCGCGCTCATGCTCTCCGGCCTCGTCTGCATCGGCCTGAGCCAGCTGCTGGGTCCGCCGCGCGAGAGGGCCCCGCACCCGGCCGCCTAGCCCGTACGGGGCCCGGCGGCCCGGTCCGTACGGGGTTCAGCGCCGGTAGAAGATCCGGTCGCCGTACTCGCTCATCACGCGGCCGTTCCACTCGTGGCCGCCGTCGACGTTGCCGGAGCGCAGCAGCGGCGGCTCGATGCCGAGGCGTACGAGCTCCTCGGCGGCGGCGGCCATGGTGGCCTGCATGAGGGCGCAGGTGACGACGGTGGAGGCGGGGGCGAAGGGGGCCTCGATGCCCTCGTGGGCGAGCTCCGCGTCCCCGACGGCGATCCTCGAGTCGAGGACGACGTCGCAGTGGTCCTTGAGGTACGTCCCCGACACGTGGCGCGACTTCGTCTCCGTCGCGTACGCCACCGAGGTGACGCCGATGACGGTGAGGCCGAGCGCGCGGGCGTTCATGGCCATCTCCACGGGCAGTGCGTTGCGCCCGGAGAGGGAGATGACGATCAGGACGTCGCCGGCCCTGGCGGGGGACGAGTCGAGGACCGCTCCGGCGAGGCCGTCGACGCGCTCCAGGGCGGAGCCGAGGGTGGCGGGCACGACGTCGACGCCGACGGCGCCGGGGACGGCGAGCAGGTTCATCAGGGCGAGGCCGCCGGCCCGGTAGACGACGTCCTGCGCCGCGAGCGAGGAGTGTCCGGCGCCGAAGGCGAAGAGCCGGTTGCCGTTCGCGACGGCCGCGGCGATCGCGGCCCCGGCGGCGGCGACCTCGGCGGAGTCCCCGTCGCGGACCTCCTTGAGCAGGCCGATCGCGGCGTCGAAGAACTGTCCGGCCAGCTTGCTCTCGCCCATCGCGGCGGCTCCTTCTCGTCGTGGCTGCCCTCGGCCCTCGTCGCGCGCTCTCGCCGAGGTCGCGGATCACGGTGCGGTCTGGACCATTGCTCTGTCAATACCGCCTCACCCGGCGTGACCCGGTTGTCGGCCCGATGCGCAACAATTGCGGCAGGGCCAGCGCACGACTCATCGAGGGGCACGTATGTCCGGACTGATCGACACAACGGAGATGTATCTCCGCACCATCCTCGAGCTCGAGGAAGAAGGTGTGGTCCCGATGCGTGCCCGGATCGCGGAGCGGCTCGACCAGAGCGGCCCGACGGTGAGCCAGACGGTGGCCCGGATGGAGCGCGACGGCCTGGTGGCCGTGGCGAGCGATCGCCATCTGGAGCTCACGGACGAGGGCCGGCGCCTCGCCACCCGGGTGATGCGCAAGCACCGCCTGGCCGAGTGCCTGCTCGTCGACGTGATCGGCCTGGAGTGGGAGCAGGTCCACGCCGAGGCCTGCCGCTGGGAGCACGTGATGAGCGAGGCCGTGGAGCGGCGGGTCCTGGAGCTGCTGCGTCACCCGACGGAGTCGCCGTACGGGAACCCGATCCCGGGCCTGGAGGAGCTGGGCGAGAAGGCGGAGGCCGAGGCCTTCCTCGACGACTCGATGGTGTCGCTCGCCGACCTGGACGCGAGCGAGGGCAAGACGGTGATCGTCCGCCGGATCGGCGAGCCGATCCAGACGGACGCCCAGCTGATGTACACGCTGCGGCGGGCGGGCGTGCAGCCCGGCTCGGTGGTGTCGGTGTCGGAGTCGCCGGGCGGTGTCCTGGTGGGCAGCAGCGGCGAGGCCGCGGAGCTGGACGCGGAGGTCGCGGCGCACGTGTTCGTCGCGAAGCGCTGAGTCCTTCCCGTACGGAGTGAGGGGCGCCCCGCCGGCCACGGCGGGGCGCCCCTCGTCGTGCCGGTCCGGCCCCGGGGCCGAACGAACTGTCGTGCGCCCCGTTTTACGCCGGAATCGCCACGCCCGCGCCCTCGTCGTGCCACGCTGGTACGAGCGGGGCGACGAGCGGGCGCGGGGGTGGGGCCATGAGGGCGACGGACGACAGAGGGCCCCGGCGCCTTCCGGCGCCGGGGCCTGTCCTCCCCTGTGCTGACCTGGAGCCCCGAGCTCTCAAGGTCATTCCCCTCGGACCGTTTTTCCCCGAGCGGTCCGCCTCCCGTTCAAGATCTCCCCTCGGTGGTGCGCATCAACCCCTGAGCCCTGTCACTCGAACGAGGGGTGTTGTGTGGCAGGAGCGCATTTTCGAATGCGAGTTCGATAGTCTGGCGAGGTTCGACGGAAAAGAGGGGGTGCCGGATCCATGGCGCGACGACTCGACGTCACCGGGGCCGACGGCGTCCGACTGACGGCCTGGGACTACACGGCCCCGGCCCAGGCCGGTCCACCCCGTACGACCCCGGCCCATCCGGGCCCGGCCCACACGACCCCGGCCCCCACCGCCCCGGTCCACACGGCCGGGCCCGGCAGCCGCGGGATCGTCCCGCAGCCCGAACCGGACGCCACCCCCCGCCCCGGCGGCCGTCCCGTCCCCCGCCCCGCACGCGCCCCGCAGGCCCCGACGGCGCCGGAGCGGCAGGCACCGGGGGTTCCCGCGTCCGGGGTGTTACTCCTCCACGGGCTGATGGGCCACGCCGGCCACTGGGCCCCCGCCGTCCGTCGGCTCACCGGCGGCCATCGGGTCGTCGCCCTGGACCAGCGCGGCCACGGCGCGAGCGAGAAGCCCGCCGGCGGCCCCTTCACGCGTGAGGCGTACGTGGCGGACGCCGCCGCCGTCGTCGAGCGGCTCGGCCTCGGCCCGGTCACCCTCGTCGGCCACTCCATGGGCGCCCTGACCGCCTGGCAGCTGGCCGCCGAGCGCCCCGACCTCGTCCGCGCCCTCGTCATCTGCGACATGCGGGCCTCGGCCCTCGGCGCGGCCTCGCAGCGCGCCTGGCAGGACTGGTTCCGCGGCTGGCCCGCGCCCTTCCCGTCCCTGGAGGCCGTGCACCGCTGGTTCGGCGACGAGGACCCGTGGGTGGAGACCCCGAACCCGGCGCGGGGCGCCTTCTTCGCCGAGGTGATGGCCGAGCGTCCCGACGGCTGGCGCCCGGTCTTCGACCCGGAGCAGATGCTGACCTCCCGCGAGACCTGGGTCCACGACGCCCACTGGGACTCCCTCGCCCAGGTCCGCTGCCCCACCCTCGTCGTCCGCGGGCTGGACGGCGAGCTGGGCCGAGCGGAGGCCCAGGAGATGGTCCGGGTCCTGCCCCACGGGGCGTACGCGGAGATCCCCGACGCGGGCCACCTCCTCCACTACACCCACCCGGAGGCCTGGAGCGAGGCGGTGGAGCCGTTCCTGAACGGCGTGCTGACCCCCTGACGGCACCCGCCGGAACGGCGCACGGTACGGTCCTTCCCACGGCGCGTCGAGCAGCACGTCTCCGCGCCGGTGGGAGGGAACTCGATGCGCATTTCCATGCTGCGGCGCGTGGCCACGGTGGCCACGACGCTGGGGCTCACCTCGCTCGGCCTCTTCGGCGCGGGCGCGGCGCCGGCGCAGGCCGCGATCAGCGACTGTCCGTCCGGCTACTTCTGTGCCTGGAAGTCCGACAACGGCACCGGCACCATGTACAAGACGAACGTGAACCGGGCGACGCTCGGGACCTGGGACAACGCGTTCCGCTCGATCGTCAACCACACGAACAAGTACCTCTGCCTGTACGACGGGCCGAACTACGACGTCGACAGCGGCACCAACGTCTGGCGTCCGGATCCGGCGGGCACCGAATGGGGTTACCCGGGGAACACCGTCAGTTCGGTGAAGCTCGTGCCCACCGAGCGCGAGTGCGTCGGGACCGCCTATCCGAAGTGGAACGCGTACACCGCCCCCAAGGCGGCGGGCTTCGGCGACCTGAACGCCGACCGGAGGTCGGACGTCCTGGCCCGTGACGAGGCGGGCCGTCTGTGGTTCCTGCCCGGCGACGGCACGGGCAAGCTCGTGGGAGCGGGCGGCTGGGGCGCCATGAACGCCCTCTCCCGGCACGGCGACTTCACCGGCGACGGCCGCGAGGACGTCATCGCCCGCGAGGCGGCCACGGGCAGGCTGTGGCTCTACCCGGGCACCGGCACGGGAGCCCTCGGCAGCCGCAGGCTGATCGGCTCCGGCGGCTGGAACGGCATGAGCAGGATCACCGCGTACGGCGACCTGACCGGCGACGGCCGCTCCGATCTGCTCGCCGTCGAGCCGTCCACGGGCAAGCTCTGGGCCTACCCCGGCACGTCCGCCGGCACCCTGGGCGCGCGCAGGCTGATCGGCGCGGGCGGCTGGAACGCCATGAACGCGCTGGTCGCGCCGGGCGACATGAACGGCGACGGCAAGGCCGACCTGATCGCCCGCGAGGCGTCCACCGGCAAGCTCTGGTTCTACCCGGGCACGGGCACCGGCGCCTTCGGCTCCCGCGTGCTGATCGGTTCCGGCGGCTGGAACGTCATGGCCTCGTTCCTCGCGGTCGGCGACATCGGCGGGGACGGCCTCAACGACCTGGCCACCGTCACCACCAGCGCCTACGTCGGCGAGGGCTGCAGGGGCGTGGGCTGCCTGGTCCTCTACGGCGGCAAGGGCACGGGCGCGCTGAACCCGGGCCTCCCGGAGAGCTGGGAGATCGACTGGTCCCACCTGCGCGGCACGTTCTGATCCAGCCGGCAGCGAGCGAGGGCCCCCACCCGCCGGGTGGGGGCCCTCGCTCGTCACGTCGCCGGGCCGGACGCGCCCCGGGCCGCGGTCGCGGCGGGGGCCGTCGTCGCGGTGGCCGCCGCGCGTACGCTCCGAGCCGGTGGGCCATCGGAAGGGGAGGTCGTCATGAGGGACGCCGTGGACGTCGACGAGAGCCTGGTCCGGGCCCTGCTCCAGGACCAGCACCCGGACCTGGCGGAGCTGCCGATCAGCGGGGTCCCGGGCGGCTGGGACAACCGACTGTGGCGCGTAGGGGACGAGTTGGCCGTACGGATGCCCCGTACCGAACGGGCCCCCGACCTGCTGCGCAAGGAGCACCGCTGGCTGCCGGCCCTGGCGCCGCTGCTTCCGCTGCCCGTGCCCGTCCCCCTGCGCGCCGGGGAGCCGTCCGCGCGCTTCCCCCGGCTCTGGACGGTCGCCCGCTGGGTCCCGGGGGAGCCGGGCGACGCCGTGCCCGTCACGCGCGGCGACCACGCGGCCGAGGCCCTGGCGGGGTTCCTGCGGGCCCTCCACCGCGAGGCGCCCGGGGAGGCCCCCGCCAACCCGGACCGGGGCGTGCCCCTGGAGGACTTCGCGGGGCGGTTCGAGGAGGGGTTCCCGCTCCTCGCCGAACACGCCGACCCGGGGGCCGTGCGGCGGACGTGGGAGGACGCCCTCGCGGCCCCCGCCCGGCAGGGCCCTCCGCTGTGGCTGCACGGGGACCTGCACCCCGCGAACGTCGTCGTCGCGGACGGCACCCTCGCCGGGGTGCTGGACTTCGGCGAACTCTGCGCGGGGGACCCGGCGACGGACCTCTCGGCCGCGTGGCTGCTGCTGCCGGAGGGCGCGGGCCCGCGCTTCTTCGAGGCGTACGCGCGGGCGGACGGGGCCACCGTCCGCCGCGCCCGGGGCTGGGCCCTGCTCCGCGCCGCCGGCCTCATCTCCATCGGCCGCGCCGGCGATCGCGGCCTCCCGGGCGGGAAGCCGACCTGGGGCCCGGCGGGCCGCGCCGCCCTCGCCCGCGTACTGGCCTGAGCGAAGACCGGCGCCCGCCCGGGCCCGTCGGGCACCTACCCCTTGCTGACCGCCGCCAGGATCTCCGGCAGGCGCCCCGCCGTGCGCGGGGCCGCCAGTCTGAGGCCCGCGAAGACGAGGAGGGCGCCGTAGAGCGGGCCGGCCGGGAGGAGGAGCCACAGCAGGGACTGCCGGTCGGAGACGTGGAGGTAGATCGTCGCGGCGATGAGCGGGGAGCTCAGCAGCGCCGCCGTGAGCATGCCGCCGAAGATCGAGATCCAGGCGAGCCCGGCCTGCCCCGGCACCACGTTCTTGTAGCCGCTGTCCTGGGGGACCGAGTACGGGAAGCGCGCGGAGGTCACCGCGCCCGTCCCGACCATCGCGCCGAGCAGGCCGAACGCGAGGCCGAGGCCCTCGGGGAACTGCGTCCAGTCGCCGAGGACGGCGGCCGTCACCGCGGTCACGAACACCGTGTACGGCAGCGTCACCGACAGCAGGGCCAGGGCCCGCGCCTTGAGTTCGGCGTACGCGTCGGCCGGCGTCGCGATGGTCTGCGCGACCATCCAGAACGCCGAGGTGTCCTGCCCGAACTGGTTGTACATCAGCATGCCGAGCATGCCGGAGGCGAAGCAGGCGAAGTAGATCGAGCCCGCGCCCTGGAAGGCGTTGAAGATCGGCACGATCAGGCCGATGGCGAGCGAGGTCACCCATGCCGCCTTCGTCTTCGGGTCGCGCCAGACGTACCGCAGGCTGCGCTCCATGACGGTGCCGGTGCGCCCGGCCGGAAGGATACGGGCGAGCAGCCCCGAGCCGCCGGACCCGTCACGGGCGGCGGCGGTGGCCGCGCCGATCGTGGAGCCGTCCGGCTCGACCATCAGCCGCACCAGGCTCCGCCGCCACCAGTACAGGAGCGCCACCAGGGCCGCCGCCGTGAGCAGCAGTCGGGCCACCGCGACCGCGTGGTCGCCCTCGCTCGCGGAGTCGATCGCGCCGATCGCGGCGGCCGGCGGCAGCCAGCCGACGACGGCGGCCGCCGGCTCCAGGGAGTCCAGGCCCCCGGCCCGGCCGAGCCGCTGGGCGCCGAAGTTCACGAACTGCATGCCGACCGCGATGACCAGACCGCTCAGCAGGGCCAGGTCCCGGCCCCTGCGGGAGGTGAGGAGCCGGACGTTGGCGGCGGCCACGGACCGGGACAGCGCCACGCACGTCACGGTCGCGAGCGGCACCCCGAGGACGGCGACGGCGGCGCCGGCCGCTCCGTGCGCGAGGGACAGGGACGCGCCCAGGACCAGTACGAGGGTGAGGACGGGCCCGACGCCCACGAGGGAGGCCACGAGCAGCGCCCGCACCAGCGGCCGGGGCCGCAGCGGCAGCATCACGAGCCGCGAGGGGTCCAGGGTCTCGTCGCCGCTCGGGACGAACAGCGGCATGACCGTCCAGGACAGCGCGAGGACCCCGGTGACGAGGACCGCGACCGTGGCGGCGGCCTCGTGGCCCCGCAGCAGGACGAAGGCCAGCACCGTGCCGCCGGCGAAGACGGCGCCGAAGACGATCGACGTGACGTACGCGGCGGTCCGCCCGCCGGACTGCCGCAGCCCGTTCCGCAGCAGCGACAGCTTGAGCCGTACGAAGACGGACGTGAGGGACGGTGCGGAGGCGGCGGCGGTGTCGGCGCCCATCACAGGGCCCCGCCCGCGCCCGCCCCGCCACCCAGCCAGTCCAGCGAGTCCCCGGCCGCCTCGCGGCCGTTCGCGCCGACGAGCTCGAGGAAGGCCGCTTGGAGGGAGGGCGCGGAGCCCCGGACCTCGGCCAGCGGGCCCTGTGCCCGGATCTGGCCGGCCGCCATGACGGCGACCCAGTCGCAGAGGGACTCGACGAGCTCCATGACGTGGCTGGAGAAGACGACGGTCGCGCCGGAGGCGGTGTACCGCTCCAGGACGCCGCGGATGGTCTGCGCGGAGACCGGGTCGACGCCCTCGAAGGGCTCGTCGAGGAAGAGGACCTCGGGGTTGTGGAGGAGCGCGGCGGCGAGGCCGATCTTCTTCCGCATGCCGGTCGAGTAGTCGACGACCAGCTTGTTCTGCGAGCCCGTCAGGTCGAGCACGTCGAGGAGCTGGGCCGCCCGCTTGTCGACCTCGGCGCCGGGCAGGCCGCGCAGCCGGCCGCTGTAGGCGAGGAGCTCACGGCCCGAGAGGCGCTCGAAGAGCCGCAGGCCCTCCGGCAGGATCCCGATGCGGGCCTTGACCCGGGCGACCGACTCCGGGTCGGCCCACACGTCGTGCCCGGCGACGAGGATCCGCCCGTGGTCGGGCCGCAGCAGGCCGGTGATCATGGAGAGGGTGGTGGTCTTGCCGGCGCCGTTGGGCCCCACGAGCCCGATGAACCGGCCGGCGGGCAGCACGAGGTCGATCCCGTTCACCGCGATCTGCTGCCCGAAGCGCTTCCACAGCCCCTCGACGCGTACCGCGGGCACCGCACCTTCCCCCGGTGCGGTGCCCGCTTTGTCGGACGCTCCGTCAAATGCCTGGTCAGGCATGGTCTGTCAACCCTTCGGTGGTCCCCGTCATGCGTACGGGGACACCCTAAGGGCGGGGCCGACGGGGCTCCCGGGTCACTGCGCGCGGTTCCGGACCTCCGCCGCCTCCCGGCCGCACGCGTACGCGAGGGCGCTGATCAGCTCCTCCGCGTCCGGCAGCCAGCGGTTCGCCGGGGTGGGGCGCCGTGCCCACTGGACCGCGCCGAAGCCGCCGATCCGGGTGGGCGGGGCCGCCACGTAGTGGCCCTCCCCGCGGGTGGCGAGGTCGATGGAGGCCGGGGCCCAGCCGAGCTTGCGGACGAGGTCCGGGACCTTGGTGGCGGCGCCGGGGAGCACGAAGAAGTACATGCGGCGGTCCGGGGTGCAGGTCACCGGGCCAAGCGTCAGCTCCATGCGCTCCATGCGGGCGAGGGCCAGGAAGCCGGCCGACTCGGACACCTCGATCGCGTCGAAGGTGCGGCCGGTCGGCAGCAGGATCGACGCCTTCGGCGTCTTCGACCACATCCGCCGCGCCCCGACCCCGCTCCCGGTCGCCTGGGTCGACCAGTCGGGCCTGACCGCGTGGGCGCCGGGCACGGCACACGCGTCCGCGCCGCAGGAGCAGCGCTCCCCGCCCCCGACGGCTTCCAGCCAGGTCCCGGGAAACACGTCCCAGTGCCGCTCTTCCGCGTACCGCACGGCGCTGTCCAGCAGCTGCTCGCCCCGCTGCTTGGGGATCTGTGCGGCTTCCGTGACTCCCATGGTCTCTTCCACGGTGAGCACAACTTCCCACGTCACCCGGGGTTACGGGCGCGGCGGGCGGCGTGTTGACGCATCGATCCTGCACGCGGGGCGCACGGGTGCACGGGCGGGGGCGCGTGGCGACCGGGGGAGCGGGGGTGGGTACGGACAGAGGGGGGCGTCGGCGGCGGGGTGGCCTCATTCACGCGGCCGACGTGTCCGGTTTCGCGTGTTCACATCTGCATTGACCAGATATCAGCCGGGCAGTGATCCCTTCTCCGGTGATCACCGCACGGCCTCAGGGGGTTCTCATGGCAGCCAGGGCACTCGTTCCGCGTCAGCTCAACGAACGGCTCCAGGCGCTCATCCAGGAAGCCGGCTGCTCCAACGCCGGCCTCGCCCGCAGGGTCAACATGGTCGGCGCCGAACGCGGCCTCGACCTGCGCTACGACAAGACGTCGGTGGCGCGCTGGCTGCGCGGCCAGCAGCCGCGGGGCCGGGCGCCCGGGATCATCGCGGAGGCGCTGGGCCGCAAGCTGGGGCGCACGGTCACGATCGACGAGGTCGGCATGGCCAACGGCCGGAACCTCGCCGCCGGGGTGGGGCTGCAGTTCGCGCCGACCGTGCCCGGCGCGATCGAGCAGGTCTGCGAGCTGTGGCGCAGCGACGTGGGGCGCCGGGAGTTCCTGAACGGCTCGGCGGTCGCGGCCTCCGCCCTCGTCGAGCCCAGCAGGGACTGGCTGATCACGGGTCCCGACGCGCACGTGGCCCGGACGGCGGGGGCCCGCGTCGGGGTCGCGGACGTGGCGGCGGTGCGGGAGATGACGGCCGCGCTGGTCGACCTCGACCGACGCTTCGGCAGCGGCCACGTGCGGCCGGTGGTGGTGCACTACCTCAACAGCGTGGTGTCGGGGATGCTGTCGGGCTCGTACCGGGAGGCGGTCGGCCGGCAGCTCTTCGCGGCGGTCGCCCGACTGACCGAGCTCGCCGGGTACATGGCGGTGGACACCGGTGAACCGGGGCTCGCGCAGCGGTACTACATCCAGGCGCTGCGGCTCGCGCAGGCGGCGGGGGACCGGGGGTACGGCGGCTATGTGCTCGCCGCCTCGATGAGCCACCTCGCCGCGCAGCTCGGCAACCCGCGGGAGATCGCCCAGTTGGCACGGGCGGCGCAGGAGGGGGCGCGCGGGAAGGTGCCGCCGCGCGCGGAGGCGATGTTCCTGGCGGCGGAGGCGCGCGGGCACGCGCTGATGGGCGACGTGCGCGCCTTCGAGACGGCGGCGGGCCGTGCCGCGCGGGCGCTCGACCGGGCCGATCCGGAGGCGGGCGACGACCCGGCGTGGATCGCCCACTTCGACGCGGCCTACCTCGCGGACGAACTGGCGCACTGCCACCGGGACCTGGGGCAGGCGGAGGCGGCGGCGCGGGCGGCGGAGGAGTCGATCGCGGGACATCCGGAGACGCGGGCGCGGCGGCGCGCGATCGGCCTGGCGCTCCTGGCCTCGGTGCGGGTCCAGCAGCGGGAGGTGGAGCAGGCCTGCCGGACGGGCACGCAGGCGCTCGAACTGCTCGGCACGCTGCGGTCGTCGCGGGGCGCGGAGTACCTGGAGGACCTGAGGGAGCGCCTGGAGCCGTACGCGGGGGAGGCGGTGGTGCGGGAGTTCGACGCGCGGATGGAGCTGTACGCGGCGTAGCGGGTTCTCGACGTGTCCGGTTCTCGACCGTCCGGTTCTCGGTGCATCCGGTCCCCGCCGTACCCGGTCCTTGACGTACCCGGCCGTTTCGTCAACAGGTCGTGTAACCGGTCTCACACGTGTGTGCGGAGCCCTGTCGGCACCCGGTAGCGTGGGCCGACGATTCCGTAGGTTTATTGGTGGGAGTCCCGGTGACGCAGAACGGACAGAGTCCGGAGCATGGCGGCGGCCAGCCGTGGGGCGGCGCCTGGGGTCCCGCCGGCGGCCAGACGGCCGGGCAGCCGCTGCCGCCCGCCCAGCCGCTGCCCCCGGAGGCGCCGCAGGGCGCCTCCGACGTGCAGTCCACCCAGTACCTGCCGCCGATACCCCCGCAGCAGGACCCGCCGCAGCCCGGCTACGGCTACCCGGGCCCGGGCGCCCCGGCCGCCGCCGACATGCAGGCGACCCAGCACATCGCGCCGGTCCCGGGCGGGATGCCGCCGGTCCAGGCCGCGCCGCAGCCCGGCTACGGCTACCCGGGCCCCGGCGCCCCGGCCGCTCCTCCGCAGCCGGGGTACGGCTACCCGCCGCCGTCCGGCGCCTCGGACGCGACCCAGTACATCGCCCCGGTGCCGCCGCAGCAGGGCGGGGGCTCCGACACCCAGTTCCTCGGCACGGGCCCGCTCGCGCAGCAGGGGCCCGGACCGGCCGGCGCCTCGGACGCGACCCAGTACATCGCCCCCGTACCGGCGCAGACGCCCGGTGAGCGGCAGCCGCCCGCCGAGTTCGACAGCCTCTTCCGCACGGAGGCCCCGCGCCCGCCCCAGCAGCCGCACGCGCCGCAGGGCTACCAGCAGCCGGGCCCGGCCCCGTACCGGCAGCAGCCCCAGCACCACCACCAGCCGCCGCAGCCCCCGCAGCAGTACGCCCCCCAGGACGCCTACCAGGACGCCTACTACGACGACGAGCCCGAGCCGCGCCGCAGGTCGCCGCTCGCGCTGATCGCCGCCGTCGTCGTCGGCTGCGCGGTCGTCGGCCTCGGCGCCGGGATGCTGCTCAGCGGCGGGGACGAGGAGAAGGCCCCCAAGACCCCCGGCCAGAACGCGGCGGCGAGCTCCGCCGCGCCCTCCACCGGGGCGCCCGCGCCCGCGGAGAAGCCGGCCGACCCGGCGGAGCCGCAGGCGCAGGAGCTCAGCAAGCTGCTCGCGACCAGCAGCAGCAGCCGCGAGACGGTGATCAGCTCGGTCGCGTCCATCAACCAGTGCAAGAACCTCGACGAGGCCGCGAGCGACCTGCGGGACGCCGCCGAGCAGCGCCGCGGGCTGATCACCAAGCTCCAGTCGCTGTCGGTCGACAAGATCCCGGACAGCGCGGCGCTGACGGCGGCGCTCACCAAGGCCTGGCAGGCCTCGGCCGCCGCCGACGACCACTACGCGGCCTGGGCCGGCCAGATGAAGGCCAAGAAGGCCTGCAAGGGCGGCCACGCCCGGACGACCAGCCAGAGGACCGCGGGGGACGGGAAGAGCGGCGAGGCCACCGCCGCCAAGAAGACGGCGGCCGAGCTGTGGAACCCGACCGCCGCGAAGTACGGCCTGGAGAAGCGGAGCTGGACCCAGCTCTGAGCAGGCCTACGGGGCGCTGAGGACGGTCTCGCCGACGTCGACGAAACCGGGCTTCTGCGCCACGAGCCGCCCCTGGCGGACCACCTGGAAGGTCACCTCGCGGTTGACGATCCGGGTGAAGCCGGGGGCGCCGAGCATGTCCTCGTACTTCCAGCGCAGGCTCGGGGTGAGGCCGCCGGTGTCGATCCGCTCGCCCTGGTCGAGGGCGTGGCTGATCTGCTCGGCCGTGATCCTGTCCTGCCGGAGCGACTCGACGACCTCCCTGAGGACCGTGTAGGCGATCCAGGTGGTCTGGACGCCCGTGTCGGCAGGGTCGACCCGGTTGTCGACGAAGGCGTGCTCCTGGATGACCTTGCGCATCGGCGCCCAGCTCCTGTCGCCCGCGTCCGGGTACCAGCCGGTGACGAAGGCGCCCTCGAAGGGGCTGTGGGGACCGCCGGTGCGGTCGATGACGGGCTGGTCGACGCTGCCGAGGACCGAGGAGATCCGGACGGCGTCCTCGTCCCGCTCCCCCTCCTGCTGCCCGGGGAGGCGGCGGAAGGAGTCGAAGAAGGTCTGGGTGCGCTCGCCGAGGACGGCGGTCACGCAGCCCTTCTCGCCGCCCGCCCGGGCGCGGGCCCGGTCCGCCTGCTCGGTGTACTCGGCGGCGTCCTCCAGGGCCGGGATGTCGACGGCGCCCCGGTGGCTCGCCTTGTGCAGGCCGGAGTCGAGGAGCTCGGGGAGCCTGTCCCCGGCGGTGGTGTCGGGGCGGACGAGGGAGACCCGGTCGCAGGAGCCGGCGAGCTGCATGCCGTGCCCGGCGACGAGGGAGGCCACTCCGCCGTTGACGGGGTAGGAGAGCGGGCTGGTGAACTCGTCCTCCGCGATGCCGTAGCCGCCGATGTACGGGATGCCCGCGGCTTCCAGCGGGGCCATGAAGGCGCGGCCGTTCTGGCTGTACGAGCCGACGACGGCCACCGCCTTCTCGCGCACGGCCCGGCGGGCGCAGGCGGCGGCGCCCGCGGTGGTGTTCTGCTCGTTGCAGGTCAGGACGCGCAGTTCGTGTCCGTCGATGCCGCCCCGGGAGTTGACCCAGCGGGCGTAGGTCTGCGCCATGGCGGGCATTCCGGGCATGTTGGTCGCCCGGGTCTGGTCGGGAGCCCAGGTCATCACCGTGACGGGCTCCCTGGAGCCCCCCGTGGCCCCAGGGAGCACGCCACAACCGGTGAGCAGCGACGCTCCGGTCGCCGCGGTCGTGACGTACGCGAGGAGTGAGGTCAGTCGCCTACCGGTCATGGGCATGCACATTTCCGCCTCATGGGTAACGCGGGAGTGAGCGCGGTTCAACGGTGGGTGACGTGAAGGTGAATTGCGGGGGCGGGTGACCGGAGGGGGGAGGGGGCGAGTCCGCTTACCGGACAAGGGAACGTACGATCGAAACGTGTCCAGTCCAGTCCCCGGTCCGGTTCCCGGTTCGGTTAACTCTTCCCGTCGCGGCCGTCGCTCCTCCACCATGGGCGGCATGCCGCTCAACGACATGCCGTGGTGGCGCTGGCGCAGCAACGTGCGCTCGGCGCTGCACATGCTCTCCGACCCCGTGTTCCACGAGACGACCTGGCTGGCCGGCCAGGAGGGGTACGGCGACGTCACCGACGCCGTCTACCGCCTCGTCGAGGACACCTGGCTCGACAACTGGTCCGCCGAGAAGTACGTCGGCTCGATCTTCCGGGACTCCGGCGAGGCCGCCCTCGTCGACGTCGCCGTCCTCCGGGTGCTGCGGATCATGCACCAGGTCGGACCGGACGCCCCCGTCACCGCGTACGCCGCCCACCCCGGCTGGCCGGAAGCCGTGCGCGCCGCCCGCGAGGCACACGTACGGATGGCGACGGCCGACGGCGAGGACCCCGACGCGCCCCCGCGCTCCCTCGACGTGCTCCGTATCATGACCCGGTCCTGAGGCGTTCCGCCTGACGGACGGACGCCTCCCGGCGGGGCGTCGTGTGGCAGGCTGACGGGATGACCGACCAGTACGTCCTCACCCTCTCGTGCCCCGACAAGCAGGGCATCGTGCACGCCGTGTCGAGCTACCTCTTCATCACCGGGTGCAACATCGAGGACAGCCAGCAGTTCGGAGACCGTGACACGGGTCTCTTCTTCATGCGGGTCCACTTCTCCGCCGAGGCGCCGGTGACGGTCGACAAGCTCCGGGCGAGCTTCGCCGCCGTCGGCGACTCCTTCGCCATGGACTGGCAGATCAACCGCGCCGACCAGCCCATGCGGGTCGTGCTCATGGTCTCGAAGTTCGGCCACTGCCTGAACGACCTGCTCTTCCGGTCGCGGATCGGGGCGCTGCCGGTGGAGATCGTCGCGGTCGTCTCCAACCACACGGACTTCGAGGAGCTGGTGGGCTCGTACGGGATCCCGTTCCGGCACATCCCGGTGACGAAGGAGAACAAGCCGGAGGCCGAGGCGGAACTCCTGGAGCTCGTCCGCTCCGAGAACGTCGAGCTGGTCGTCCTCGCCCGCTACATGCAGGTCCTCTCCGACGACCTGTGCAAGCAGCTCTCCGGGCGGATCATCAACATCCACCACTCCTTCCTCCCCAGCTTCAAGGGCGCCAAGCCCTACCACCAGGCGCACGCCCGCGGCGTGAAGCTCATCGGCGCGACCGCCCACTACGTGACGGCCGACCTCGACGAGGGCCCGATCATCGAGCAGGAGGTCGAGCGCGTCGGCCACGAGGTGACGCCGGACCAGCTGGTGGCGATCGGGCGGGACGTGGAGTGCCAGGCGCTGGCGCGGGCGGTCAAGTGGCACGCGGAACGCCGGATCCTCCTGAACGGCCGCCGCACGGTCGTCTTCGGCTGATCCGGACCTCCGGGGCCGCGCGGCGCCCCCGCACGGGGCGCGGCGCGCCTACAGGCGACTCAGGGACGCCGTGGCCGAGAGGACGTCCCTGATGGCCTCGCGGTCGCCGTCCTGACCCGCCGCCGCCTCCTCCGGCGTGATGTGCCCCGCCACCAGCCGGCAGAACTCGACCCCGTCCATCGCCACCTGCGCCACCGCCCGCTCCGGCGAGCCGAGCGCCGCCGGGGAGTCCAGGGAGATGTACCAGTGGCCGCCGCCCGCGCCCTCCACCTCCAGGTGGAGCGAGCGGCCCGGCGCGCCCGCGGCGACGAGCTCCTTGGCGGGGCCGGCCAGGCCCGCGCGCCGGCGGTTGGCGAGGGCCCCGGGGAGCAGCCGGGCCGCGAGGTCGATCATGCCGTGGAGGTGCGGCCCGCTGGGCGGCGCGTACGGGTACGCCACCGCGGTCGCGATGTCGTCCGCGTGCAGCCAGCACTCGAAGGCCCGCTCCAGGAGCGAGTCCCGCAGCGGGAGGGCGAAGTCCTTGTAGGTGACGGTCAGGTCCGCCACCCCCTTCCCCGCGAACGCCACCGTCCGGATCAGCGTGTGCGACTGGTCCCGCCAAGGGCCCCGGAGCGACCGGTTCGGCGGCCGGTCCAGGGCCGACCAGAGCGCTTCCGTCCGCTCCGTCGGCGACAGCTCCGGCACGCCCGCGCCCAGCGGATCGTCCAGGCCCAGCGCCGCCGTCACCAGGCCGTCCACCGCCAGGAGGTGGCCGATGACCGCCGCGACGGTGGCCTTGCGGCGCACGACGCGGTCCTCCTCGTACCACTTGAGCCGCACCGGCGCGTGCCACTCGGACTCGCCGATGTCCCTCAGGAGCGCGTCGAGCCGGGCGGTCTCCGCGTCGTACGGGGTGACCCAGTCCGGGACGGGGATGCGGGCGGGGCGACGGCCCAGGCAGCCCTCCAGGACCCGGGAGCGGAGCAGCGGGTCGAGGTCCAGGTCGCGGTCCTCGTGGAGGAGCGAGACGGCGTCACGGAGCCGGAGGGCCTCGTCGGCGCAGGGGGCGCACGCGGTGAGGTGGTTCTCGACGGCCCTGGTCTCGCCGGCGGAGCACGCCGAAAGGGCCCAGGCCCCGAGGAGGGACTTGAGCACGTTGTGGCTGAGGTCCGGTACGTCCGGCTCCTCCGGTTCCCCCATGTCCGCTTCTTCCGCCCCCGCCCGCGTCTCCGCTCCTGCCCGCGTCTCCGCCTCCGCCTCCGTCTCCGGAACCTCCGGCAACCGCGCCGTCAGGTCCGCGTGGTCGTCGGCCGCACGGCGCGGTCCGGGTATCCAGGGGGCGCGTGCGCCGTCGTCCGCGCCGTCGTGCGCCGCGGTCACAGCGGGCGTCCGTAGCCGGGCGGCGAGGACCCTTCGAGGGAGCGGGCGTGCGCGGAGGAGAGCAGCTGGAGGCCCAGCCGGAGGCGCCGGCGGGCCTCGTCCTCGGTGACGCCGAGGTCGGCGGCGGTCTGGCGGTAGTCGCGGCGCTGGAAGTACGCCAGTTCGAGCGCCCTCCGGAGCGGCGCCGGCATGGAGGTCACGATGTAGTCGGCGCGGGCGGCGACCGTGGCCCGGCGGACCTTCTGCTCCAGCTCCTCGACGGAGCCGACCCCCGTCTCCGCGTACGCCAGGGCCTCGGCCTGCCGCAGCCGGTGCACGGCCTGTCGCTGGGTCAGCTTGGCGACCCACGAGCGCATGTTGCCCTGCTTCGGGTCGTAGGAGTCGGGGTTCTCCCAGACGTAGCCGAAGACCTCGCGGGTGACCTGGTCGGCCGCCGCGTCGTCGTCGAGGACCCGGTGGGCGAGGCTGTGCACCAGGGCGGCGAACCGGTCGTAGAACTCGCCGAGGGCAGCGGCCTCCCCGCGCGCCAGCCGCTGCTGCATCCTGCGGTCCCAGCGCGGTGGTGTGTCCATCGCCATGCGGCCCTCCGCCCTTCCCGGCCTCCCGGTTCTCCTCCAAAGTAGTGGGCCGCTCCGACGGCGCACGCCTGTTTGCCGCAAGTGCGCCCTTGACGCGGACGCGGATGGTAAGGAAAGCGTCATCCTCGGAATCGGGGGTTTCGGCACTCCCCGAGGGGGCAGGCGGCCTGCGTGACGACGATCGAGGTCGACGAGGACGAGCACGGTTCCTGGACGGTTTTCCACGTCCGGGGCGAACTGGACCTGGTCACCTCCCCCGGGATACGCCGCCGCGTCCACGACGCCGTGGCCGGCGGTCGGCACGACCTGGTGATCGACCTGTCCTCCGTGGAGTTCTGCGATTCCAGCGGGGTCGGCGTGCTGATCGCGTCCCGCCGTCTGCTCCGCTCGTGCGGCGGCCGGCTCCGCCTGATCCTGCCGGAGCAGCGGACGGCCGGGGAGAGCCACGTCGGCCGGGTGCTCTCCGCGCTGGGCGTGCACCGCCTCTTCGACGTGTACGAGGACGTGCCGGAGGCGACGGTCACCGAGCCGGGCCGAACCGCTCCCTGAGCTTGTACTTCAGCACCTTGCGCAGGGTCTCGTTGCGGGGGAGCGCGTCCACCACCTCCAGCTGTTCCGGCAGCTTGTGGACGGAGAGCCCGGCCTCCCGCAGGAAGGCCGCGACCCGGGGAAGGTCCAGCGGGGCGGCACCGGGGGGCTGTTCGACGACGGCGCAGACGCGTTCGCCGCGCTCGGCGTCCGGGAGGCCTATGACGGCGGCGTCGCCCACGTCCGGGTGCCGGTGGAGGAGGTCCTCGATCTCCTTCGCCGAGACGTTCTCCCCCTTGCGGATGATGATGTCCTTGACCCGGCCCGTGAGCACGAGGTGGCCGTCGGCCGTGAGGTGCCCGACGTCGCCGGTGACGAGGAAGCCGTCCTCGTCGAAGGCGGCGGCCGTCTGCGCCGGGTCGAGGTAGCCCCGGCAGACGGCCTCGCCGCGGAGCCGGACCTCGCCGTCGCCGGTGATCCGGATCTCCATGCCGGCGGGCGGACGGCCCTCGGTCGTGGCGAGGTTCTCGTCGGTGTCGTCGGGGTCGCCCATCGTGATCATGGGGACCTCGGTCATGCCGTACCCGTGGGTGAGCCGGCAGCCCAGCTCCTTGCGCACCGCGTGGTAGATCTCGGGCGGCTTGGGCGCGCCGCCGCCCGCGAGCAGGCGGAGGGTGGGGATGACGGGCTTCCCGGGCCTTCTGCGCTGCTCGGCGAGGAACATCGAGTAGAAGGCGGTGGAGCCGCCGGCGACGGTCACGCCGTGCCGGTTGTACGCGTCGAGGGCCTCCGGCAGCGCGAACTGTTCGAACATCACGGCCGGGAACCCGTACAGCAGGAGCATCACCGTGTAGTCGGGCCCGGCGATGTGGGCGTACGGGAAGGCCATCGAGCCGACGTCCTCGGCCGTCAGCCGGAGGGCGTGGGCGAGGCAGGAGCCGCCGGCGAGGAGCGAACGGTCGGTGTGCAGGACGCCCTTGGGGTCCGAGGTGGTGCCGGAGGTCCAGTAGATCCAGCGGACGTCGGTGCCGGAGGCGGGCGGTGGGGGCAGGACGGCGGGGTCGCCGTCCGGCAGGTCCTCGTAGGCCTCGAAGATCCCGCGCGCGCCGAGTCGCCTCGCCATCTCCGCATGGTCGAATTCGCGCCAGATTCCGGGGACCGCGAAGAACTCGGCCTTCGACTCGCGCAGCGCGAAGCCGACCTCCTTGTCCCGGTAGAAGGGGATCACCGGGGACTGCACGGCGCCGATGCGGGCGAGCGCGAAGGAGAGCACGGCGGTCTCGATGCGGGTGGGCAGCTGCCAGGCGACGACCGTGCCGGGGCGCACGCCCATCCCGTGGAGACCGGCGGCGCAGCGCTCGGCGCGCTCGCGGAGGCCGCCGAAGGTGAGGACGCGGTCGTCCTGGAGGAGGACGGGCCGGTCGGGGGTGAGGGCGGCGCGGCGTTCGACGAGCTCCCAGAGCGTGCGGGACTCGCCCAGGGCGTGCGCGGTCTGGTCCATGACCGTACTCCTCTTGGCTGACGTTCCGTCAGATGGTGCGGCGAGCGTAGGGGTCCGGCGCTTGTCGGTCCAGGGGTGCGGGGATAGCCTGACCCCATCAGATCTGACGGGTCATCAGAAACGGGCCGGGAACGGTCCGCCGAATCCGGGAGAGGCCCCATGACGGAACTGCCCCGCATCATCAGCGTCGACGACCACGTGATCGAACCCGCCCACCTCTTCGAGACCTGGCTCCCGAAGAGGTACCGCGACCGCGGGCCCCGTCCCCTCACGGCCGGCATCGGCGAGCTCGCCTACGTCGGCGGCAGGTACCGGATCACGATGGACCCCGAGGGCCCGCCCACCGACTGGTGGATCTACGAGGACCTCACGTTCCCGTACAAGCGCAACATCGCCGCCGTCGGCTTCGACCGCGACGACATGACCCTGGAGGGCATCACCCGCGAGGAGATGCGCCGCGGCTGCTGGGATCCGAAGGCCCGCCTCGCCGACATGGACCTCAACCACGTCGAGGCCTCCCTCTGCTTCCCCACCTTCCCCCGCTTCTGCGGCCAGACCTTCGCCGAGGCCCACGACAAGGAGGTCGCCCTCGCCTGCGTCCGCGCCTACAACGACTGGATGGTCGAGGAGTGGTGCGGCGACAGCGGCGGCCGGCTCATCCCGCTCTGCATCATCCCGCTCTGGGACGTCGGCCTCGCCGTCGCCGAGATCCGGCGCAACGCCGCCCGCGGCGTCAAGGCCGTCACCTTCTCGGAGATCCCCACCCACCTCGGGCTGCCGTCGATCCACTCGGGGTACTGGGACCCGTTCTTCGCCGTCTGCCAGGAGACCGGGACGGTGGTGAACATGCACATCGGCTCCAGCAGCCAGATGCCGGCCGCCTCGCCCGACGCCCCGCCCGCCGTCCAGGCCTCCCTCAGCTTCAACAACGCGATGGCCTCGATGATGGACTTCCTCTTCAGCGGGGTCCTCGTGAAGTTCCCCCGGCTCAAGCTCGCCTACAGCGAAGGCCAGATGGGCTGGATCCCGTACGCCCTCGAACGCGCCGACGACGTCTGGGAGGAGCACCGCGCCTGGGGCGGCGTCCGCGACATCGTCCCCGAGCCGCCGTCCACGTACTACTACCGGCAGATCTTCTGCTGCTTCTTCCGCGACAAGCACGGCATCGCCTCGCTGGACGTGGTCGGCCGGGACAACGCCACCTTCGAGACCGACTACCCGCACGTCGACTCGACCTTCCCGCACACCAAGGAGGTCGCCCTCGACCACGTCCGGGGCCTCGACGACGAGACCGTCTACAAGCTGATGCGGGGCAACGCCATCCGCATGCTGGACCTCGGGATCGTCTGATGGACCTCTCCTGCACCGAAGAGGAGGAGGAGTACCGCGCCCGCCTGCGGGAATGGCTCGCCGCCACCCTGCCCGGCCTCCCCGAACGCCCCGACCCGCTCGACTGGCCCGCCCGCCGCGCCTACGACTGCGGCTGGCAACGCCGCCTGTACGACGCCGGATACGCCGACACCCACTGGGACGCCTCCCCGACCCAGCGCCTCATCTTCCTGGAGGAGACCGAACTCGCCGGCGCCCCCTACGTCGGCGCCAACTTCGTCGGCCTCCTCCACGCCGGACCCACCGTCGCCGCCGAGGGCACGGCGGCGCAGCGCGAACGGTGGCTGCCGCCGATCCTGCGCGGCGACGAGGTCTGGTGCCAGGGCTTCAGCGAACCCGACGCCGGGTCGGACCTCGCCTCCCTCCGCACCCGGGCGGTACGGGACGGGGACGCGTACGTCGTCACCGGACAGAAGATCTGGACCTCGCACGCCGAGGTCGCCGACTGGTGCGAGCTGTTGGTGCGGACGGACCCGGACGCCCCGTCCCGGCACAAGGGCATCACCTGGCTCGCCCTGCCCATGGACGCCCCCGGCATCACCGTCCGGCCGCTGCGCACCCTCGCCGGGTCCACCGAGTTCGCCGAGGTCTTCCTCGACGAGGTGCGGGTGCCCGTCGCGAACCGGGTGGGGGAGGAGAACGACGGCTGGCGGGTCACCATGGTCACGCTCTCCTTCGAACGCGGCACCGCCTTCGTCGGCGAGGTCGTCGCCTGCCGCCGCCTCCTCGGCGAACTCGCCCGCACGGCCCGGAAGGACGGCACCTGGGACGACCCCGTCCTGCGGCGCCGGCTCGGCAGGCTCTCCGCCGAGTTCCAGGCGCTGTGGCGGCTCACCCAGGCCAACGTCAGCGAGGCCCGGGCGACCGGCGGGGTCCCCGGCACGGGCGGATCCGTCTTCAAACTGCACTACTCGCACGCCCGCCAGGAGCTGTACGACGCGGCCGCCGCCGTCCTCGGGCCCGACGCGCTCGACCTCGGCCGCGACTGGAACCTCGACCGGCTGTCCTCGCTCTCGTACACGATCGCCGCCGGCACCTCCCAGATCCAGCGCAACATCGTCGCCGAGCGCGTCCTCGGCCTGCCGAAGGGGCGGTGATCCGGTGGTGGACTTCCGGCTCACGGAGGATCAGCGGGCGCTGCGCCGGGGCGTACGGGAACTGCTCGCGCGGCGCTTCGACCGGGGCGCGCTGCGGGCCGCCGTGGACTCCCCGTCGCTCGACCGGGAGCTGTGGCGGGAGCTCGGCGACGCCGGGTTCTTCGCGTTGCGGCTCCCGGAGGCGGAGGGCGGTGTGGGGCTCGGGCTCCCGGAGGCGGTGCTCGTGTTCGAGGAGGCGGGGAGGGTGCTGCTGCCGGGACCGCTGGTTTCCACGCACCTGGCCGCCGGTTCCGTGCCGGGGGCGGCGGAGGGGGGCGTCGTGGTGACCGACGCCTCGGAGGGGCTCGTCCCGTGGCTGGACGAGGCCGACGTGGTGCGGGGGGACGCGGGCGGCGCCGTGCCGGTGCGGTCGGTCGATCCGCTGACTCCCTTGCACCGGGTGCCCGGCACCGGGCGCGGTGCCCACCCGTTCCGCCCCGTGGAACGACTGCCCGCCACGGAGCTGACGGGGGCCCTGCTCACCGCCGCCGAGCAGGTCGGCAGTGCGCGGGCCACCACCGATCTCGCCGTGGCCCACGCCCGTGCGCGGACGCAGTTCGGGCAGGTCATCGGGGGCTTCCAGGCGGTGAAGCACCTGTGTGCCGGGATGCTCGTGCGGACGGAGCTCGCGCGGGCGGCCGTGTGGGCCGCCGCCGTCACCGGCGATCCCGTCGAGATCGCCGGTGCCAAGCTCCTCGGGGACGACGCGGCGACCCGCAACGCGCGGGACTGCCTCCAGGTGCACGGCGGGATGGGCTTCACCTGGGAGGCGGACGTGCACCTGCACCTGAAGCGGGCCTGGGTGCGGGCCGAGCTGCGGATGCCCGCGGCGCGGGCGGAGGAGACGGTGGCGGCGGGGCTGTAGCGCTGGGCGTCCGTCAGGTCACGGAACGTCGATACCGGGTTGTGTCCTTCGACGGGGCCGTCACGGCCCGGAGTCGGCCTCCGGCTCCGGTACGCTCCGTGGGATGCGAGTGCTCGTTGGCCCGATTCGTCCCGGTGTCGCCCCTGCGGCGGCTCCGCGGCCGGGAATGCCCGCCGCTCGCGCCCGGCGTTCGACTACCCGCAGTGTGCGTCGCACAGTATGGACCACGCGTACTCCTTCGCGCTGGAATATGCCCGAAGCGCTTGTTGCGGTGACTGTACGTCAACCATGCTGTCCCACAAGGGAATCACGTTCCGTGAAGGTGTGTTGTCCACCGGTTCGGATGGTGTGAGCGGTGCAGGTGCTTCAGGTTCAGTTGGTGGTCGGGCCGGACCCGGCAGAGGTGGGGCGAGCCCGGAGGTGGGCCCGGTCGCGGCTCGCCGGATCGGGCATAGGGGACGACGAGCCGCTCGCCGAGACGCTGGTGCTGCTCATCTCCGAACTCGTGACCAACGCCGTGGTGCACACCGGCTGTCCGGCCGTGCTGCGGATGCTGTTCGCCACGGGGGGCGGGGTGCGGGTCGAGGTGGCCGACGCGAGCGACCGGCCGCCGCGGCCCCGGCGCGCGGAGGGCGGGGACACCAACGGGCGCGGCCTGGAGCTGGTCGACGGCCTCGCGGACCGGTGGGGCTGGCAGCCGGAGGGCGCCGGCAAGAGCATCTGGTGCGAGGTGGACCGGGTCCGGGCCGTCTCCGCCGTGGCTCCCCTGTCGCCCGACAGGGTGCGCTGTTGACGATTCGTTCCGTTTTGCCCACTCTGGGGTGAGCGATTCGCGGCGAGGGGAGCCGAGGGCCGTGGCCCTCGGCGTGTGCGGGTCGCGCTCGGGTGGCGGCGGGCCCGCGCCGTGCTCGGGGCGCGTGCGAGCGCGCCGCCACCCGCAGGGTCCTCGGGCCTTCGGGCCCTCGGGCCCTAGAGGATCGCGACCGGGGCCACCGGTGTGCCCGTGCCGCCGACGAAGGGCTCGGGCATCGCGGAGAGCAGGAAGGCGTACCGCCCCTCCCGTGCACAGGCTGTGGACAGCCCCTCCAGATTCCAGTTCTGACCCTGGAGCATCCCCATCTCGACCAGGTCGAGGGCGTGCACGGGCAGCCAGAGGTCCTCGATCTCGGGCGGGAAGATCTCGAAGGTGAGCGTGTCGTCGGCGACGGCCGCGACGTCGTGGGCGTGGAACCACTCCGGCGTGCGGACCGACAGGCCCGGTGACGGGAAGGCGTACCCGTGCCGGTCCCCGGCCAGGTACAGCCGGATCTGCCCGGTCCGTACGAGGACGACGTCCCCGGCCCGTACCGTCACCCGGCCGAACTCGGCGGCCTCGTCGAGGTCTTCGGGCGTCACGGCGTGGTCCCCCGGCAGTCGGTCCACCCCCTTCGCGGCGGCCACGTCCAGGAGGACGCCCCGGCTCACCAGGTGGCGGGCGGTGTGGATGCCGCTGAACGCGGAGCGGCCGTGCGGGGTGATCGAGGCGGCGGGGCGACCGTTGTAGATGCGGCCCGAGTGGGAGACGTGCGTCAGGGCGTCCCAGTGGGTGCCGGCCTGGAGGCCGAGGGTCACGGCGTCGTCGCTGGTCGCGACCGTGCCGGGGCCGAAGAGCTCCTGGTTGACCTGGACCATGACGTGGAGCGGGTTCACCCGGCCGGGGATCATGCCGGTCTGTATGCCGTCCTGTCTGAGGTCGACGGCGAGCGGGACGCGGAGGCCGGTGCGGACGGTGGCGACGGCCTCCCGCACGACCCCGTCGGTGACGAGGTTGAGCGTGCCGATCTCGTCGTCCTGGCCCCAGCGACCCCAGTTGTTGACGCGCTCGGCGATCTCGTGGAAGGCGGCGGGGAGGGACATCGGGGCCTCCGGGGTCTTGTTTTCCGGTATCTGACGGACCGTAGAATCCTGACGACGAACAAATCTAACGGGCCGTCAGAAAGTGCGGGAAGGGGCCGGGCGTGGGGAACTTCTTGGCTGGGAAGGTCGTCGCCGTGACGGGAGCGGGGCGCGGCATCGGCCGTGCCGTCGCCCTCGCCTGCGCGGCGGAGGGCGCGAAGGTCGTCGTCAACGACTACGGGGTGTCGATCGAGGGCGGCGAGCCGACCTCGGAGGTCGCGGCGGCGGTCGTGAAGGAGATCGAGGCGGCGGGCGGCACCGCCGTCGCCGTCGCGGACGACGTCTCCACGATGGCGGGCGGGGCGCGGGTCGTCGAGACCGCCCTCACCGCGTACGGGCGCGTCGACGGGGTCGTGTGCGTCGCGGGCATCCTGCGCGAGCGGATGCTCTTCAACATGTCCGAGGAGGAGTGGGACCCGGTCGTCGCCACCCATCTGAAGGGCACCTTCACCGTCTTCCGGGCGGCGTCGGCGGTCATGCGCAAGCAGGGCGCCGGGACCCTCATCGGCTTCACCAGCGGCAACCACCAGGGGTCCGTGGCGCAGGCCAACTACTCGGCGGCGAAGGGCGGGATCATCTCGCTCGTACGGAGCGCGGCCCTCGGCCTCCACAAGTACGGGGTCACCGCGAACGCGGTCGCGCCCGTGGCCCGCACCCGGATGTCCGCGAACGTCCCCATGGAGCTCAAGGAGATCGGCACACCGGAGGACGTGGCCGCGCTCGTCGTCTACCTGCTGAGCGAACGGGCCCGGGAGGAACGGATCACCGGCCAGGTGTACACCGTCGCCGGCCCCAAGATCGCGGTCTGGGCCCAGCCCCGGGAACTGCGCGCGGGCTACGCCGAGGGCGGCGCGTGGACCCCCGAGCGCATCGCGGACTTCCTGCCGGGGACGGTGGGGACGGACCCGATGCCGATGCTGGCGCGCCTGGAGGAGATGGCGAGGGCGGCGGCGGAGGGCGCGCGGCCCAACGCCGGGAAGGGCGCCGATGTCGGGGAGGGTGCCGTCGTCGGGGAGGGCGCCGATGTCGGGGAGGGTGCCGTCGTCGGGGAGGGCACCGATGCCGGAAAGGGTGCCGAAGCCGACGAGGGGGAGCGGTCATGAGAGGGGTCGTCTTCGACGGGAAGCAGGTCCGGGTCGTCGACGACCTGGAGGTGCGGGACCCCGGCCCCGGCGAGGTGCTCGTGGCGATCGCCGCCGCCGGGCTCTGCCACAGCGACCTGTCCGTCGTCGACGGGACCATCCCCTTCCCCCCGCCCGTCGTCCTCGGCCACGAGGGCGCGGGCGTCGTCGAGGCCGTCGGCCCGGGGGTCGTCCACGTCGTGCCCGGCGACCACGTCGCCCTGTCCACCCTCGCCAACTGCGGCGCCTGCGCCGACTGCGACCGGGGCCGGCCGACCATGTGCCGGAAGGCGATCGGGATGCCGGGGCGGCCGTTCTCGCGCGGCGGGCAGCCGCTCTTCCAGTTCGCCTCGAACTCGTCCTTCGCGGAGCGGACCGTCGTCAAGGCCGTCCAGGCCGTGAAGATCCCGGAGGACGTCCCGCTGACCTCCGCCGCCCTCATGGGCTGCGGCGTCCTCACCGGCGTCGGGGCCGTACTGAACCGCGCGAAGGTCGACCGGGGCGACACCGTCGTCGTCATCGGCACCGGCGGCATCGGCCTCAACGTCCTCCAGGGCGCGCGGATCGCGGGCGCGTCGACGATCGTCGCGGTCGACACGAACCCGGAGAAGGAGGCGGTGGCCCGGCGGTTCGGGGCGACGCACTTCCTCGCCTCCACCGACGGCGTACGGGGCGTCCTGCCCACCGGCGCCGACCACGTCTTCGAGTGCGTCGGCCACACCGGGCTCGTCCGGGCCGCGATCGACCTCCTGGACCGGCACGGCCAGGCGGTCCTGCTCGGCATGACCGCGCCGAAGGCGGAGGCGAGCTTCCCGCCGGCCGCGATGTTCCTGGACAAGGCGATCCTGGGCTGCCGGTACGGCTCCTCCCGCCCGCAGAAGGACATCGCCCTCTACGCGGAGCTGTACCGCTCCGGAACGCTCCTCCTCGACGAACTGGTCACCCGCACCTACCCCGTGGAGGACTTCGCCCGGGCCGTCGAGGACGCGGAACGGGGGAGGGTGGCGCGGGGCGTGCTCACGTTCTGAGGGGCGCGGGCGGGGGCGCGGGCACGGACCGGGGCGAGTGCGCGCGGGGACGAAACGCGCTGGGGCCCAGGGGCGTACGGCCGTTACGGCCCTGGACGTGTCCTACCGCGAGCTCGCCACCCGCCCCGTGCCGCGGGCGTCGCCCTCGTCGCCGTACTGCCGTGGACCGCCGCCCCCGCGGCGAGCGGCACGCTCGCCGGCGCGCTGCTCGCGTGGTCGGCGCGGCGGGGGAGCGGCGGCTGCCGCGGCCCACCCCCGACGTGCCGGAGGTTCAGACGGAGGCCGTCCCCGGGCGGAAGGTGCGGCGGTAGGACGTCGGGGTCACCCCGATCGCGCTCATCAGGTGCGTCCGCAGCGACTGGGCCGTGCCGAAGCCGGCGTCCCGGGCGACCCGGTCGACCGGCAGCCCGGTGGACTCCAGGAGGTGCCGGGCGCGTTCGACGCGCTGCTGGGTGAGCCACTGGCCGGGGCTGATGCCGACCTCGTCGCGGAAGCGGCGGGTGAACGTCCGGACGCTCATCGCCTCCTTCTCCGCCAGGTCCCGCAGCTGGATCGGCTCGTGCAGGTGGGCGAGCGCCCAGGCCCGCGCGGCGGTCGTGGTGTGGGTGCCGGCCTCCGGCAGGGGCCGCTCGATGTACTGGGCCTGGCCGCCGTCCCGGTGGGGCGGCACGACGGTCCTGCGGGCGACGTCGTTGGCGACGGCCGTGCCGTGGTCGCGGCGCACGATGTGCAGGCACAGGTCGATCCCGGCGGCCACCCCGGCCGAGGTGAGGACGTCGCCGTCGTCGATGAAGAGGACGTCCGCGTCGACCCGCACGCTCGGGAAGAGCCGCTGGAAGTGCTCGGCGGACGCCCAGTGGGTGGTGGCCGGGCGCCCGTCGAGGAAGCCGGCGGCGGCGAGCACGTACCCGCCGGTGCAGATGGAGACCAGCCGGGTGCCGGGCCGGATGCGGGCGAGCGCCGCGGCCAGCTCCTCGGGGAGCCTGCCCTCGTCGTGGACCGGCCCGAGCTCGTACGAGGCGGGCACGACGACCGTGTCGGCGGTCGCGAGGGCCTCCGGGCCGTGCTCGACGTGGATCGAGAAGTCGGCGTCGGTCTGCACCGGTCCGGCCTTCGGGGCGCAGGTCACGATCTCGTACAGCGGTCGGCCCCCGGGGTCCTTCGCACGGCCGAAGATGCGGTGCGGGATGCCCAGCTCGAAGGGGAGGAGGCCGGGCAGGGCGAGGACGGCGACGCGGTGCGGCTGCTGCACGGGCGGGCGCTCCCTCCGTAAATCGGTGGTGGTCCAGACCATAGGGCTGGTACGAGTACGTGTCCGTGACGGACAACACGTACAAGTCTGAGGCCACCGGGCGGATTCCCGCCCCGGTCGCGCCGCCCGCACTGTGGAACCGCAACTTCCGGCTCTTCTTCGTCGCCCGGGCCGTCGCCGTCTTCGGCGAGGGCACGGTCCCGGTCGCCTTCGCCGCGGGACTCCTCGGCGCCGGCCACCCCGGCTCCACCGTCGGCTACGCGCTGGGCGGCTGGACCGCCGCCTTCGCGCTCTTCGTGCTCTTCGGCGGCGTCCTCGCCGACCGCTTCACGGCCCGCCGCATGATGATCCTCGCCGACCTCCTGAGGCTGCCCGGCGCCGCCGTCCTCGCCGTCTCCTTCACGTTCGGCAGCCCGCCGCTCTGGGCCGTCTACGCCCTCTCCGTCCTGAGCGGCGTCGGCGCCGCCCTCTTCCAGCCGGGCGTCGCCTCCACCATCCCCCGCATCTCCCCCGACGTGCAGCGCGCCAACGCCGTCCTGCGGGTCGTCGAGGCCCTCATGACCATGGCGGGTCCGGCCGCCGCCGGCCTGCTCGTCGCCCTGTGGAACGCGGGCGCCGCCTTCGCGGTCAACGGCGTCACCTTCGCCGTCAGCGCCGTCTGCTTCACCCTGATGCGGCTCGCCCCGATCCCCTCCGACACCGCCCGGCGCGACTCCCTCGGGGTCGAACTCGTCGGCGGCTGGCGGGAGTTCCGGGCCCGCAGCTGGCTCTGGGGCGTCATCTCCATCTGGACGGTGTACGGGCTGACCGTCGCCGGGCCCATGGTCCCGCTCACCGCGAGCCTCGTCACCGAGGAGCACGGCTCGGCCGCGTACGGCGTGCTCATGGCCGTCAACGGCGCCGGCAGCGCCGTCGGCGGGCTCCTCGCGATCCGGCTGCGCCCCCGCCGCCCCCTCGCGGCGGGCGCGGTGGCGCTCCTCGGCCTCCCCGTGAACCTCGCCCTGCTCGGCCTCGGCGCGCCCGCGGCGCTGCTCGGCGCGGGCCAGTTCGTCGGCGGGGCGGCCTTCGCCTTCTGGCTGGTCATGTGGTCGACGTCGGTCCAGACGCACGTGCCGCAGGAGGCCCTGAACCGGATGCACGCGTACGACGTGGCCGGCTCGCTCCTGATGATGGGCGTCGGCCGCACCCTGTCGGGGCCGGTGGCGGCGGCGCTCGGCACGGAGGAGGTGCTGCTCACGGGGGCGGGGGTCGCGGTGCTCGTGGTGACGGCGCTGCTGGTGGTGCGCCCGATCAGAACGCTGCCGCGCGCATGAAGGCACGTGTCCCGATCCTTTGGAAAGCTGTCATTCGGGCCAATGGTGGGGGAGGCGCCGGCCCGGGATGCTCGATGGCATGGCTCAGACAACCGAGACCCTCGTCCGCACGCCCGGGAAGTCACCCCGTCCCCGCGTCCACCGCGCCTGGTTCGTCGCGGCGGTCACCTTCGTCACGATCATCGGCGCCGCGGCCTTCGCCTCCCTGCCGGGCCTGCTGATCGAGCCGCTGCACGGGGAGTTCCACTGGTCGCGGGGCACCATCGGCTTCGCCGTGTCGGTGAACCTCGCGCTGTACGGCCTGACGGCGCCGTTCGCCGCCGCCCTGATGGACCGCTTCGGCATCCGGAGGGTGGTGGCGGTGGCCCTCAGCGTGATCGCGCTGGGCTCCCTCCTCACCGTCTGGATGACGACGGCCTGGCAACTGATGCTCTACTGGGGCGTCCTGGTCGGCCTGGGCAGCGGCTCGATGGCGCTGGCCTTCGCGGCGACGGTCACGAACCGCTGGTTCGTGGCGCGGCGGGGGCTGGTGACGGGCATCCTCACGGCAGCGGGCGCCTCGGGCCAACTGATCTTCCTGCCGCTCCTCTCCTGGCTGGTCGAGCACCACGGCTGGCGTCCGGCCGCGGTGACGGTGGCCCTGGCCGCCCTCGCCGTCGTCCCCTTCGTCTGGCTGCTGCTCCGCGACCACCCGGCGGACGTCCGGCTCGCCCCGTACGGCGGGGAGTACGCCGACAAGCCCGCGCCCGTCCCCGGCGCTGCCCGCCGCGCGGTCGCCGTCCTCCTCGGGGCGGCCCGCACCGGCCCCTTCTGGCTCCTCGCCGGCTCCTTCGCGATCTGCGGCGCCTCGACGAACGGCCTCGTCAAGACCCACTTCGTGCCGGCGGCGCACGACCACGGCATGCCGGTGACGGCGGCGGCCGGCCTGCTGGCGGTGATCGGCGTCTTCGACGTGGCCGGCACGATCGCCTCGGGCTGGTTCACGGACCGCTTCTCGCCGCGCCGGCTCCTGGCGGTCTACTACGCGCTGAGGGGGGTCTCGCTGTTGTTCCTCCCCATGCTCCTGGCGCCCTCCGTGCACCCCCCGATGCTCTTCTTCATCGTCTTCTACGGCCTCGACTGGGTCGCCACCGTCCCGCCCACGATCGCCCTGTGCCGCGAGCACTACGGGGAGGACTCGGCGATCGTCTTCGGCTGGGTCCTCGCCTCCCACCAGGTGGGCGCGGCGGCCGTCGCCTTCGCGGGCGGCGTGGCGCGCGACGTCTTCGGCACGTACGACGTCGTCTGGTACGCCTCGGGCGCGCTGTGCGCGGCGGCGGCCCTGATGGCCCTGGTCATCGGCCGACCCCGGACGGAGCCGGTGATCCTGGCGGGAGCACGATGATCCCGGGGGTGATCGCCGATGAGCGGTCCTGACGACGGGCGGGGCTTCGCCCGGATGCTGAGGGTCTCGACGCTGGCGCTGTGCCTGGAGGCCGGGGTGGCCCTGGCAGCGCTGATGACGGTCGGGCCGAGCGGTGGACAGGGGGAGGGCGACGATTCCGGCGGCGGACTGTTCCTCCTGGCGCTGCCGTTCTTCGCGCTGTTCGGGTTCCTCGCCGCGGTCGCGGTCTCCGCGGCGCTCGTACTGCCCGTGGTGCTGCTCGGCGAGGGCCCGGGGCGCAGGTTCGGCGGCCCTCCGCCGGGGTGGCAGCCGGCCGGGGCGGCCCTCGCCGGCGCCCTCCTCGCACCGGTCGCCGGCGCCTGGGGGTGGCTCGCGGGCACGGTGGTCCTGGCCGTGGCGGCGCTGCTCACCCGCCCCGCGCGCCGGGGGTACTTCGTCGCGCTGCTGCTGTGGGGCACGTGCGCGGTGGTGGGCGCCTTCCTGCTCGGCGGGGTCGTCCTGTACGTGCAGGAGTGACGAACCGCCGGTCCGTACGGCCTCACGAGCCGTACGGGTCAGGAGCCGAACCGCCCGAACCGCCCCCGGTGGAAGAGCAGCGGTTCGCCCTCCTCCGCCGCGTCCAGGGCCTCCACCCGGCCCACCACGATCAGGTGGTCGCCGCCCGTGTGGACGGCGGTGATCGCGCAGTCGATCCAGGCGGGGGCCCCGGCGAGCCGGGGCGAGCCGGTCACCGGCGCGGGCTCCCACTCCACCCCGGCGAACTTGTCGGCGCCGCTCACCGCGAAGCCCCGGCACAGCGGGCCCTGGTCGGCGCCGAGGACGTTGACGCAGAAGCGTCCGGCGTCGGCGATCCGGGGCCAGGTGGTCGACGTCCGGGCGACCATGAAGGCCACGAGGGGCGGGTCGAGGGAGAGCGAGGCGAAGGACTGGCAGGCGAAGCCGGTCGGTCCGTCGGCGTCGAGGGCCGTCACGATCGTCACCCCGCTCGCGAAGTGGCCCAGGACGCGGCGGAACTCGGCCGGGTCGACGGGCGGGCGCTCGTCCTCGCGCACCGCGCGCAGGGCGGGCCGGGGCAGTGGTTCCACGGCCGTCGGCGAACCGGCCGCTCTCAGGTGTCGGACGACGGTGGCCGCCATCCCCGCGTGTCCCATCACACCGTCCATTGAAACTGACGGTTCGTCAGATGGGAAGCCTTCGAAGGGGACGACGGCCACCGGTTCCGGTCAGCCCGCGACGGCTCCCGTCGCCCGGGTCCACGCGACACCGGACAGGTGCCCGGTCCGCAGCGCCGTCACGCGGACGGTGATCCTCAGACCGCGCTGGGCCTTCGTCGGCGTGAACGTCGTCCGCGTCGCCCCGCTGATCGCCCGCCCGTTCGCACACCACTGGTACGCGTACGAGGTCGGCGCCGGCGTCCAGGTCCCGACCTTCGCCGACACCTTCCCGCCGACGACGGCGGTGCCGGTGACGGCGGGGGCGGCGGTGGTGTGGAGGGGGGCGACGACGGTGACGGTGCCACGGGAGTACCGCACGCCGTCGTGCGTGACCACGCTCAGGCCCAGCCCGGTGCGCGGGGCGCTCGCCAGATCCAGGGAGACGTCCATGCTCCGCCGGTCGGCCGCGACGGAGACCGTCGTCGACCGGGCGCGGTAGGTGCCGCCGGAGACTTCGACCACGTCCTTCTCGTGCAGCGCGGCTCCGGTCACCTTCACGGTGAGTGCATGGGTTCCGTTCCCCCCGGAGCGGTGCGTGGCATGGGCAGACACACCCTAGGGGTCCGGTACGACAGCTTCTGCTACCGCCCCTCGTACCGCGCCTCCCTCCGCTCCACGAAGCTCGTCACCCCCTCCTGGGCGTCCCTCGTCGTCATGTTGAGCTCCTGCGCCGTCGCCTCCGCCGCGAACGCGGCCGCGCGGTCCACGTCCAGGGACGCGTTGACCAGCTGCTTCGTGAGGGCGAGGGCGCGGGTCGGGCCCTGGGCCAGGCGTTCGGCCCATTCCCGCGCCGTCTTCTCCAGGTCGGCCGCGGGGACCACCCGGTTCACCAGGCCCATGGCGAGCGCCTCCGCCGCCGGCACCGCGTCGCCGAAGAACATCAACTCCTTCGCCCGCCGCGGCCCGATCAGGCGGGGCAGGAGGTACGCCCCGCCCCCGTCCGGGACCAGCCCCCGCCGCACGAACACCTCGACGAACCGCGCCGAGTCCGCCGCGAGCACCAGGTCGCAGGCGAACGCGAGGTGCGCCCCGATCCCCGCCGCCGTGCCGTTCACCGCCGCGATCACCGGCTTCTCGCAGTCCATGACCGCGGCGATGAACCGCTGGGCGCCCTGCCGGATCATCCGGGCCACGTCCCCCACGACCCGCTCGCCGGAGGCGGACGGCGCGCCCCGCAGGTCCGCGCCCGCGCAGAAGCCGCGCCCGGTGGCCGTCACCACCACGCAGCGCACGTCCGGGTCGGCGGAGGCCTCGGCCAGCAGGGCGATGATCCGCTCCCGCTGGTCCCGGGTGACCGCGTTCATCGCCTCCGGGCGGTTGAGCGTGATCCAGGAGACGCCGTTGCCGACCGTGTGCAGGACCTCTGACATGGGGCTCCTATCGGCAGACCGCGAGCGCGTCCAGGGCCACCGCCCCCTGCCCGCGCGGCAGCACCATCAGCGGGTTGATGTCCAGTTCGGCGAGGTCGCCGTCGAGTTCGAGGGCCATCCGCTGGACGCGGAGCACGACCTCGACGAGCGCGTCGACGTCGGCCGGCGGCGCGCCCCGCACGCCGTCGAGCAGGGCCCGGCCGCGCAGTTCGCCGAGCATCGAGCGGGCCTCGCGCTCCCCGAAGGGCGGGACGCGGACGGCGGTGTCGTCCAGGACCTCCACCAGGACCCCGCCGAGGCCCACCGTGACCGTCGGGCCGAAGAGCTCGTCGTGCGTCACGCCCACCACCATCTCGACCCCGCGCCCGACCATCTGGCAGACGAGGACGCCGTCGAGGTCGATCTCCTCGAAGCGGGCGATGTCGGTGAGCTCGCGGTACGCGTCCCGCACCTGGCTCGCCGACGTCAGCCCGACCTTCACGAGCCCCAGCTCCGTCTTGTGGGCGAGCTGCGCGCCCGAGGCCTTCATCACGACCGGGTAGCCGACGAGCCCGGCGGCCCGGACGGCCGCCGCCGCGCTGGTGACGAGCTGCTCGCGCGGCACCCGTATCCCGTACGCCCGCAGCAGTTGCTTCGCCGCGTGCTCGCTGAGCCGCCGGCCGGGCCGCACGAGGGCCCGGGCCTTGCGGAGGGATGGGGAGGGGGTGCGGGGGGCCTCGTCGAAGGGGGAGCGGTAGGCGGTGGTGAAGCGGTGGTGGTCGAGGTAGGCCTTCACGGCCCCGATGCAGTTCGAGAACGTGCGGAAGGTGGCGACCCGGGAGGAACCGAGGAGGGTCTCGCGGTAGGCCGCCTCCGTGCCGACCGGGGAGCCCCAGACCACGCACACCAGCTTGTCCGTGGCCTCGGCCGCGTCGACGAGGTCCTGGGCGAGCCTGTCGCTCATCGGGGGGAAGGGGCCGGTGATGGGACAGATCAGCACCCCGACCGACGGGTCGGCGAGGATCGCGTCGATGATCTTCCGGCCGCGCCAGTCGCCCACCGGGTGACCGCCGTTGTCGACGGGGTTGGCGACGTTCAGGTACTCCGGGATCCACTGGTGCAGTTCGTCCTGCTTGGCCTGGTGGAGCGTGGGGAGTTCGAGCCCCGCCGCCGTGGCCAGGTCGGCGAAGTGGGCTCCCGTGCCGCCGGAGATGGAGTAGACGACGACGCCCTCGGCGAGCGGCCGGCGCGCCCGCGCGAGGAGGGCGGAGGTGTCCTGGAGCTGGTCGAGGCCGTCGACGCGGATCACCCCGTACTGCCGCATGGCCGCGTCGACGACCCGGTCGGCGCCGGTGAGCTTGCCGGTGTGGGAGGCGGCGGTGCGGGCGCCGGTCTCGGTGCGACCGACCTTCACGGCGACGACGGGGACGCCCCGGCGCGCGGCCCGGTCGGCGGCGAGGAGGAAGGAGCGGCCGTCCTTGAGCCCTTCGACGTAGCAGGCGATGGCCCCGACCTCGGGGCGCCCGGCGAAGTACGCGAGGAAGTCGGCGGTCTCCAGGTCGGCCTCGTTGCCGGTGGGCGCCCAGTGGGAGAGGCGGACGCCGAGCTCCTGGAGGGTGAAGACGGGCCGCCCCTGGTGGCCGGACTGGGTGATGAGGGCGACGGCGGGGCCTTCGAGGTCGTCGCGGAAGCGCTCGAAGGCGTTGAGGTTGGTGTTGGGGCCGAGGAGGCGGAGCCCGGAGCGGCGCACGGCGGCGGCGAGGCGTTCCTGCGCGGCGGCCCCGGCCTCCCCGGTCTCGGCGAAGCCGGAGGCGAAGGCGACCGCGAACCTCGCCTTGGTGTCGGCGAGCTCCTCGATCACGGGCAGCGGGTCGGCGACGAGGAGGACGGCGAGGTCGACGGGTTCGGCGAGCGCGCGGACGGAGGGCACGCAGTCGATCCCGAACACGCTCGTACGGGTCGGGTGCACGGGCACGAGCCGGGCGCCGACCCGCTCGGCCCAGGCGAGCAGCTGCCGGGTGATGCCGGTGTTGGGCCGGCCCTCGGCGTCGGAGGCGCCGACGACCGCGACGGACTCGGGCCGGAAGAACCGGTCGAGGTCGGGGACGGGCGCGTGCAGCGGACGCCCGCTGACGTCCAGGTCGCCGGGGGCGACGGCGACGCCGTGCACGACGACCGGGGGCGCCTCGCCGCAGGCGACCACGCGGGCGCGGAGATCGGTGGTGAAGGTGCCGTGTGTCGATCCAAGCATGTGTGTCGCCCGCCCTTCACCCATCCGTATACACCTGACGCTCAGTCAGATTACAGAACTGACGCGTAGTCAGGAATGGGTGTGCGCAGGGCAGTCCGAGTCGTGCAGGTCAACCGACCTGATCGACTCCCCGCTTCGCCGCCGCCCGCGCGATCCGGCGCGCGATCCTCTCCGCGTCCCTCGCCAGCTCGCGGAGCATGCCGCTGAGGGGATTGGTGAAACCGGTGAAATAGAGACCCGGCGCCCGGTTCGGGCAGCGGGGGCCGGTTGTGACCGGCAGCCCGCGCCCGTCGAGCACGTCCAGGTGCCCGAGGAGCGGTTCCAGGGCGCGCCGGTAGCCGGTCGCCGCGATCACCGCGTCCGGGGCGATCCGGGTGCCGTCCGCGAGGAGCACCTCGCCGTCCTCGAAGCCCTCCACGGCGGCGACGACCTCGACCTTCCCGGCCCGCAGGGCGTCGATCAGGCCGACGTCCTGCACCGGGATCGCGCCCTCCCGCTGCCGGGTGGCGAGGCCCCTGGTCGGCCGGGGCAGTCCGTGCGCGGTGAGGTCCGGCGCGGCGAACCGGGCGAGCAGGGCGCCCATCCGGTCGACCAGGGCCACCGGCAGTCGCCGCACCAGGATGCCGGAGCGCTGGGCGGGCCAGCCGAGGGTCGTGCGGCGCACGAGGTGGGGAGCGGTCCGCACCGCGAGCCGCACCCGGGCCGCCCCGCCCCCGGCGAGGTCGGCGGCTATCTCGGCGCCGGTGTTGCCGGCGCCCACGACGAGGACGTCCTTCCCCTCGTACGGCCCCGGGGCGCGGTACGCGCGCGCGTGCACCAGCCGGTCGCCGTACGCGTCGCGGCCGGGCCACTCGGGCAGGTGCGGGGTGTGGTTGTAGCCGGTGGCCACCACGACCGCGCTCCCGGTGAGCAGCCGCCCGCCGGTGGCGTGCAGGACCCAGTCGGCGCCGGAGCGCTCGACGCGGTGGACCTCGACCCCGGTCACGACCTCCAGCTCGTGCTTCTCCGCGTACGCCTCCAGGTAGCGGACGACGTCGGCGCGGGCGACCCAGCGACCGAAGGAGCGGGGCATCTTCAGGCCGGGGAGGGCGGAGAGCCGCCGGGTGGTGTGCAGCCGCAGCCGGTCGTAGTGCGCGCGCCAGGAGGCACCGACGGCGTCGGACTTCTCCAGGACGACGGCCCGGACGCCCCGCGCGCGCAGGGCGGCGGCGACGGCGAGCCCGCCGGGGCCGCCGCCGATGACGTACACGGGGTGGAGGGGAGGTGCAGGGGGGGTGGTGACCATGAATGCTGAGCGTAATGACGTGTACACGCAGTGGGTCTCGGTCGAGAGGGGATTTCGATTGCGAATCGGTCACGCGCGCGACCCGGCGCGGCCGGAACCGACCTCGCACGGCCGGAACCGACCTCGCACGGCCGGAGTCGGCCCCGCGCGGCCGGAGTCGGCCCCGTGCGCCCGCCTCTTGCGGCAGGGCCCGGGTCTGCGCTGAACTGACGTACCGTCAGGTCGAGCTCGTGGGGAGAGACCGTATGCAGACCGTCTGGCTCACCGGCGCCGAATGGCTCGCCGTCCTCCGCATCGGCCTCGGCCTGTGGTGGCTGGAGAGCTGGCGCCACAAGGACAAGAAGGGCTGGTTCGAGCGCGGCACCGGCATCGCCTGGGCGGCCGACGTGGCCGGTGGACACAGGTGGGCGGTGGTGAGGAACGGCTTCGACGCCGTCGTCGCCCCGCGCCCCAAGCTCATGGCGTACGTCGTCGTCTACGCCGAACTCGCCCTCGGCCTCGGCCTCGTCACCGGCCTCCTCACCCCGGTCGCCCTCGTCGGCGGCCTCCTCCTCAACCTCCTCTACCTCGTCCTGATGATCCACGACTGGGCCGAGCAGGGGCAGAACGCGATGATGGCGCTGATCTCCCTCGTCGCCCTCCTCGCCGTGTCCTGGCAGACCTGGTCCCTCGACTCCGCGATCGGACTCTTCCGATGACCGCCACCCCGGCGAACCTCCCCGACGTCGACGCCTTCACCCGCCCCTACTGGGACGCCGCCGCCGAAGGGCACCTCCTGCTGCGCCGCTGCGCCGCCTGCGACCGCGTCCACCACTACCCGCGCGAGTTCTGCCCGTACTGCTGGAGCGAGGACGTCCGCTGGGAGCGGGCGAGCGGCCGCGCCGACCTCTACACCTGGTCGGTCGTCCACCGGAACGACCTCCCGCCCTTCGGCGACCGCGTCCCGTACGTCGCGGCCGTCGTCGACCTCGCCGAGGGCCCGCGCATGATGACGGAGGTCGTGGGCGTGGCGGAGGAGGACCTCCGGATCGGGATGGAGCTGGAGGTCGCGTTCCGCAGGGAAGGGGAGGTCACCGTCCCCGTCTTCGGCCCTCCCCGGTCAGAGGGCTGAGATGTTCCGCCAGAGGTAGGCGCGGTCTCCGGAGTTGCAGGTGTACGTCATCACGAACGGCGGACCGGTCAGCAGGCACATGCCGTTGTTCACGTTCTTGATCGTCCGCCCTGAGGACGTCGACGTGCCGACCTTCCAGGACTGGACGCCGGAGCCGTTGCAGGGGGCGAGCGCGACGGTGGAGCTGGAGGGCTGGAGGCAGTTCCCCGACTTCCTGCTGATGAGGCGGAAGGTGCCGTTCGCCCCGGGGGAGTACGTCCACGCGTACGAGAGGCTGCCGCCGTTGCGGGCCGAGGAGCCGCACTCGTAGGTGTTGACGAGGGTGGCCCAGCCCTCGTCGCTCTCGGCCAGGCACTGCCCGTTCGAGGCGTTCTCGATGGAGTACGTCCCCGAGGGCGCCGATCCGCCGGAGGACGGGGGCGCGGGCTGCCGGGTCGTCGGCTTCGGGGCGGGGTCGGTGGTCGCCCCGCCGGACGTGCCGCCGCCGGAGGAGGAGGTGGAGGAACCGGAACCGGACCCGGACCCGGAGGCGCTGGACCCGCCACCGGTCGTGGTGGGACCGCCGGAGGACGAACCGCCGGAGGACGAGCCCCCAGTGGACGAGGAGCCGGTGGACGAGGAGCCGCCGGGCGGCGTGCCCGCGCCTCCCGCCCCGCCGCCCGCACCGGGCGGCGGGACGGCTGTGGCGGGACCCGAGGGCTCGGCGCCCGGCTTCCCGGACGCCGACGGCTTGACGGACGGCTTGGCGGTCGCCGGACCGGCGGACCCGACCGGGGCGGGCTGCGAGGCCACCGCGGACGGCGAGGAGGACGCCTCCGGCGCCGCACCGAGACGGCCGACGTACGGGCTGAGGGCGACGGTCAGAGTGGTGCCGGTCGCGACGACGACGGGCACCACGAGCATGACGAGCCGGTTGCGCCGCCGCTTGCCGGGGTCGGCCGCACCCGTAAGGGCGACCGCGTCGGGCGAGGCGGCCCCCGGCTCCTGCGGGGCCTGCGGGGCCTGCGGGGTCAGCGAGGCCGTCGCCACGTCCTGGGCCGGGTCGATCCGCTCCAGCTCCGCGAGCTGCTCGGCGGTCGGGGCGCCGGAGGCGAAGGCGGCCCGCTCGGCGATCCGCTCCCCGACGGCCGCCGGCCACGCGGCTCCCGCCGCGCGCTCCTCGGTGAGCCCGACGAGCTCCTCGGCCGTCGGCCGGTCCGCCGGATCCTTGGCGAGACACTTCCGTACGAGCTCCGCCAGCTCGGGGTCGCCCTCCGGGAGCCGCCCGAACTCGGGCTCGCCGTGGACGACCCGGTAGAGCAGGCCGGGCCCGGAACCGTCACCGAACGGAGGTCGCCCGTTCGCCGCGTACAGCAGGAGGCTGCCGAGGCCGAACACATCCGCCGCCCCGGTCAGTTCGCGCTCGGCGACGGCCTGTTCGGGCGCCATGTAGGCGGGGGTTCCGATGACCATGCCGGTCTTGGTCAGCCGGCTCTGGTCGGCCGCCCGGGCCACGCCGAAGTCGATGAGCGAGAGGCCGCCGCCGGTCAGCATCACGTTGGACGGCTTGAGGTCGCGGTGCACCATGTCCGCGCCGTGCACCACCCGCAGCCCGGCCGCCGCCTCCCGGAGGAGCCGCCACAGGGCGCCGCCGGACAGCGGGCCGCCGTTGAGCCGGACGGCCTCGTTGAGGGTGATGCCGGGGATGAACTCGGTCGCGAACCACGGCGGCTTCGCCGTGCGGTCGCTCGCGAGGAGCTTGGTGTTGGCCCCGGCGGGCAGCCGGGCCAGGTTGTCGAGCTCGTGCCCGAAGTGGCTGAGGAAGTCGGCGTCCTCGGCGAGCACGGGAAGGACCCGCTTCACCGCCGCGAACTTCCCGGGCACGGCACCGAGATAGACCCGTCCCATCCCACCGGACCCGAGCACGCCGAGCAGCCTGAACGCCCCGATCTGCCGGGGATCACCCGGTGCGAGCGGCGTCGCCCCACTGCCGCGCAAACTGTCGAGACTGTCGAGACTGGAGTGGTCTTGCGGTTCCCCCTGCATGGGCCACACAGTAGCCGAGCGTTTTTGCGATCTGAATGGCAATCAAGTCGTTCTTGCGCGGCAGTGGTTGAGGGGATTCTGGGGGGCCGGGGGGCCGGGGGGCCGGGGGGCCGGAAGGGTTGGGACTCCGCGGGTCTGGGCTGCTCGGGGTGATCCGGCGGCGAGGGTGCGGGTGCGGCCGCCCTCTTTCCGAGTGTGGCGGCCTCCGCCACCGCGTCAAGGGCGCTCCTGCGTCGCGTCGGCTTCGCCGATTCCGCTTCGCTCCACCCTTGACCCGGCGGCGGAGGCCGCCTTTTCCCACTCGGAGGGCGGCCGGGTGCGGGGCCGCGCGGGGGCTTCGGGCAGCGTCCGGGGCCGGGGGGCGGCTTTCGGGCCGGTGGGGTGGGGCTGGGTTCACGGCGGAGGCGGGTGGGGCCGGTTCCGTGCGCCGGGGTGCGCGGTCGTTGCACGGGGTGGCCCGGGTCGGCTCGGCGGCCGAGGGCTGTGCGGGGGTCGGGCTTCAGGCCCCGCTGGTCGCCGTGGGTGTGGGTTTCCCGCAGTAACTCGGACTGGTCGGATGATGTGCCCCTTTTGGGCTCCGATCGAGGGCTGTTACCGGGAGTGGAGCGGACTTGTGTGCGCCTCTCCACCCACCGGGAGCGACCAGCGGGGCCTGAGGCCCGGCCGACGAGCGACCGGGACCCGCCGAGCGCAGCCGGGCCGCCCCGTGCAACGACCGCGCACCGAGAGCCGGGGCGAGCAGCCCCATCCGCCCCGGCCGTGAACCCAGCCCCACCCCACCGGCCCGAAAGCCGCTCTCCCGCCCCCCGCCGCTGCCCGGGCCTCGGCGGGGACCCCGGCCCCCGGACCGCCCTCCGAGAGGTCTTTCGCTCCTGGAGGCGGCGGGTCAAGGGTGGCCGCAGGCCATCGGCGAAGCCGACTCGCCCTTGACGCGCCGCCGGAAGGAGCGACTCTCGGAAAGAGGGCGGTCCCACCAGAAGCCCACGCAGCACGCCCACCCCGAGAACCCGGCGACGGTGCCCGTCAGGGGGCCCAGGGCGCGCCCAGCAGATCCGCGACGCTGCGCCGGTCGCGGCCCTCCGGCCGCTCCTCGCCCGCCTTCCCCAGCGCCATCATGGAGACGATCGACCATCCCGGACCCGGTCCCAGCTCCTTGGTGAGGCCCTCCATGTCGAAGGCCCGGAACTGGTGGGAGGCCAGCCCCAGCGCCTCCGCCTGGACGGTCATGTGCGCGATGGCCTGGCCGAGGTCGTAGTCCGCGAACTCGGAGTAGAGCAGCTCCGAATCCCCCACGTGCCGACGCGCCAGCGTGACGACGAGCAGCCCCGCGTTCGTCGCCCACCGGGCCGAGCTGGGCGCCAGGTGCCGGACCACCCGCTCGTGGTCCGGCTCGCCCGGCCGGCTCACGAAGAACCCCCACGGCTGGGAGTTCCCGGCGGACGGTGCCCACCGCGCGGCCTCCAGCAGCAGGCGCAGGGAGTGGTCGTCGACGGCTGCCGACGCGTCGAACTGGTAGGGGCTGAACCGTCCCGCGAGGAGAGGATGGATGCCACCGGACGGCCCGGGATCACGTTGCATGTCCCGCTCCAACCAGCCACCGCACAGGCGTATTCCGGCACCACGCCCCGGCCGGCCGGTCGCCTCCGACCGGTCGGGCCGTCCGCGCGGCGGCCGGCCCGACCCGTGTGCTGCGGAGGATCAGTCGGGCAGCCGTTCCAGCAACCACTCGCCGAGTTCCCGGGTGATGGCGGTGTGCGCCGTCGTGTCCGAGGAGCAGACGAAGTCGTCGACCTCGCTCTCCTCGGGATCCAGGTCGTCGATGTTCGTGAAGAGGTCCTTCTGCTGGTCGATGTCGCGGATCGCGACCGCGCTGACCGAGGGGACGAAGCAGACGTCCTCGTGCCGCAGGTCGATCTGGGCGCCGGCCTCCTTCAGCTTGTCGGCGAGGATGCCGTACGAGCGCAGGGTGCCGCCGGGGGCGCCGTCCAGCTCGGGGAAGTCGCTCGTCGTGATCGTCTTCTCGGCCGGGGGGAACCGTCGCTTCAGTTCGGCGACGATCACGTCCTTGCCCTGCGACTGGGCGTGGAAGGTCGTGCCCGGGTAGATCCGCTCGACCTTCAGCGCGGTCTCGCCGGGCGGAACCGCCAGGCCCTCGCCGTCGCCACGGCCGTTGGCGAGCGCCAGTTTGCGGGGGTGGTTCGGCCAGTTGCCGACGCGCGCCAGCTCCTCCAGGAACTGCTTGCGCTCGGGGGCGATCCCGACCTGCCCGGTCTTCGGGTCGTAGTGCCGCCAGAGCATCTGCCGGGCGGCCGGGCTGTTCATCTGCCGGGCGAAGGCGTTCGGGGCCGGGATGAAGTGGGAGAACGCCTGGAGGCCGATCGGCACGACGGCGCCGCGGTGCGGCGTGTCGTAGGAGAAGTACAGGCGGGTGCGGTGGTCGACCCGCGCCTCCTCCAGCTTGGCCAGGGCGTACCGGGTGACCAGACCGCCCATGCTGAAACCGCCCACGGTCAGCGGCGCGCTGCCCAGTTGCATGGCGGTGGTCTGCAGGATGGCGGCCACCACCGCTTCGGCGTTGTCCAGGACCGAGGCGGAGCGCTCGTTCAGGCCGATCAGGATGACGTCACGGCCGCGGCGGCGAAGTTCCGTCAGGAGGGGGAACTCGCGGTCCAGGCCGGCGTACAGCGCCTTCAGATCGCTCTTGCCGAGGTTGAAGCCGTCGCACATGATCACCGGCCGGGTGATCCCCTGGTTGCCCTCGCCGTGGAAGACGTGGGCGAAACCGTGCGGCAGTTCCCACTGCTCGTCCGGCTCCGGGACGGGATGCGACAGCGGAACCGGCGACTCGGCACCCACGGGGGTGGCGAGAGTGAACCCACCGGCGCTCTGCTCGGCCTGCTCCTGCTCGGACAAGGTCGTCTCCTTCCGTACGCGCGCATGGCACAGCGGCCCGCTCCGGAAGCGGGCCGAGGGACTGTGAGCGGCGCGAGGACGGACTCATCCTCGACGGCGTTCTCGCAGGTCGGCCGTGACGCGCCCGGTTCCTCATCCGTACGAAGGGATCGGAGGTGAACGGCGCATACGTCCGGTGCGCCCCCCGTTCGGCTGACGGGAGGGCCACCGGGTCGATCCCTGGGCGCAGGCGCCCAGGATGTGCGGCGCCGGCGTGTTGACCGCCTTGATCGAGGTCACGCCCCGGACGCCACGACCAGGAAAGCGGCCCAGGAGGCGGGGGAGACGGCGAGCTGGGGGCCGTGGGGGTTCTTGGAGTCGCGGACGTGGACGAGGGCGGGATGGGCGGCGACTTCGACGCAGTTGCCGCCTTCGCCGCTGCTGTAGCTGGACTTGCGCCAGTCGTAGGCGACTTCGATGCACTCGCCGCCTTCGCCGTCGCTGTAGCTGCTCTTGAACCAGGCCAGATCTGCGGTGCTCATAGCTCTCCCAGCATCTTTTCGATCAACTCCAGGGACTCATGGGGCGAGAGTGCCTGTGATCGCAGGATCCCATAACGCTCGGTGTATACGCGTACCTCTTCTGGGTCGGTGATCAGCCGAGGATGTCCATAGATCTCGGTGTACGCGACCTCCCGCCGCCCCTTGGGAGTCAGGAGCGTGAAGGCGCCGTCGAGGGAAGGGTGGTCATCCTTCGTCAGCGGCATCACCTGGAGGTGAACCGTACGGCGGCCCGCGACTTCAGCGATGTGCCGGAGCTGTTCGCGGTGGATCCGCAAACCCCCGGTGGGGCGACGCAGGACAGCCTCCTCAAGGACGAAGCTGACCGTCGTCGGCGGCCACTTGTCGAGGAGCGTCTGTCGAGCCATACGGTCGACTACCCACTTGTCGATCGTTTCCTCGTCCCAGACGGGTCGGCGGTGTCGCATGACGGCCCGTGCGTACGCGTGGGTCTGCAACAAGCCCGGCACCGCCTGCACCTCGTAATAGTGCAACGCCACGGCCTCCGCCTCCGCCTTCGCGAAGCTCCGGAACCAGTCCGGATGCCGCACCCGCGCCCGGGAGATGGCCTCCCGCACGTCGTCCGCTGCCGCCGCCAACACCCCGCCCGCCCCCAGCACCGGGTCGACCTGGAGCAGGAAGTCCGGCTGGGGGACCCGTACGCCCCGCTCGATCGAGGAGACGAGGTCCTCGCTGCAATGCGTGAGGGCGGCCAGCTCCGCCTGGCTCAGGCCCGCGTTCCGCCGCAGGGCCTTGATCTGTTTGCCCAGCGCCCGGAAAAGGTGCGCCGTACCGTCCACTTCGGAGGGCCGTTCCGGCCGCTCCTCCTCGTTCCCCGACATCCGTACCGCCCTCTTGGCGTACCCGTACAGTTACCCAGCGTCGTGGTGTCACTGCTGGTCAGCGTATGGCCGGGGGGCCAGGGTCGGGGGCATGAAATCCGAAACCGCCACTCCAACCGGTGAGTTCGCGCTCCGGCTCTCGGCAACGCGCCGGGGCGCGCGCCTGGCGCGGTTACTCGCCGTGCAACAGCTCCACGACTGGGGCCTGAGCGGAACCGATGCCATCGAACTGGTCGTCGCCGAGCTGGCCAACAACGCGGTCCAGCACGGCCGGGTGCCGGGGCGGGACTTCGAGGTGCGGATGGAGCGGGGCGACGGCCACGTACGGGTCGAGCTGTCCGACGCGCGGGGCGAGCGGCGGCCGGTGCCCGCCCGGGAGCCGGACGAGGGCGGCTACGGGCTGCTGCTCGTCGCCGCCCTCGCCACGGCGTGGGGCGTGAAGGACCGGTCGGTCGGCAAGACGGTCTGGGCGACCGTGCCGCTGACGCGCACCTGAGACGTCAGAACACGGCCGAGTCCCGCCGAACTCGTCCCAGCTGTAGACGCTGCCATGTCGTACAGCGTGTGGACGGTCCCGTCCATCTTGACGACCAGGTCGCTCCGGAGGCCCCCGTAGTAGGTCCCCTCGGGCAGGACGGTCGTGACGCCGTCCTCGGAGCGCGTCCAGCGGTAGACCCCCTCCGTCCCCTCGGTCGAGCGGGTCAGGAAACCGGACGGGCCGTTGCCGATGAGAAGCGAGCCGGGCGGCAGCTCCGACGCGGCCTGCGGGGCCTCCTCGGCGGCGGCCGTCACGGCATCCGTCGTCGCCAGGGCCGTCGGCGCGGCCGTAACCGTCGCGCCCGCAGTGACGGCGACGGCTGCGGCGAGACGGTGCCGGGGCGTGCGTACTCGGGACACGGTCGTGTTCCTCCCTTGGGGCATGGCGTGGCGATTCACGCCATGCCCCAAGGGCCTCCGGGAAGATCGAAGGGTTGTACGCCCAACCCCGTTTCAGGAGACCGAGGTGAACTTGGTGCCCTCGCCCGCGTACAGGTTCGTCGTCATGCGCGCGAACGGCGCCGTCGCCGATCCCGTCGAGCGGTAGACGTACGTGCCGCCCGATCCGTACGCGATCAGGTCCGGGCGGCCGTCGTTGTCGACGTCGCCGGCGCCGACGAGCTGGGAGAAGGCGCCCCAGCCGGCGCCGATCCTCACGCGCGGGGAGAAGCCGCCCGCGTCGTTGCCCTGGTAGAGCCACAGGACGCCGGAGGCGTCGCGCGCGACCAGGTCGCCGATGGAGGAGCCGGCGATGTCGCCGACGGCGGTGATCTGGTTGTAGACGCCCCAACCGCCGCCGACGCGGACGCGGTTGCCGAACGGGTGGAACTCGTCGGCGGTGCTCGGGTAGCGCCACAGGACGCCGGAGCCGTCGATGGCGAGGAGGTCGGGCCTGCCGCCTCCGGTCAGGTCCGAGCCGCCGGTCAGCTTGGTGTAGGCGCCCCAACCGCCGCCGACCCTGATGCGCGTGGACAGGGTGCCGTCGCCGTTGCCCTTGTAGAGCCAGAGGACGCCGCTGCCGTCGAGGGCGACGAGGTCGCCGGGCGTGCGGCCCACGATGTCGCCGACGGCCTCGATCTGCTTGTACGTGTTCCAGCCCGTGCCGATCTTCGTCCGCTTCGCCGTGATCACCTGGCCGCCCGTCGGCCAGTCGAAGAGGTCGTCGCGCCACAGGGCGCCGGAGGCGTCCCGGGCGAGGACGTCGGTGGAGCCGTTGTCGTTGGCGTCGTGCGGGTTGGCCTTCCGGACGACCCGGAAGGAGCCCCAGGCGGTCGCCGGGCCCCCCGCACCGTCGTCCGGCGTCGCGGTGACCGACCAGCTGTAGTCGCCGTTCGGGGCGCTGATGCCGTCCACGACGCCGTTCCACGCGTAGGCGAAGCGGGTGCCCGACGACGGCCGGGCCAGGCGCTCGGTGCGCTTCTTCCCGGTGCGCACGTGCGTCAGCGTGAGGTCCACGGTGGCGTCGGCCCGGGACAGGGTCCACTCCATGGGGACGGTCGTGCCCGGCTTCTCCAGGTCGACCGAGGAGGGGACCCGGGACTCGTTCACCTGGACGGCCAGGACCCGGCCGGTGTCCGCCGCGAGCGTCACCTCCGGGCGGGCGCCGCCGGCCCCGCCCCGGATGCGGAGGATCCCGTCGCCCGGGGCGCCGTAGCCGCGCACGAGCACGGAGCCGTCCGGGGCGTGGGCCGCACTGGAGAAGTTGTCCAGGACCCTGTACGGCTGGGCGGAGGCGTCCGTGATGCTCCGCGCGTACAGCGGGCTGGGCGGCTCGCCGGCGGCCGTGCCCGGCACGCCGTACAGCAGGACGTCCCCGACGATGCCGGCGACCACGACACCGCTCATGGAGCCGTCCATCGGGAACCGTACGACGCTGTTCGTGACGATCTCGGCGCCACCGGCCTCCGGGTGGTGGACCCACGCCCTGCGGGTGGGGGTGTACGCGCCGGTCGTGCCCTGCGTCCACCGGAGGGAGCCCGAGGAACCCTCCCAGTCGATGACCGAGTTGCTGAGCGTGCTGGTGGTCGCCGTCCACCACGAGGGCCTGTACTCGGTGTTCGGCGACGACCGCGTCATCTCGGCGCCCAGGACGACCAGGTTCCTGCCGTCGGAGGCGACGACCTTGTAGTCCGTGTTGCGGGTGCGGGACGAGAGCTTCGACTTCTGGGCGACGCCGTTGACGCGGGCGAGCTTCCACAGCTCGCGGTAGCCCTCGACGCCGGTCGCGACGCTCACGTAGAGGTTCTCGCCGACGGCGCCGACCAGCTGCGCCGGGGCCCTGAACTCGGAGTAGAGGTCGAAGTACGTGGAGAGGGTGCCGCCGGGCCTCATGTCCCGCAGCCAGACCGAACCGCCGCCGTTGCTCGTCACGGCGATGTCGGAGTTGCTGTCGTGGCCCACGGTGCCCGAGAGGGGCGTGACCGAGCCGTCGGCGTACGCGTGCCACTCCATGAGGGTGTTGCCCTGGTCGTCGCGGCGCGAGGCGAGGTAACCGGTGGTGCCGGCGCCGGCGACGTCGGCGTCGACGGGCAGGAGGGCCGCGTCCAGGGCGGCCGCGGGCGCGGGCGCAGCGGTGGGGGCCGCCGTCGCCGGGACGGTGACGAGCGTCCCCGCCACGGCGGTGACCGTGGAGAGGGTGAGGACCGCGGCGGCGAAGCGGCGGACGGACGAGCGGTGCTGCACGGTGGAATTCCCCCCGGGACGACCGAGCGTGGCGGTCGCCACGACCGGTTGGACTCGTGATCGTCCGCAGGGGTTGTACGAAGGGACCGAACTGGTGGTCCCGTCAGTCGGACGGGGCGGTCACGGACCCTCTCGCCGTTCCACCGCGCCCCGCGCGTACGCCGCCTGCCCCGCGTGCTGGAGGTCGTCCGTGATCACCGACACCAGGCGGACGCCGAGGGTGACCGGCGGGTCCCAGCGGGTGTCGACGATCCGGTCCAGGTCCGCGTTCGTGACGGCGCGGACCAGCTCCTCGGTGCGGGCGTGCACGGCGTCGTGGTAGCCGAGCAGCAGCTCCGCGGACGCGCGGACCTCGGCGACCTGCGCGCTCGTCTGACCGTAGCCGGTGGCGCGCTTCGGGAAGGGCAGCCCGAAGCGGTCCGCCCAGCCGTCCGAGGTCCACAGCTGGTCCGTCCCGAAGGCGTCCGCGAGATGGTCGTCCTGGACGCGGGTGAGGTGCCAGACGAGCCAGGCGACCGAGTTGGCGTCGGGATCGATCCGTACGGCGAGCTCCTCGTCCGTCAGCCCCTCCACGGCCTCGTGGACGACCTCGCGGATCCGGCCGAACGCGTCGACCAGCAGACCGGCACTGTTCATGGGGGCTCCTCCGGGTCGGGGCCCAGGCGGGTCGGGGCCCTAGGAACGATCCTGCCGCCACTGCTCGACCGCCGCATCCACGTCGATGGGCGTCAGGTTCAGCGGGGGGCCCGCCGGCGGGCGGAGGAGCGCCTCGGCGATCTTGGTGTTGATGTCCCCGAGGATGCGGCGGACCTGGCTCTCCGAGACGGCCGCGGCCGCCGCCGCCCGCGCGTCCTCGGCCTCCTTGCGCAGGGCGAGGGAGGGCGGCAGCACGGACGCGCCCTCGCGGTGCATCTTCCCCTTGATCCACCACAGCTCGTCGTACGGGGCCGAGTCGTCGGGGAGGGGCTTGCCGAAGCCGGGCAGGCTGCGGAACTCGCCGCGCTCCGACGCCTCGCGGATCTGTTTGTCGACGAACGACTCGAAGCTGACTCCTGGCGGTTTGCGTTCGGTCATGTGTCCAGACTACGTATCCGCGCCCGTACGGGTGTGGTCTTCGCGGTCTACTGCGGCACGCGGTCTTCCGGCACCCTGGGGCCGTTCCACGCGCGTCGACCCCTGCTCCGCCCCCGTTCGCCGATCCCCGACCCCCTACCGGAGGACGCATGCGTGCACGGATCACCCCCCTCGGCACCCTGCTCGCGCTCGTCGCGGGCCTGCTCACCGCGCTCGTCACCACCACCCCCGCCCAGGCCGCGCCGCTCTTCAAGGCGCCCTTCCCCTGCGGGCAGACCTGGACCTACAGCCACCACTCGGCCGAGGTCCGCCAGGCGCTCGACTTCGTCCGCTCCGACGGCGGCGGCACCGCCGGCACCCCGGTGCTCGCCTCGGCGTCCGGCAGGGCCTACCGCTACTCCCAGCCGACCGGAGCCGGGAACTACCTCGTGATCGACCACGGCGCCGGCTGGAAGACGTACTACTTCCACCTCAGCGCCTACGCGGTCGCCGACGGCGCCTCGGTCGCCCAGGGGCAGCAGATCGGCACCACCGGCTCCACCGGCAACAGCTCCGGAGCCCACATCCACTACGAGCAGCTCTACAACGGCGTCGGCCAGACCGTCGTGATCAACGGCGCCTCCCTCGCCCCCTACCCCGGCTCCTACGGCTCCAAGTTCCTGACCAGCGACAACGGCTGCTCGGGCGGAGGAGGCGGCAAGTACTGGGTCGACACCTTCGCCGACGCCACCGGCTACGCCCAGGCGAACACGAACGCCCCGCAGGGCGTCCTGAAGGCGGGCACCAACTACGTGTACTGCAAGGTCTGGGGCGCGGAGGTCCGCGACGGCTCCGGGAACTACAACCACTGGTGGCTGAGGACCGACCTCGACACCGTCCAGCCCGGGGGCAACGGCTACGGGGCGTACGTGTCCGCGTACTACCTGTCCCGCTGGGGCAACGACGAGGCCCGCGACAACAACGGGACCGTCATCCCGAACTGCTGAGAAAAGGGCAGGAGCCCCGCTCGTGCCGTGAGGCACGGAGCGGGGCTCCTTGGGTACTGCTCTAGTCGTGCGCGTTCGCCGACCCGGGCAACTTAGGCCGGGGAGACGTTCTCCGCCTGCGGGCCCTTCGGGCCCTGCGTGACGTCGAAGGTCACGAGCTGGTTCTCCTCGAGCGAGCGGAAGCCGTTCGCGTTGATCGCGGAGTAGTGGACGAAGACATCCGGGCCGCCGCCGTCCTGGGCGATGAAGCCGAAGCCCTTTTCAGCGTTGAACCACTTCACGGTTCCGGTAGCCATGAGCCCTCCTATGGGCCAAAGGGTCGCCCTGCTCCAGAACCTGCAAACAAGTCTGAAAACTACAAAAGCCTGCGGGTCACATGCTCCGCAGGCTCTGTACTGCAAGGGAAACCAAACTGCAACTTGCGTTGAGCGTAGCACGCAGGACGCTCGCGGCGGTAGAGGTAAAGATCACGTCACCCGCATGTTTGATTCGGTTCCGTGCGCTGACGCGTGTGCCCCGCCGATGCCCACACCGTGAGACGGGTCTAGCCTCGCGATGTGGACAAAACAACCGACGACCAGCAGCGCAGCCGGCCCCGCGTCGGACACATCCAGTTCCTGAACTGCCTCCCCCTCTACTGGGGCCTCGCCAGGACCGGGACGCTCCTCGACCTCGAGCTCACCAAGGACACGCCGGAGAAGCTCAGCGAGCGGCTCGTCCGGGGCGATCTCGACATCGGACCGATCACCCTCGTCGAGTACCTCCGGCACGCGGAGGACCTGGTCGCGCTCCCGGACATCGCCGTCGGCTGCGACGGGCCCGTCATGTCCTGCGTGATCGTCTCCCAGCGGCCCCTGGCGGAGCTCGACCGCGCGCGCGTGGCCCTGGGTTCCACCTCCCGCACCTCCGTGCGGCTCGCCCAGCTGCTCCTGGCCGAGCGGTACGGGGTCGAGCCCGACTACTACACCTGCCCGCCGGACCTCGGCCTGATGATGCAGGAGGCGGAGGCGGCCGTCCTCATCGGCGACGCCGCGCTCCGGGCCTCCCTGCACGACGCGCCCCGCCTCGGCCTCCAGGTCCACGACCTGGGGCTGATGTGGAAGGAGTGGACGGGCCTGCCGTTCGTCTTCGCCGTGTGGGCGGCGCGCAAGGACTTCCTGGCGCGCGAGCCGGAGACCGTCCACGAGGTGCACCAGGCGTTCCTGGCCTCGCGCGACCTCTCCCTCGAAGAGGTCGCCAAGGTCGCCGAGCAGGCCGCCCGCTGGGAGACCTTCGACGCCGAACTCCTGGAGCGGTACTTCCGCACGCTCGACTTCCGTTTCGGCCCCGAGCAGCTCGCGGGCGTGCGGGAGTTCGCCCGCCGCACCGGCCCCACGACCGGCTTCCCGGCGGACGTCGCGGTGGAACTCCTGCCGCCCCCGGTGCGATAAGCGGCGGAGCCGCCGGGAATGGCGCGGGACAAGGAATGCCGCCGGGCCTTTCCCGGCGCCGGGCGGCCCTTTCCGCGTGCCGGGCGGGCCTTTCCGGGCGCCACCGGGAATGCGGTCGCTCTCCCCGGCGGTCCGGCCCCGGACCCGCCGGTAATGGGGCGCGCCGGTGACGCGGCCGGAATTCACCGGATATTCGCCGGACTCCCGCGCGTCCCTCCCCGGCGCCTCACCCGCCGGCCACCCTTCCCGGGCTCCCGCGGCCGCCGACCCGTACCCTGCGGAAGTCGCCGGGAGCGCTGGCGTAGGCTGGTTCGGTCTGTCATAACCCCTCCGAAAGGGATGCACCCGGTGACCGAGAAGGCCGAACTCCAGTCCGTTCTCGACCGCGCCGCCGCGGGTGGCCGGATCACCCCCGAGGAGGCGCTCGACCTCTACCGCTCGGCGCCCCTGCACGCGCTGGGCGCCGCCGCCGACGCGGTGCGCCGCCGCCGGTACGCGGGGACCGAGCACATCGCGACGTACATCATCGAGCGGAACATCAACTACACGAACGTCTGCGTGACGGCGTGCAAGTTCTGCGCGTTCTACGCCGCCCCGAAGGACACCGCGAAGGGCTGGTCCCGGGACCTCGACGACATCCTGCGCCGCTGCGCGGAGACCGTGGAGCTCGGCGGCACGCAGATCATGTTCCAGGGCGGCCACCACCCGGACTACGGCGTCGAGTACTACGAGGAGCACTTCGCCGCCATCAAGAAGGACTTCCCGCAGCTGGTCATCCACTCCCTCGGCGCCTCCGAGGTCGAGCACATGGCCCGCATCTCCGGCGTCTCCGTCGAGGAGGCGATCAGCCGCATCCACGCGGCCGGCCTCGACTCCTTCGCGGGCGCCGGCGCCGAGCTGCTCCCCGAACGGCCGCGCAAGGCCATCGCCCCGCTCAAGGAGAGCGGCGAGCGCTGGCTGGAGATCATGGAGATCGCCCACGGGCTGGGCGTCGAGTCCACCTCCACCATGCTGATGGGCACCGGCGAGACCAACGCCGAGCGGATCGAGCACCTGCGGATGATCCGTGACGTGCAGGACCGGACGGGCGGCTTCCGGGCCTTCATCCCGTACACGTACCAGCCGGAGAACAACCACCTCAAGGGCCGGACGCAGGCCACGCTCTTCGAGTACCTGCGCATGATCGCGACCGCCCGGCTCTTCCTCGACAACGTCGCCCACATCCAGGGCTCGTGGCTCACCACGGGCAAGGAGATCGGCCAGCTGACCCTGCACTACGGCGCCGACGACCTGGGCTCGATCATGCTGGAGGAGAACGTCGTCTCCTCGGCCGGCGCCAAGCACCGCTCCAACCTGCGCGAGATGATCGACATGATCCGCACCGCGGACCGCGTCCCGGCGCAGCGCACCACGACGTACGAGCACATCGTGGTCCACGACGACCCGGCGAACGACCCGGTCGACGAGCGCGTCGCCTCGCACATCTCGTCCACCGCGATCGCGGGGGGCACGGCGCACCCCGAGCTGAAGCTCCTCGACGCCCGCTGACGCGCCCGTGCCGACCCTCCACGTCGCCGAGGCGACCCCCGAGGCCGCCGTCCTGGTGGACGGCGCCCTCGTCGCCGCCGTCGGTCCGTACGAGGAGCTGGCCGAGGCCCACCAGGACGCCCGGCTGCGCCGCTGGCCGGGCATCCTCACGCCCGGCCTGCTCAACCCGTACGCCCCCGAGCTCCTGGAGCGGACCTACCACCCGGACCCCCGGGAGGCCGCGGAGTTCGGCACCGAGCCGATCACCGGGGAGCGGGCGGCGGAGATCTTCCGTGCCGACCCCGCCCGGCGCGGCCCCAGCGCGCGGCGCGGGGTCCAGCGGATGCTGGCGCACGGCACGGTCGCCGTCGCCGGGGAACTGCGCGGCCGGGGCGCCGTCGACGCGGTCCGCCGCGCCGGCCTCGCGATCGGCCGGCGCCCCGAGGTCCTCCCGGGCCCCCCGGCGCTGTCGCCCGCGCCCCTGATCCTGCTCCCGCGCCCGGCCGTCGGCGGTCCGGCCCGCTTCGCCGTCTTCGACGTCCCCGACACGGCGACGCTGGTGCGCCGGGGAGCGTCGACGTGCGTGGCGACGGTCATCGACGGGCGGCTGGTCTACCGGATGCGCTGAATCCGCTCGCAGATCGCCCCCTGCCGCCGTTCCTCCGGGGTGAGGACGTGGGCCCCGCCGAGGTTCCTCTCCTCCGGCTCCACCGGGCGGGCGACGGCCTCCTTCGCCAGCGCCACGAAGCGCGGGTCCCCGCCGCCGTGGCGTGTGCTCGACCGTCCTTGAGCACTCCCGGTCCCGAAAGGTCGGGAGGAATCCTGGGAAATCGTGCCGCCCGGTGGGCGCGCCCGGCGGGCCCGCTCCGGGCGGTCCGGGCCCCGCCTGCCAGAATGGGTGGATCCGCCCGTCTCCGATTCTGCGAGGCCGAACGCCAGTGACCCGCGCAACCCTGGACAAGCAGCCGCACGAAGTCGCCTCCATGTTCGACGACGTGGCGGCGAACTACGACCTCACCAACGACGTCCTGTCCCTGGGCCAGGACCGGCGCTGGCGCAAGGAGGTCGCGAAGGCGGTCGACGCGCGCCCCGCGCAGAAGGTCCTCGACCTCGCCGCCGGCACGGCCACCTCCTCGCAGCCGTTCGCGCGCGCGGGGGCGTACGTCGTGCCGTGCGACTTCTCGCTGGGGATGCTCCAGGTCGGCAAGAAGCGGCACCCGTGGATGCCGTTCACGGCGGGCGACGGCACGAGGCTGCCCTTCCGCGACGACGTCTTCGACGCGGTCACCATCTCCTTCGGGCTGCGGAACATCCAGGACACCGACCAGGCGCTGCGCGAGCTGTACCGGGTGACGAAGCCCGGCGGCCGGGTCGTGATCTGCGAGTTCTCGCACGCCACCTGGGCGCCCTTCCGGACGGTGTACGAGGAGTACCTGATGCGCGCGCTGCCGCCGGTGGCCCGTGCCGTCTCCTCCAACCCCGACGCGTACGTGTACCTCGCCGAGTCCATCCAGTCCTGGCCGGACCAGCCGACCCTGGCGGGTCTGATGCAGAAGGCCGGCTGGTCGAAGGTGGCCTGGCGCAACCTGACCGGCGGGATCGTCGCCCTGCACCGGGGGTTCAAGGCCGAGTAGCGCGGCTCCGGGCTACTTCTTGTACATGCCGTAGCCGCTGATCCCGGCGTACACGGCGTCGGAGACGGCCCGGTGCACGTACACGCCGTTCACCCGGTCCGTCGGCGGGGTGCGCACGGTGGGGTTGCCGGCGGTGTCGGCGGTGATCAGGGTCGCCGAGCCGCCGCCGTCGAGGTTGAGCGCGTCGATCAGGCCGAGCTCCTCGGAGTCCAGGAGCTCCCCGAAGGAGTGCAGCCGGGCGCCGTCCTCGTGGGTGGTGGTGTTGCTCGCCTGGGGCTGTCCGGTCAGGGTGACGAGGACCGTGTGGCCGCGCACGTTCGTGCCGAGGGCCACCCGCGAGTCGGTGCAGATCTCGGTGCCTTCCGCGGCGCCGGGGCTCGTGTCGCCGCAGGTGTCGGGCAGTTCGGCCGGGATGTCGCCATGGCGCAGGAGCTGGTGGAAGGAGCTCACGACGTCGACCGACGGGTCCAGCGGGATCGTCCGGTTGAACCGGGTGTCGATCAGCTTCTGGGAGACCGTGAGCGTGGTGTTCGGCAGGGCGTGGTCGCGCAGCCACGTGGCGCCGGTGCCGACGCCCTGCAGGATGCGGCCGCCGGAAGGCACCTTCACCTGGACGGCGTTGCCCTTGCCGCCGCCGCGGCTCGCGCGGGCGGCCGTCACCTTGCCCGTGGAGTCGAGGACGACCTCGAAGCCCTCGTCGTCGTCCGTGGTGACGTACGGGTCGAGGCCCGGCTTGGGCACCGGGTACTTGTAGTCGGAGGTGAACAGGACGATCTCGTCGGCGTCGACGAAGACGCCCTTCTGACCGCCGACCTGATCCTCGGGGAGGAGCTTGTCGTCCTTGTCACGGCCGCAGCCGCGGGCGCGGCCGGGGTCCCGGTCGATGTCGTCGAGGACCATGGGGAGGGACCCGTCGGACGCGGTCAGGCTGAGCTCCGTGCGCAGCTTGGTGATGTACGGGACGCCGTACTGGATCACGGCGCCCGACGTGCCCAGGCCGCCGCCCCAGCAGCTGGAGCCGTGCAGGACGCCGTCGGTGACCGAGACCCCCATGTGCTGGAGGGTGACGGGCCCGGCGGCCGCCAGGTCCGGGTGCGGGGCCTCCGACTTGAACAGGCTGCCGTTGACGCCCGCCACGGGGTGCCGGGCGGGGGCCTTCGGACTGATCGCGGCGAGCTGTTCGGCGACCGTCTCGGCCAGGCCGTCGCCCGTGCCGACGGTGCCCGACAGGTCGAGCGGGGCGGCGGTGGGGTCGATCTCGACGACCTGGAGGAGGCGGGGTCTGGTCCGGTTCTCCAGGGGCGTCTTCTCGGTCCAGCCGGTGACCGTGACGCCGGCGGGAAGATCGGCGGCACCTGGCACCGGGGTCTGCGCCCAGTGGGCGGAGAGCGGGCTCGGCGCGGTCCCCACCGCGGTGGAGACGGGGGCGTTCGAGGTGGTCAGGGCGAGGGTGGCGGTGAGGGCGGCGACGACGGCGAGGGCCGGGCGCAGGGGCGTGGTCACTGGCACTCCGAGGTTCCGTCGACGAGTTCGTGGGAGCGGAACGTGCCCGTGAAGGGGGCGGGGACGGTGACGCTCTGGCCGCGCAGCACGACGTACGCGCCGTATGGGGTGCCGCTGCCGGACCAGCTGCCGGTGTAGTCGGCGTTCGGGTAGAAGCAGAGGTGCTTGGCCGTCCGGTTGAACACGGAGACGGGGGCGACCTCGGGGCCGTAGCCGTTGCCGTAGTTCTGGGTCGCGGCGTCGGGCTTCGGGACGTGGACGGTCATCGCGCCGCGCCCGTTGCGTTCGGCGAAGGTGCAGACCTGGCCGTCCTGGCAGCGCTCGTAGCCGGTGAAGCAGAGGGCACGGGTGGGCACCAGCTTGTACGAGCCGACGATCCAGCGGGTGCCGTCGGTGACGTACTCGTCGTCGTTGGCCGGCTTGACGGTCTGGAGGCCGCCGCCGTACTCGGGCTTGCCGTACATGCAGGCCCACATGCCGGTGTCGTTCTTGACGGACAGGACGGTTCCGGCGTCCCGTTCGGCCTTGGCGCCTTCGGCGACGTCCACCCGGGTGCCGGTTCCCCCGCTGCCGTCGTAGAGGCAGAACCGCCCGGCCGGGCAGTCGGCGAAGGCGGTGGGCTCGGCGTTGGCGGGCAGGACGAGGAACGCCGAGCAGAGCAGGGCGAGGAGGGCCGCGATCGGCGAACCCCGCCGTATGTGTGTACGAGTGATGGTCACGATCGGCGATCTTGCCCCGGGGGGCGACCCTCCGGCCAGCCGGGGACACGCCCCCATAGACTGCCCCGGTACGTCCGTACCGCCCCCACCGTCGAGTCTTCGGGAGTTCCGCCGTGACCGAGCAGCCCCTCTCCGAGCACACCGCAGACGTGATCGTCGTCGGGGCAGGCCCGGCCGGCTCCACCACCGCGTACTACCTGGCCAAGGCCGGACTCGACGTCCTGCTCCTGGAGAAGACCGCGTTCCCCCGCGAGAAGGTCTGCGGCGACGGCCTCACCCCGCGCGCCACCAAGCAGCTCGTCGCCATGGGCATCGACATCTCCGAAGAGGCCGGCTGGCTGCGGAACCGTGGCCTGCGGATCATCGGCGGCGGCGTCCGCCTGGAGCTCGACTGGCCGGAGCTCGCCTCGTACCCGGACTACGGACTCGTCCGCAAGCGGGACGACTTCGACGAGCAGCTCGCCCGCCAGGCGCAGAAGGCCGGCGCCCGGCTGTACGAGCGCTGCAACGTCGGCGCGCCGGTCGTCGACGACCGCACGGGCCGGATCACCGGCGTCCACGCGAAGCTGGGCGAGGAGAAGCGCGACGTCACCTTCCACGCCCCGCTCGTCGTCGCCGCCGACGGCAACTCCACCCGGCTCTCGCTCGCCATGGGCCTGCACCGGCGCGAGGACCGGCCGATGGGCGTGGCGGTCCGGACGTACTTCACCAGCCCCCGCCACGACGACGACTACCTGGAGTCCTGGCTGGAGCTGTGGGACCGGCGCGGCCCGCAGGACCGCCTCCTGCCCGGCTACGGCTGGATCTTCCCGATGGGCGACGGCACCTCCAACGTCGGCCTCGGCATCCTCAACTCCTCGAAGGCGTTCCGGGAGCTGGACTGGCGCGAGGTCCTCAAGGCCTGGTGCGCCTCCATGCCGGAGGACTGGGGCTACACCCCGGAGAACATGACGCAGCCGATCCGCGGCGCGGCCCTGCCGATGGCCTTCAACCGCCAGCCGCACTACACCAAGGGCCTGCTGCTGGTCGGCGACGCGGGCGGCCTGGTCAATCCGTTCAACGGCGAGGGCATCGCGTACGCCATGGAGTCCGGCCAGATCGCGGCCGACGTCATCGTCCAGGCGCACGCGCGTGCGACGCCCGCCCAGCGCGAGCTGGCCCTGCGGAACTACCCGCAGGTCCTCAAGGACACCTACGGCGGCTACTACACGCTGGGCCGCGCGTTCGTGAAGCTCATCGGCAACCCGAAGGTCATGAAGATCGCGACCCAGCGCGGTCTGACCCACCCGCTGCTGATGAAGTTCACGCTCAAGATGCTGGCGAACCTCACCGACCCGACGGGCGGCGACGCCATGGACCGCATCATCAACGGCCTCTCGAAGGTGGCCCCGAAGGCCTGAACCCCTCCCGGTCGCGGTCGGGGAGAGCCCGACCGCGCGGGTGAAGCGGCGGCGAAGGTCGGCGGCCGAGCCGAGCCCGCTCTCCTCGCCGATCCGCTCCACCGGCAGGTCCGTCGACTCGAGGAGCGTCTGCGCCCGCGCCACCCGCTGCCGGAGCAGCCATTGCAGCGGGGTGGTGCCGTGGGCCTCGCGCGCCCCGCGGTGGAGGGCGCGCGGGCTCATCCGGGCCCGGCGCGTCGGCTCGTCCACCGACAGGGGCTCGCGCAGGTGCTCCAGGGCCCGGTGGAGCACCGGCCCCAGGCTGTCCTCGTCGCTCGGCGGGACCGGTGCCTCGACGAGCTGCGGCTGTCCGCCCGGGCGGTGCGCCGGGAGGACCAGCCGCCGGGCCGGCCCGCCCGCCACCGCGGCGCCGCGACGAGCTCGGCGGGCACCTCCAGGCGGCCCTCGGCCAGGTCGGTGTGCGGCACCCCGAAGACCCCGAAGACCCCGAAGACCACGGAGACCGTGGACAGCTCGTACGGGTCCCACGGCGGGGACGGCTACGCCCGGGTCATCGGCTCGTACCGGAAGTGACGCCCGGACCGGAACGGGCGAAGGGCCGTCGCTCCCCCGAGGAGTGACGGCCCTTCGTCGTGAACCGGGTGGGATCAGAGGATCCGCACGGCGCCCGAGGGGGTGTCCCAGTCCATGGAGTGCTGGACCACGCCGGAGGACGGGTTCTGCGCGCCCACGTACTGGCCGCCGCCGACGTAGATGGCGACGTGGTACGAGCCGCTGCGGCTGCCCCAGTACAGGATGTCGCCGGGCTGCAGGTCGCTCAGGGAGACGGAGGTGCCCATGCTCGACTGCTCGTACGAGATGCGGGGCAGGTCGATGCCGGCCTCGCGGTAGGCGGCCTGGACGAGGCCGGAGCAGTCCCAGGAGTTGGGGCCGGTGCCGCCGGAGACGTACGCGTCGCCGATCTGGGCCTTGGCGAAGGCCACGATCGCGGCGGCGGAGCCGGAGGGGGCCTGCGTCCGGCTGTCGCTCTGGGAGGTGGTGGAGCCGCTGTCCGACGAGGAGCCGCTGTCGTTCGACGAGCTCTGGGAGGAGAGCTGGGTGCGGACGGCGTCGCGGGAGGCGCGCTCGGCGGCCTCCTTGCGCTCCTGCTCGGCCTTGAGGCGGGCCTCCTCGGCGCGCTCGGCCGCGGCCTTGCGCTCGGCCTCGGCCTTGGCCTTCTTGGCCTCCTTGGCCGCCTTCTGCAGCGCCGCGTCCTCCTGCGACCGGAGGCTCTGGTCGAGCGCCTCCTGCTGGGAGGCCTCGGCGGAGGCGGCGACGGCGCTGGCGAGGCCGGTGGCGGCGTCGAGCGAGCCCAGGGTGGGCATTTCGATGGTCTCGGTCACCGGCTCGGCATTCGCCGGCCCGGCAGCACCGGCCACCGCGATGGTGCCGAGGACGCCACCGGCAACTCCGGCGCGGAGCGCGAGCTTCGAGGCGCTGCGGCGGGGCTTCCGGTGGCTGGGTATGTGAGCGGTGTGGGACATGGGAACAACCGCTATCAGGGCTTGACGGTTCCCTTCAAGAAACGTGGGTTGCGCCACAGTTACGTTTGGAACCTGTGAATCCGCTTCCGTCACAACCTTATTGACGCCGTAACGGGCAAATCGGGCATGGGTCATCCAGCCCTTGATCACGGCTTTTCATTGAAACGCCCGAATTGCCCTACGCTTACCACCTCTTGACGCCGATGGCCAAGCCCTCTTCTTTTGAAGCTCTTGTGACGTGATGCAGGTCACACCGCGCTCGTGAAAACGCGCACGCGTCCACCTCCGTACGCGGCAACCCCCTACCGGGCGACGGCCGGTTGCCTTATCACCCGTACGCGTCCACCGCCAATTTGCCTGCACTGGCCATCACTTGATAGAGCGCCACCCGCTCCGATCAGCGATTTCCGGTCCGGATGTCACAGCTGGTGACCGACTGGGCGCTTCGCGCAACAAGATCACCGCTCATCCGACTTCATGATCCTTCGTCGGGTGGCGGAGATCACAAAGTCCTTGCTGCACCCCGTGTCGCAGATCACAGAGGGGCAGGCATAAGATGCGGGTCAGTCGGGCTTGTGAACTGCCTCACATGGGGCGATCTTCCACGACCCGGCGGTGCGGTCCAACGGTCAAGGACGACTGGAAGGAGCGAGGAGCGTGAATGCGTACGCGCCCGTCCTCGTGCTCGGTGCCCTGGGTGCGGGGTTTGCGATCTTCTCCGTGGTCATGGCCACGCTCATCGGGCCAAAGCGGTACAACAGGGCAAAGCTTGAGGCGTACGAGTGCGGCATCGAACCGACGCCCACTCCCGCCGGGGGCGGCCGCTTCCCGATCAAGTACTACCTGACGGCGATGCTCTTCATCGTCTTCGACATCGAGATCGTCTTCCTCTACCCCTGGGCCGTCACCTTCGACGCCCTGGGGCTTTTCGGGCTCGTGGAGATGCTGCTCTTCGTGCTCACCGTCTTCGTCGCCTACGCGTACGTGTGGCGGCGCGGCGGCCTGGAATGGGACTGAGGGGCTGAGGGGCACCTATGGGACTCGAAGAGAAACTCCCGAGCGGCTTTCTGCTGACGACGGTCGAACAGGCCGCGGGCTGGGTGCGCAAGGCGTCCGTGTTCCCCGCGACCTTCGGCCTCGCCTGCTGCGCCATCGAGATGATGACCACCGGAGCCGGCCGGTACGACCTGGCCCGCTTCGGCATGGAGGTCTTCCGCGGTTCGCCGCGCCAGGCCGACCTGATGATCGTGGCCGGCCGGGTCAGCCAGAAGATGGCGCCCGTCCTGAGGCAGGTCTACGACCAGATGCCCAACCCCAAGTGGGTGATCTCCATGGGCGTCTGCGCCTCCTCGGGCGGCATGTTCAACAACTACGCGATCGTGCAGGGCGTCGACCACATCGTGCCGGTCGACATCTACCTGCCCGGCTGCCCGCCGCGTCCGGAGATGCTCCTGGACGCGATCCTCAAGCTCCACCAGAAGATCCAGTCCTCCAAGCTCGGCGTGAACGCCGAGGAGGCGGCCCGCGAGGCGGAGGAGGCGGCGCTCAAGGCGCTGCCGACGATCGAGTTGAAGGGTCTGCTGAGGTGACCGACGCACGCGCGGCCGCCGGGCCGCAGACGACGATTCCCGCACCTCTGCGCCGCGCGGACGGAGAAGGGAACAGTGCAGCACAGTGAGTGACGAGACGCCCAACCCCGACAAGGACCTCAGCGCGCAGAACCTGCCGGGCCAGCGCGGCGACCACGGCGAGGAGGTCCGCGTCCAGCGCGGCATGTTCGGCGCCCAGAGCGGGGCCGACACCTCCGGCTACGGCGGCCTGGTCCGTTCCGTCCGGCTCCCCGGGCCGGCCGTCCGCCCGTACGGCGGCTGGTTCGACGAGGTCGCCGACGAGCTCGAGGGCGCCCTGGAGGAGCAGGGCCTCCTGCCCGAGAACGCCGTCGAGAAGACGGTCGTCGACCGCGGCGAGCTCACCTTCCACATCGAGCGCGAGCACCTCGTCCGCGTGGCCCGCACCCTGCGCGACGACCCCGCCCTGCGCTTCGAGCTGTGCACGGGCGTCTCCGGCGTCCACTACCCCGGGGACAAGGGCCGCGAGCTGCACGCCGTGTACCACCTGCGCTCGTTGACCCACGGCCGGCTGATCCGCCTGGAGGTCTCGGCCCCCGACGCCGACCCGCGCATCCCGTCGCTCGTCACCGTCTACCCGACGAACGACTGGCACGAGCGCGAGGCGTACGACTTCTTCGGCATCGTCTTCGACGGCCACCCCGCCCTCACCCGGATCATGATGCCGGACGACTGGCAGGGCCACCCGCAGCGCAAGGACTACCCCCTCGGCGGCATCGCCGTCGAGTACAAGGGCGCCCAGATCCCGGCTCCGGACCAGCGGAGGTCGTACTCGTGAACAGCCCCAACGCGTCGTCCGCACGCGAGACGACGGAAGGCGCCGTCTACACGGTGACCGGCGGCGACTGGGAGGAGGTCGTCCAGTCCGCCGCGAAGGCCGACGACGAGCGCATCATCGTCAACATGGGCCCCCAGCACCCGTCCACCCACGGCGTGCTCCGCCTCATCCTGGAGATCGACGGCGAGACCGTCACCGAGGCGCGCTGCGGCATCGGCTACCTCCACACCGGCATCGAGAAGAACCTCGAGTACCGGACCTGGACGCAGGGCACCACCTTCGTCACGCGCATGGACTACCTCACCTCGTTCTACAACGAGACGGCGTACTGCCTGGGCGTGGAGAAGCTCCTCGACGTCACCGACCAGATCCCGGACCGCGCCAGCGTCATCCGGGTGCTCCTGATGGAGCTCAACCGGCTCTCCTCGCACCTGGTCTGCATCGCCACCGGCGGCATGGAGCTCGGCGCCACCACGATCATGATCTACGGCTTCCGGGACCGCGAGATGATCCTGGACCTGTACGAGCTGATCACCGGCCTGCGCATGAACCACGCGTTCATCCGCCCCGGCGGCCTCGCCCAGGACCTCCCGCCCGGCGCCGTCGACGCTGTGCGCGAGTTCGTGAAGACCATGAAGAAGAACCTGCCGGAGTACGACAAGCTCGCCACCGGCAACCCCATCTTCAAGGCCCGCATGCAGGACGTCGGCTACCTCGACCTCACCGGCTGCATGGCCCTCGGCGCCACCGGACCGATCCTCCGGTCGGCGGGCCTCCCGCACGACCTGCGGAAGACCGACCCGTACTGCGGCTACGAGAACTACGACTTCGACGTCCCGACCGCCGACACCTGCGACTCCTACGGACGCTTCCTCGTCCGCCTGGAGGAGATGCGCCAGTCCCTGCGGATCATCGAGCAGTGCCTCGACCGGCTGGCCCCCGGACCGGTCATGGTCGGCGACAAGAAGATCGCCTGGCCCGCGCAGCTCGCCCTCGGCACGGACGGCCTCGGCAACTCCACCGACCACATCGCGAAGATCATGGGCACCTCCATGGAGGCCCTGATCCACCACTTCAAGCTGGTCACCGAGGGCTTCCGGGTCCCCGCCGGGCAGGCCTACGCGGCCGTCGAATCGCCCAAGGGCGAGCTCGGCGTCCACGTCGTCTCCGACGGCGGCACCCGCCCTTACCGGGTCCACTTCCGCGACCCGTCCTTCACCAACCTCCAGGCCATGGCCGCGATGTGCGAGGGCGGCCAGGTCGCCGACGTCATCGTCGCCGTCGCCTCCATCGACCCCGTGATGGGAGGCGTCGACCGATGACCGACCAGATCAGCCTGGGCATGCCCCAGCTCCCCGCCCCCGAGTACCCGGCGGACGTCCGCGCCCGCCTGGAGGAGGACGCCCGGGCGATCGTCGACCGCTACCCGGACTCCCGCTCCGCGCTCCTGCCGATGCTGCACCTCGTGCAGTCGGAGGAAGGGCACGTGACCCGCACCGGCATGGCGTTCTGCGCCGACGTCCTCGGCCTCACCACCGCCGAGGTCACCGCCGTCGCCACCTTCTACACCATGTACCGGCGCAAGCCCTCCGGCGACTACCAGGTCGGCGTCTGCACCAACACGCTCTGCGCGGTCATGGGCGGCGACGCCATCTTCGAGGAGCTCAAGGCCCACCTCGGCGTCGGGAACGACCAGACGACCGAGGACGGCAAGATCACCCTCGAGCACATCGAGTGCAACGCGGCCTGCGACTTCGCCCCCGTCGTGATGGTCAACTGGGAGTTCTTCGACAACCAGACGCCCGAGTCCGCCAAGAAGATGGTCGACGACCTCCGGGCCGGTCGCACCGTCGAGCCCACCCGCGGCGCCCCGCTCTGCACCTTCAAGGAGACCGCCCGCATCCTCGCCGGCTTCCCCGACGAGCGCCCCGGCGCCGTCGAGGCCACCGGCGGTGCCGGCCCGGCCTCCCTCGTGGGACTGCGCCTGGCGAAGGGCGAGAAGCCGCACCACCGAATCGTCCACCCGCGTGGTGAGACCTCCGGACAGGAGGGGGAGTGATGACCTTGGCCGCCGAGATCGACAACAGCAGCCCCGAGAAGCTCCTGGCGCCCGTCCTGTCGGCCTTCTGGGACCAGCCGAACTCCTGGACCCTGGAGACCTACGAGCGCCACGAGGGCTACCAGGGCCTCAAGCGGGCCCTCGCGATGAGCCCCGACGACCTCATCGCGTACGTCAAGGAATCCGGCCTCCGCGGACGCGGCGGCGCCGGCTTCCCCACCGGCATGAAGTGGCAGTTCATCCCGCAGGGCGACGGCAAGCCGCACTACCTCGTCGTCAACGCCGACGAGTCCGAGCCCGGCACCTGCAAGGACATCCCCCTCCTCTTCGCCAACCCGCACTCCCTCATCGAGGGCATCGTGATCGCCTGCTACGCGATCCGCTCCAGCCACGCCTTCATCTACCTGCGCGGCGAGGTCGTCCCCGTCCTGCGCCGCCTCCACGAGGCCGTCCGCGAGGCCTACGCCGCCGGCTACCTCGGCACGAACGTCCTCGGCAGCGGACTCGACCTCGAACTCACCGTCCACGCCGGCGCCGGCGCGTACATCTGCGGTGAGGAGACCGCGCTGCTCGACTCGCTCGAAGGGCGCCGCGGCCAGCCCCGGCTGCGCCCCCCCTTCCCCGCGGTCGCCGGTCTGTACGCCTGCCCCACCGTGGTGAACAACGTCGAATCCATCGCCTCGGTTCCCGCGATCCTGAACAGGGGCAAGGACTGGTTCACGTCGATGGGGACCGAGAAGTCCCCGGGCTTCACGCTGTACTCGCTCAGCGGGCACGTCGCCTCGCCCGGCCAGTACGAGGCCCCCCTCGGCATCACCCTGCGCCAGCTCCTCGACATGAGCGGCGGCATGCGCCCCGGCCACCGGCTCAAGTTCTGGACCCCCGGCGGCTCCTCCACCCCCATGTTCACCGACGAGCATCTCGACGTGCCCCTCGACTACGAGGGCGTCGGCGCCGCCGGATCCATGCTCGGCACCAAGGCGCTCCAGTGCTTCGACGAGACCACCTGCGTCGTCCGGGCCGTCACCCGCTGGACCGAGTTCTACGCCCACGAGTCCTGCGGCAAGTGCACGCCCTGCCGCGAGGGCACGTACTGGCTCGTCCAGCTGCTCCGCGACATCGAGAACGGGGCGGGCACCCTCGCCGACCTCGACAAGCTCAACGACATCGCCGACAACATCAACGGCAAGTCGTTCTGCGCCCTCGGCGACGGCGCCGCCTCGCCGATCTTCTCCTCGCTGAAGTACTTCCGCGAGGAGTACGAGCAGCACATCACCGGCCGGGGCTGCCCCTTCGACCCGGCCAAGTCGACCGCCTGGGCGGACAACCACAAGGAGGTGACCGCATGACCGTCACCACGTCCCACCCCGCGGGCGGCGGCAGCCCGGCCGTACCGCCCGAGGACCTCGTGACGCTGACCATCGACGGCGCCGAGATCTCCGTCCCCAAGGGGACGCTGGTCATCCGCGCCGCCGAACAGCTCGGCATCGAGATCCCGCGCTTCTGCGACCACCCGCTCCTCGACCCCGCCGGCGCCTGCCGCCAGTGCATCGTCGAGGTCGAGGGCCAGCGCAAGCCCATGGCCTCCTGCACCATCACCTGCACCGACGGCATGGTGGTGAAGTCCCAGCTCACCTCGCCCGTCGCCGAGAAGGCCCAGCACGGCGTGATGGAGCTGCTGCTCATCAACCACCCGCTGGACTGCCCGGTCTGCGACAAGGGCGGCGAGTGCCCCCTGCAGAACCAGGCCATGTCCCACGGACAGGCCGAGTCCCGCTTCGAGGGCGTCAAGCGGACCTACGAGAAGCCGGTCGCGATCTCCACCCAGGTGCTGCTCGACCGCGAGCGGTGCGTCCTGTGCGCCCGCTGCACCCGCTTCTCCAACCAGGTCGCCGGCGACCCGATGATCGAGCTCGTCGAGCGCGGCGCGCTCCAGCAGGTCGGCACCGGCGAGGGCGACCCCTTCGAGTCGTACTTCTCCGGCAACACCATCCAGATCTGCCCGGTCGGCGCCCTCACCTCGGCCGCCTACCGCTTCCGCTCCCGCCCCTTCGACCTGGTCTCCTCGCCGACCGTCTGCGAGCAGTGCGCCGGCGGCTGCGCCACCCGCACCGACCACCGGCGCGGCAAGGTCATGCGGCGGCTCGCCGCCGAGGACCCGGAGGTCAACGAGGAGTGGATCTGCGACAAGGGCCGCTTCGGCTTCCGGTACGCCCAGCAGCGCGACCGGCTGACCACGCCGCTCGTCCGGAACCCCGACACCGGTGAGCTGGAGGCCGCCTCCTGGCCCGAGGCCCTGGAGGCCGCCGCCCGCGGGCTCGTCCGCGGCCGGACCGGCGTCCTGACCGGCGGGCGGCTGACCGTCGAGGACTCCTACGCGTACGCCAAGTTCGCCCGGGTCGCCCTCGACACCAACGACATCGACTTCCGGGCCCGGATCCACTCCGGCGAGGAGGCCGACTTCCTGGCCTCCGCCGTCGCGGGCCGGGGACGCGACCTGGACGGTTCGGGCGTCACGTACGCCTCGCTGGAGGCCGCCCCGGCCGTGCTCCTCGTCGGCCTGGAGTCCGAGGAGGAGGCCCCCGGCGTCTTCCTGCGGCTCCGCAAGGCCTGGCGCAAGCGCGGCCAGAGGACCTACGCGGTCGCCCCGTTCGCCACCCGGGGCCTGACGAAGGCGGGCGGCACCCTGCTGCCGGCCGCCCCCGGCACCGAGACCGAGTGGCTCGACGCCCTCACCTCCCGGGTCGGCCTCTCCGAGGAGGGCGCCGCCGCGGCCGAGGCCCTCCGCCAGGAGGGCGCCGTCCTCGCCGTCGGCGAGCGGCTCGCGGGCGTGCCCGGCGCGCTCACCGCCGCCCTGCGCGCCTCGACCGCCACCGGCGCCCGCCTCGTGTGGATCCCGCGCCGCTCCGGCGAGCGCGGCGCCGTCGAGGCGGGGGCGATCCCGGCGCTGCTGCCCGGCGGCCGGCCCGCGACCGATCCCCGCGCGCGCGAGGAGGTCGCCGCCGCCTGGGGCGTCCGCGAACTCCCGCACCGCTACGGCCGCGACACCGGCCAGATCGTGGAGGCCGCGGCCGGCGGCGAGCTCGCCGCGCTGCTCGTCGCCGGTGTCGAGGTCGTCGACCTGCCGGACCCGGCACGCGCGCGTGAGGCCCTCGACGCGGCCTTCGTGGTCTCCCTGGAGCTGCGGCCGAGCGAGGTCACCGAGCGCGCCGACGTGGTCCTGCCGGTCGCGGCCGTCGCCGAGAAGCCCGGCACCTTCCTCAACTGGGAGGGCAGGGCCCGGCTCTTCGAGGCCGCGCTCAAGCCCGAGCAGATGACCCGGCCCCTCCCGCCGACCGACGCCCGCGTGCTCCACATGCTGGCCGACGCCCTCGACGCCCACCTCGGCCTGCCCGACCTGCGGTCCGTGCGGCGGGAGATGGACCGGCTCGGCGGCTGGACCGAGGAGCGGGCGACCGAGCCCGCCTCGCCCGGACAGTCGGCGCCCCGGCCCGGCGACGGCGAGGCCGTCCTCGCCGGTCACCGGCTCCTCCTCGACCTCGGCAGGCTCCAGGAGGGCGACGCCGCCCTGGCCGGCACCCGGCACGCGGCGGTCGCCCGGCTCTCCGCCACCACCGCCGCCGACACCGGCGTCGAGGACGGCGACGTCCTGGAGGTGGCCGGACCCGCCGGCTCCGTCGCCCTCCCGCTCCGGGTCACCGAGATGCCCGACCGGGTCGTCTGGCTCCCGCTGAACTCGGCGGGCCGGGGCGTCCTCTCCGACACCGGCGCCCGCCCCGGCGACCTGGTCCGCATCGGCCCGGCGACCCCGCAGGAGGTGCAGGCATGACCCCGAACGTCCTCGCCGCCGAAGACCTGTCCATGTTCGGCACGGACCCCTGGTGGCTCGTGCTGGTCAAGGCCGTCTTCTGCTTCGCCTTCCTGATGGTCACCGTGCTCTTCTCGATCGTGTGGGAGCGCAAGGTCGTCGCCTGGATGCAGCTGCGCATCGGCCCCAACCGGCACGGCCCCTGGGGCCTCCTCCAGTCCCTCGCGGACGGCATCAAGCTGATGCTCAAGGAGGACGTGATCGTCAAGAAGGCCGACAAGGTCGTCTACGTCCTCGCGCCGGTCATCGCCGCGATCCCCGCCTTCATGGCGATCGCCGTGATCCCCTTCGGTCCGGCCGGCAACGAGGTCTCGATCTTCGGGCACCGGACCGCGATGCAGCTCACCGACCTGCCGATCGCGATGCTGTACGTCCTCGCGGTCGCCTCCGTCGGCGTCTACGGCATCGTCCTCGCCGGCTGGTCCTCCGGCTCCACGTACCCGCTGCTCGGCGGTCTCCGGTCCTGCGCGCAGATGATCTCGTACGAGATCGCCATGGGCGCGGCCTTCGCCTCCGTCTTCCTCTACTCCGGGTCGATGTCGACCTCGAAGATCGTCGAGGCGCAGGCGGACCGCTGGTTCGTGATCCTGCTGCCGGTGTCGTTCATCATCTACATCGTCACGATGGTCGGCGAGACCAACCGCGCCCCGTTCGACATGCCGGAGTCCGAGGGCGACCTCGTCGGCGGCTTCAACACCGAGTACTCGTCCATCAAGTTCGCGATGTTCATGCTCGCCGAGTACGTGAACATGGTGACGGTCTCGGCCGTGTCGGTGACCCTCTTCCTGGGCGGCTGGCGGGCCCCGTACCCGATCTCCACCTTCTGGGAGGGCGCCAACCACGGCTGGTGGCCGATGCTCTGGTTCGTCGTGAAGGTGCAGCTGCTGCTGTTCTTCTTCATCTGGCTCCGCGGCACCCTGCCCCGCGTCCGCTACGACCAGCTGATGAAGCTCGGCTGGAAGGTCCTCATCCCGGTCGCCGTGGTCTGGCTGATGCTGGTCGCCACGGTCCGCGCGCTGCGGAACGAGAACATCGCCTTCTCCAACATCGTGCTGTACGTGGCCGGCGCCGTCCTCGCCCTGCTCCTCCTCTCCTTCCTGGTGGACGCGTTCCGCGACCGGAAGGCGAAGGGGGCCGCGGCCGGTCCCGCCGACGAGCGGTCCTTCGACCCGATGGCCGGCGGCTTCCCCGTACCGCCCAAGCCCGGGCAGTCCCTGCCGCCCGTCCCGCGGCGCAGGTCGCGGTACGACCGGGACCTCGTTGTCAGCGGCGCCCCCGATACTGCTACTGCGAGTGATGGAAAGGAGACGGACGGTGTCTGATTTCCAGAATCCGGTGGCCGGCTTCGGCGTGACCTTCAAGGCCATGTTCAAGAAGCGGCTGACCGAGCAGTATCCGGAGCAGCAGAAGACGACGGCGCCCCGCTTCCACGGCCGGCACCAGCTCAACCGTCACCCCGACGGGCTGGAGAAGTGCGTCGGCTGCGAGCTGTGCGCCTGGGCCTGTCCCGCCGACGCCATCTACGTCGAGGGCGCGGACAACACCGACGAGGAGCGCTACTCGCCGGGCGAGCGGTACGGCCGCGTCTACCAGATCAACTACGCCCGCTGCATCCTCTGCGGACTGTGCATCGAGGCGTGCCCCACGCGCGCGCTGACGATGACCAACGAGTTCGAGCTGGCCGACTCCTCCCGCGAGAACCTGATCTACACCAAGGAGCAGCTCCTCGCGGGCCTGGAGGAGACCATGGTCGACACCCCGCACGCGATCTTCCCGGGCATGACCGAGCAGGACTACTACCGGGGGCTCGTCACCGAGGCGGCGCCCGGCACGGTCCGTCAGGTCGCCGTGTCCAAGGGGGAGAAGGACGAGCCGGAGGGGGCGGACGCATGAGCGCGAACCTCGCCGCCGCAGTGACACTTTCCGCTGGGACGTCCACCGGTGAGGCCGTCCAGTTCTGGGTCCTCGGCACCGTCGCCGTCCTCGGCGCGCTGTCCACGATCCTGATGCGGAAGGCCGTGCACTCCGCGCTCTCCCTCGCCGGCACGATGATCGTCCTCGCGGTCTTCTACCTGGCGAACGGCGCGTACTTCCTCGGCATCGTCCAGATCGTCGTCTACACCGGCGCGATCATGATGCTCTTCCTCTTCGTCGTCATGCTGGTCGGAGTCACGGCCGCGGACTCGCTGAAGGAGACCCTCAAGGGCCAGCGGTGGCTGGCCGTCGCCTGCGGCCTCGGCTTCGGGATCCTGCTCGCCGCCGGCATCGGAAACGCCTCGCTGAAGGACTTCGCCGGGCTCGGCACGGCCAACAGCGCCCACGGCGGGAACGTCGAGGGCCTTGCCGCCCTCATCTTCACCAAGTACGTCTTCGCCTTCGAGATCACCGGCGCGCTGCTGATCACGGCGGCCGTCGGCGCGATGGTGCTCACCCACCGGGAGCGGACCGAGCGGGCCCGCACCCAGCGCGAGCTGTCCGAGCAGCGCGTGCGCGAGGGCAAGCACGTCCCGCCGCTGCCCGCGCCCGGGGTGTACGCCCGGCACAACGCCGTGGACGTCGCCGGTCTGCTGCCCGACGGCACCGCGGCGGACCTCACCGTCATGGGGACCCTGCGCAAGCGGGGCCAGATCCGGGACGTGTCCACCGAGGCGATGGCCGATCTCAAGGCCCTGGAGCAGCGCTCCGAGGAGCGGCTCGGCCGCGACCGGGACGAAGAGGAGGCCACCCGGTGAACCCCGTCAACTACCTGTACCTCGCGGCCCTGCTGTTCACCATCGGCGCGGCCGGGGTGCTGATCCGACGCAACGCGATCGTCGTCTTCATGTGCGTCGAGCTCATGCTCAACGCCTGCAACCTCGCGTTCGTCACGTTCTCCCGCATGCACGGCAACCTCGACGGCCAGATCATCGCCTTCTTCACGATGGTCGTGGCCGCCGCGGAGGTCGTCGTCGGGCTCGCGATCATCGTGTCCGTCTTCCGTGCCCGCCACTCGGCCTCGGTCGACGACGCCAGCCTGATGAAGCTGTGAGGGGCTGACCGTGGAAAATCTCATTGCGCTGCTCATCGGGGCGCCCCTGCTCGGAGCGGCCGTGCTGCTCCTCGGCGGGCGGCGGCTCGACAGGTCCGGGCACTGGATCGGCACGCTGTTCGCGGCCGTCTCCTTCGTGATCGGCCTGGCGCTCTTCGTCGACATGCTCGGCAAGGGCGCCGAGGACCGAGCCCTGTACCAGCGGCTCTTCACCTGGATCCCCGTCGAGGGCTTCCAGGCGGACATGGCCTTCCAGCTCGACCAGTTGTCGATGACCTTCGTCCTGCTGATCACCGGGGTCGGCACGCTCATCCACGTCTACTCCATCGGGTACATGGAGCACGACGAGCGCCGCCGCCGGTTCTTCGGCTACCTCAACCTGTTCGTCGCGGCGATGCTCCTGCTCGTCCTCGCCGACAACTACCTGCTGCTGTACTTCGGCTGGGAGGGCGTCGGCCTCGCCTCGTACCTCCTGATCGGCTTCTGGCAGCACAAGCCCACCGCGGCGACCGCCGCGAAGAAGGCCTTCCTGGTCAACCGGGTCGGCGACATGGGCCTCTCGATCGCCATCATGATCATGTTCACCACCTTCGGCACCTTCGCCTTCGGGCCGGTGTTCGAGGCGAGCGGGCAGGCGTCCGAGGGCAAGCTGACCGCGATCGGCCTGATGCTGCTCCTCGCCGCCTGCGGCAAGTCGGCCCAGGTGCCGCTGCAGTCCTGGCTCGGGGACGCGATGGAGGGCCCGACCCCGGTCTCGGCCCTCATCCACGCGGCCACGATGGTGACCGCCGGTGTCTATCTGATCGTCCGCTCCGCCGACATCTTCAACGCGGCGCCGGACGCACAGCTCGTCGTCACCGTGGTCGGCGCGGTCACGCTCCTCTTCGGTGCGATCGTCGGTTGCGCCAAGGACGACATCAAGAAGGCCCTCGCCGGTTCGACGATGTCGCAGATCGGATACATGATCCTGGCGGCCGGCCTCGGCCCCATCGGCTACGTCTTCGCGATCATGCACCTGGTGACGCACGGCTTCTTCAAGGCCGGGCTGTTCCTCGGCGCCGGTTCGGTCATGCACGGCATGAACGACGAGGTCGACATGCGGAAGTACGGCGGCCTGCGGAAGTACATGCCGGTCACGTTCGTCACCTTCGGCCTCGGCTACCTCGCGATCATCGGCTTCCCGGGCCTGTCCGGCTTCTTCTCCAAGGACAAGATCATCGAGGCGGCCTTCGCCAAGGGCGGCACCGAGGGCTGGATCCTCGGCGCGGTCACCCTGCTCGGCGCCGCCATCACCGCGTACTACATGACCCGCGTGATGCTGATGACCTTCTTCGGCGAGAAGCGCTGGCAGCCGGCGCCGGACGCCGACCAGGCGCCCAGCGCCGAGCCGGCCGCCGAGCACGCGGCGGGCGCCATGCCCCACCCGCACGAGTCGCCCAAGTCCATGGTCGTCCCGATGATCCTGCTGGCCGTCGGCTCGGTCGCGGCAGGCGCCGTCTTCGAGTTCGCCGGATTCGTCGAGTGGCTGGAGCCGGTCACCGGCTTCGAGCACGGCCACTCCCCGGTCAGCGCCGCCGCCGTCACCGCCGCCACCGTCGCCGTCATGGTGATCGGCGTCGGCCTCGCGTACCTCCAGTACGGCCGCCGGCCCGTCCCGGTGGTCGCCCCGCGCGGCTCGCTGCTCACCCGGGCCGCCCGCCGCGACCTGCTCCAGGACGACTTCAACCACGCCGTCTTCGTCACCGGCGGCACGCACCTGACCCGCTCGCTGGTCTACGTCGACCACAGCCTGGTCGACGGCGTCGTCAACGGCACCGCGGCCGCCGTCGGCGGACTCTCCGGCCGGCTGCGCAAGCTCCAGAACGGCTACGCCCGCACGTACGCGGTCTCCATGTTCGGAGGTACGGCGGTGCTGATCGCCGCGACCCTGCTGATGAGGGCGGTGTGACTCCCATGTCCCCAGTGGTCAACGCGGGCTTCCCGCTCCTCACGGCGACGGCGCTGCTGCCGGCGGCCGGCGCGGTCCTCACCGCCGCCGTCCCCGCCGCCCGCCGCACCGCCGCCAAGTGGCTGGCGCTGCTCGTCTCGCTCGCCACGCTCGTCCTCGCCGCCGTCGTCTTCGCGGGCTTCGAGCCGGGCGGCGACCGCTACCAGTTCGTCGAGTCGTACTCCTGGATCAAGGACTTCGGCGTCCGGTACGAACTCGGCGTCGACGGCATCGGGGTGGCGCTCATCGCGCTCACCGCGCTGCTGATCCCCTTCGTGATCCTGGCCGGCTGGCACGACGCCGACCCGCTGGAGACCTCCTCCAAGCGGTGGCGGCCGACGCAGGGCTTCTTCGCCCTGATTCTCATGGTCGAGGCGATGGTGATCCTCTCCTTCGAGGCCACCGACGTCTTCCTCTTCTACATCCTGTTCGAAGCCATGCTCATCCCGATGTACTTCCTCATCGGCGGCTTCGGCGACCGCGCCCACAGCGGCTCCGACGAGAACGCGGCGGCCCAGCGCTCCTACGCGGCGGTCAAGTTCCTCCTCTACAACCTCGTCGGCGGACTGATCATGCTGGCCGCGGTCATCGGCCTCTACGTGGTCGCGGGGAACTTCTCCCTGACGGAGATCACGGCGGCCCGGGCGAACGGCTCGCTGGAGATGGCGACCAGCACCGAGCGGTGGCTGTTCCTCGGCTTCTTCTTCGCCTTCGCCGTGAAGGCGCCGCTCTGGCCGCTGCACACCTGGCTGCCGAACGCGATGGGGGAGGCCACCGCCCCGGTCGCCGTCCTCATCACCGCCGTCGTCGACAAGGTCGGCACCTTCGCGATGCTCCGCTTCTGCCTCGGGCTCTTCCCCGAGGCGTCGAAGTGGGCCACCCCCGCGATCGTCGTCCTCGCCCTCGTCAGCATCGTCTACGGCGCGCTGGTCGCGGTCGGCCAGCGGGACATCAAGCGCCTGGTCGCCTACGCCTCGATCTCGCACTTCGGCTTCATCATCCTGGGCATCTTCGCGATGACCAGCCAGGGCCAGTCCGGCGCCACGCTCTACATGGTCAACCACGGCGTCTCCACGGCCGCGCTCATGCTCGTCGCCGGCTTCCTGATCTCCCGGCGCGGCTCGCGGCTCATCGCCGACTACGGCGGCGTGCAGAAGGTCGCCCCGGTGCTCGCCGGCACCTTCCTGATCGGCGGCCTCGCGACCCTGTCGCTGCCCGGACTCGCCCCGTTCGTCAGTGAGTTCCTGGTGCTCGTCGGCACCTTCGCCCGGTACCCGGTGGCCGGGATCATCGCCACCACCGGCATCGTCCTCGCCGCGCTCTACACCCTCGTCCTGTACCAGCGGACGATGACCGGGCCGGTGAAGGAGGAGGTGCGGGCGCTGCCCGACCTGCGGGCGCGCGAGCTGGCCGTGGTCGTCCCGCTGATCGCCGTCCTGATCTTCCTCGGGGTCTTCCCGAAGCCGCTGACGGACGTCGTCGACCCGGCCGTCCGGCACACCATGTCCGACGTCCAGCAGAAGGACCCCCGGCCCCAGATTCAGAACGTGGAGGCGGCCAAGTGAGTTCCATGGCTGTCCACAGCTTGTGGACGACAGCTGCCGAGCCGCTGGACAAGATCCCGGCGCCCCACATCGAGTACACGCAGCTCTCGCCCGTGCTCGTGGTGCTCGGCGCCGCGCTCGTCAGCGTCCTCGTCGAGGCCTTCGTGCCCCGCAAGGCCCGCTACCACAGTCAGGTCTTCCTGTCCGTCCTCGCGCTCGCCGCCGCCTTCGCCGCCGTCGTCGGTCTGGCGGCGGGCGGTTACGGCTCCACCAAGGCCCACATCGCGGCCATGGGGGCCATCGCCGTCGACGGACCCGCCCTCTTCCTCCAGGGCACCATCCTCCTCGCCTCCGTCGTGGCGGTCTTCACCTTCGCCGAGCGCAGGCTCGACCCGGCCGACCACGGCCACAGGGTCGACTCCTTCGCCGCCGAGGCCGCGGCCGTCCCCGGCAGCGACCAGGAGAAGGCCGCCGTCAAGGCCGGGTTCACCACCACCGAGGTCTTCCCGCTCGCGCTCTTCGCGATCTCCGGCATGCTGGTCTTCCCGGCCGCCAACGACCTCCTGACGCTCTTCGTCGCCCTGGAGGTCTTCTCCCTCCCGCTGTACCTGCTCTGCGCCGTCGCCCGCCGCAAGCGGCTGATGTCGCAGGAGGCGGCCGTCAAGTACTTCCTGCTCGGCGCCTTCTCCTCGGCCTTCCTGCTCTTCGGGATCGCCCTGCTCTACGGCTACGCGGGCTCCGTCTCGTACGCCACGATCGCCCGCGTCGTCGACGGCTCCATCGGCTCCGTCGACCCGGCGCTCGCCGACACCATGGGCAACGACGCGCTGCTGCTCATCGGCTTCGCCATGGTCCTGATGGGGCTCCTCTTCAAGGTCGGCGCCGTGCCGTTCCACATGTGGACCCCGGACGTCTACCAGGGCGCCCCGACGCCGGTCACCGGCTTCATGGCCGCCGCGACCAAGGTCGCCGCGTTCGGCGCGCTGCTCCGCCTGCTGTACGTGGTGCTCCCGGGGCTCACCTGGGACTGGCGCCCGGTCATGTGGGGCGTCGCCATCGTCACCATGCTGGGCGGTGCGATCGTCGCCATCACCCAGACCGACATCAAGCGGCTCCTCGCCTACTCGTCGATCGCGCACGCGGGCTTCCTGCTGGCGGGCGTCATCGCGGCGACCCCGAGCGGGATCTCGTCCGTCCTCTTCTACCTGGGGGCGTACTCCTTCGTGACGATCGGCGCGTTCGCCGTCGTCACCCTGGTCCGGGACGCCGGCGGCGAGGCCACCCACCTGTCCAAGTGGGCGGGTCTGGGCCGTCGTTCGCCCCTGGTCGCGGCCGTCTTCGCGGTCTTCCTCCTCGCCTTCGCCGGCATCCCGCTGACCTCGGGCTTCTCCGGGAAGTTCGCGGTCTTCAAGGCGGCGGCGGACGGCGGCGCGGGCGGCCTCGTGGTGGTCGGTGTGATCTCCTCGGCGATCGCCGCGTTCTTCTACATCCGGGTCATCGTGCTCATGTTCTTCAGCGAGCCGAAGGCGGACGGCCCCACGGTCGCCGTGCCCTCGTTCCTGACGAGCGTCACGATCACGGCGGGCGTCGCGGTCACCCTGGTCCTCGGCCTCGCCCCGCAGTACTTCCTGGACCTGGCGAACCAGGCGAGCGTGTTCGCCCGGTAGCCCGGACGGCACGCGTGAGGGCCCGGCTCGGGGGCGAGCCGGGCCCTTCGCGTTCCTGACACGGCACGCGCCGCGTGGCATCGTGGACGACCGAATGGTCTGTACCAGGCGAGGAGGCGGGCGATGCGCGGGACGACGGTCTTACCGGGGGCTCCCTGCCTCGCCCCCCGGGGTGGGGAGCCGCCCGTCCACCGGCTGGAGGTGCGGGCGCCGGGGGAGGTGCCCTTCGCGGCGGGCGGCTTCGACGCCATGGGGCCGATGTCGCGGGCCGCGTTCCCGCACCGGCACACCTTCTACGAGATCGTGCACGTCGTGGAGGGGAGCGGCGCGCACGTGCTCGATGCCGAGCGGTACGAGGTGCGGCCGCCGCACCTGGGGGTGATCCTGCCCGGGCAGGTGCACCACTGGGAGGGCGTGCGGGGCCTGGAGGGCTCGCTCGTGCTGTTCACGCCCGAGTTCCTGCTCGGCGGCGCCGGTGACGAGAGCCTGCTGCGGCGGCTCGGCGAGCGGCCCTGGGTGGGGCTCGACGACGCCTCCCACGAGCGGACCTCGCTGCTGATGGCGGAGCTCGCCGAGGAGTACCGGTGCGGGGCCGACGGATTCGCCGGGGTGCTGCGCTCCCTGCTCCACGTGCTCCTGGTGCGGGCCGCCCGGCTGCCCGGAGCCGCCGCCCGGCCCGCGCCCGCGCGGGGGGTCGCCGAGGAGTTCGTCCGGCTCGCCGGGCGGGCCGGGGCCGAGGGGCCGTCCGTACGGGAGTGCGCCGAGCGGCTCGGGGTCAGCCCCGGCCACCTCGCCGAGGCCGTCCGGGCCGCCACCGGCCGCACCCCCGCCGCACTCCTGCGGGAGGCCCGCACCCGCGAGGCCCAACGTCTCCTCGTCGGCACCGGGCTGTCGGTACGGCAGGTCGCGTCCCGGGTCGGCTTCGCGGATCCCGCGTACTTCTGCCGCTTCTTCCGCAGGGAGACCGGACGGACCCCGGGGGACTTCCGAAAACACCACGACCGCCGAGATCCGTCCATCGAAGCCGGCGGCCCGCACGCCTAGGTTCGTTGCCATCCCCCCAGGCCCCCCGCAGAGGAGCAGGCATGGACAACGAGACCGCCGCCGGACACCCCACCCGCAAGACCGTGCTGCGCGCCGCGCTCGCCGCCGGAATGGCGGCGCCCGCCGTCCTCATGGGCGTCCCGGCGCTCGCCCGTACCGTGACCGCGGGAGAGGCGGCGCCCGCGCTCACCCCGGAGTGCGACGACGGCGACGACCCCACCCCGGAGCAGACGGAGGGGCCGTACTTCAAGCCGAACTCCCCGCTGCGGACCAGCCTCCTGGAGGCCGGCACCACCGGTGTCCGGCTCACCGTCAGCGGCTACGTCTTCGGGCTCGCCTGCCGTCCGATACCGGGCGTCCTGCTGGACTTCTGGCAGGCGGACGTCAACGGCGCCTACGACAACACCGGCTTCCGCTTCCGCGGCCACCAGTTCACCGACGCCGCCGGCGCCTTCGCGCTGACCACGATCGTGCCCGGCCTCTACCCGGGCCGCACCCGTCACCTCCACGTGAAGCTCCAGGCGCCGGGGCGGCCGGTGCTCACCACGCAGCTGTACTTCCCGGGCGAGCCGCGGAACAACACCGACTCGATCTTCGACCCCCGGCTCCTCATGACCGTCCGGGACGCCGGCACCGCGAAGGAGGCCGCCTTCGACTTCGTCCTGAACGTCCCGCAGGGCCCCGGCCCGACGCCGACACCGACGCCCACCGGGGTCCCCGGCGGGACCTGGGCCGCCGGGACCGCCTACCGGGCGGGGGACGCCGTCACCTACGGCGGCCCGGGCTACGTGTGCCTCCAGGCGCACACGGCCCAGGCCGGCTGGGAGCCGCCGAACGTCCCCGCCCTGTGGCGGAGGGCCTGAGGCTCAGGCCGAGGGGACGATCCGGCCGCGGACCTCGCCGAGGGCGACCCGGGTGCCGTCCGGGCCCGGGGCCCAGGCCGTGAGGACGACCTCGTCGCCGTCCTCCAGGAACGTCCGCTTGCCGCCCGGCAGATCGAGGGCGTCGCGGCCGTTCCAGGTGAGCTCCAGGAGCGAGCCGCGCTGGTTCACCTCGGGCCCGGAGACCGTGCCGGAGCCGTACAGGTCGCCGGTGCGGAGCGAGGCGCCGTTCACCGTCATGTGGGCGAGCTGCTGGGCCGCCGTCCAGTACATGGAGGAGAACGGCGGCTCGGCCACCACCTCGCCGTTGATCTCCACGGAGATCCGCAGGTCGAAGCCGCCCGGCTCCTCCTCGGCCGCGTCGTCCAGGTACGGGAGGAGGGGGAAGTCCCGCGCGGGCGGCGCGGTCCTTGCCGCGTCCAGGGCCTCCAGGGGCGTCACCCACGCCGACACCGAGGTCTGGAACGACTTGCCGAGGAACGGGCCCAGTGGCACGTACTCCCAGGCCTGCACGTCCCGCGCCGACCAGTCGTTGAGCAGCGTCAGGCCGAAGACGTGCTCCCGGAAGTCGGAGAGCGGGACGGGCCGGCCGAGCTCCGACGGGGTGCCGACCAGGAAGCCGACCTCCGCCTCGATGTCCAGCTTCACGGAAGGGCCGAAGACCGGCGCCGGGTCCGACGGGGCCTTGCGCTGCCCGGAGGGGCGTACGACATCGGTGCCGGAGACCACGACCGTGCCCGCGCGACCGTGGTAACCGATCGGCAGGTGCTTCCAGTTGGGTGTGAGCGCGTCGCCGTCCGGACGGAAGATGCGGCCCACGTTCGTCGCGTGGTGCTCGCTCGCGTAGAAGTCGACGTAGTCCGCGACCTCGTACGGCAGGTGCAGCGTCACCGCGTCCAGCGGGTGCAGCAGCGGCTCGATGTCCGCCCGGTGCGCGGGCACCGTCACCCAGGCCGTCAGCGCCCGGCGCACGTCGCGCCAGACGGTCCGCCCGGCCGCGAGCAGCGGGTTGAGGCCGGGCTGCGCGAGCAGCGCCGCGTACGGGGAGCCGAGCGCGTGCGCCGCGGCGCCCGCGTCCAGGACGTGCCCGCCGATGCGGACGCCGAGCCGGCGGCGTCCGGGCTCGTCGGCGGTGGAGAAGACGCCGTACGGGAGGTTGTGCGGGCCGAAGGGATCGCCCTCGGCCAGATCGAGCGGGCTGTGCTCGGACATCGGTGCGTGCCTCGCTTTCCACGTGTGTGGGGGACACGTTACGGGGCGGGCCGCCGGGCGCTGATGACATGGATCACACAGAAAGCGCGGCCTCCGTGGGCAACTGCCCGCATTCGCGCCGTTTGTGTCCCGGGCGGTCCCGGAACGCCCGCGCGAGCTGCGGAAACAGGGCTCCCGGGGAGCCCCTGCCCGCCCTACGATCATGCCGGGTGCCGTGCCGCGTGAAGTAGCCGCTGGCGCGCGCCCGCCACCCTTCTTCGCAGTCTTTCTCTCTGACCAGGAAAAGGTCCACAACGTGAAGATCCGCCGCATCCTGGCGACCGCCGTGGCCGCCGCCGTGACCACCCCGGTCGTGTTCCTCTCGGCCGCGCCGGCGTTCGCCGACACCAAGCCGTCGACCGCGTCGCCGCAGAAGCCCGCCTCGGGCGAGGAGGACCCCGACGAGGACATGCCGTCGCTCGAGGAGCTCAAGGCCGCGGTCGCGCTCGCGCAGAAGGAGTACGACGAGGCCGTCGTCGAGCTGGCCGAGGCCGAGGGCGACGTCGAGGCCCTCACCAAGGCCGACCACCCGCTGGCGGTCGCCGCCGCCGAGGCGAAGAAGGCCGCCGGCGAAGCCGCTGCCAAGAAGACGGCCGCCGACGAGGCGCTCGCCAAGGCGAAGCAGGACGAGCAGGCCGTGAAGGACCGGCCCGACGCCACCGACCAGGAGAAGGCGGACGCCGCCGCCGCCGTCACCGCGGCGCAGACGGTGGCTGACGAGGCCGCCCTCGCGAAGACCGCCGCCGACACGAAGGCCAAGGCGGCTTCCACCGCTCTGGACGACGCGCGCGTGCAGGCGTTCCGGGTGCTGGAACTCGCCAAGAAGGTGAAGAAGGCCGCCGGGGAGAAGCTCGACGAGGCCAAGGAGGAGCTCGCCTTCTACGAGGAGATCGGGGGGGAGTGCAAGGAGGACCGTTCCGTCAAGGTCGCGCTGAGCGGTCCCGAGACGGTCACCGCCGGTGTGCCCACCGTCTTCACGCTGCGGGTCACGAACACCTCCGACCGCGCCCTGGAAGGCGTCAACGCCTTCGCGAACGCCACGCGGCTCCCCGAGCCCGGCACGGACATCGACGAGGAGACGGACTTCGCCAAGTACGCCATCCCCGTCGAGTGGTCCTCCCCCGACGTCCTGGAGTGGACGCCGATCACCGAGAAGTTCGATTACCTCGAGGTCGGCAAGCTCGCCAAGGGCGCCAGCTACGACGTGAAGCTGCGGCTCACGGTCGACGCCAAGGCCCCCGCCGGCAAGGGCGCGCTCTTCGCCTACGGCGAGTACACGAACGACGACGGCAGCTGCGGCATCGGAGAGCAGTACGACGACCTGAACTTCTCCGTCCTCGCCGCCGACAAGGGCGACAAGCCGAAGCCGAAGCCGACGGAGACCGCGACGCCGACCCCGGCGCCGACCGTCACCACCGGCAACGCGAACACCACCCAGCAGGGCGGCTCGTCCGCCACCCCCGTGACCGGCACCCTCGCCGCCACCGGTGCGAACGACACCCTGCCGCTCGGCCTCGCCGCCGCCGGGGCCGTCGCCCTGGGCGCCGGCGCGCTGGTCGTCGCCCGCCGCCGCAAGGCCGGCGCCGACGCGTAGCACCGCCTGGGATCCCCCGTACGGCCGCGCCGGGGCCGCCGTGCGGGGGATCCGTCGTACCGGGGCGCCGCTCGCCGTTCGCATCGGCGTCGATCACCGTTCGGGGCGAAACGCCCACTCCTGGTCGTATGAGCCGATCGCGAACATACCGGGGGTGACGGGAAGGCGCCCACAGTGATCGAAACGTGACCGGATACGCTGGCTTGAGTGAATGGACCGACACATCGACAATCCGAGTGATCGGTGTGCGGTCCGGACAGCGTCAGCAGGCGTCAGCAGACAGGAGACCCCCTCGTGACCGTCGTCGGGCCGTTCGGTCTTAGCGTGCGGGACCAGGCTCTTGAGGCCGATGTCCAGACCGGTTTGGCGGCTGTGGAGGCGGGCCTCCTGGACGCCACCAAGAGCGATGTCCCCTTCATCACGGAGGCCGCGCAGCACCTCGTCCTGGCCGGGGGGAAGCGGTTCCGCCCCCTGCTCGTGATGCTCGCCGCCCAGTTCGGCGACCCCTACGCACCGGGCGTCGTGCCCTCCGCCGTCGTCGTCGAGCTCACCCACCTGGCCACGCTCTACCACGACGACGTCATGGACGAGGCCGACGTCCGGCGCGGCGTCGACAGCGCCAACGCCCGCTGGGGCAACTCGATCGCCGTCCTCACGGGTGACTTCCTCTTCGCCCGCGCCTCGCACACGCTCGCGGACCTCGGCCCCGAGGCCGTACGCATCCAGTCCGAGGCGTTCGAGCGGCTCGTGACCGGCCAGATCCTGGAGACGGCCGGCCCGATGGACGGCCGCGACCCCGTCGAGCACTACCTCGACGTCCTCGGCGGCAAGACCGGCTCCCTCGTCGCCGTCTCCTGCCGCTTCGGCGCCATGATGTCCGGCGCCGACGACAGCGTCGTCGACACCCTCACCCAGTACGGCGAGCGGCTCGGCGTCGCCTTCCAGCTCGCCGACGACGTCCTCGACATCGCCTCCGACTCCCACGAGTCCGGCAAGACCCCCGGCACCGACCTCCGCGAGGGCATCCCGACCCTCCCCGTCCTCCACCTGCGGGCCGCCGCGGCCGCCCACGGGCGCCCGGAGGACCTGGAGCTCGTCGCCCTGATCGACGGCGACCTCGGCGACGACGAGCGGCACGCCGAGGCCCTGCGCCGGCTGCGCGCCCACCCCGCCCTGGAGCAGGCCCGCCGGGACACCGTGCGGTACGCCGAGGAGGCGCGCGCGATGCTCGCGCCGCTGCCCGACGGGTACGCGAAGGCGGCCCTGGCGGAGATGTGCGACGCCGTGGTCCACCGCGCGGGCTAGCTCTTCTCGGGGTCGGGTCATCCCGAAGCAGTACGTGAGGTTGATCCCGGGGGCTGACGATTCCGGGGCTCCGGGTTGATGGAATGGATCCATCGACAACGGAGGTAGCGGAGACCATGGCAGAGACCCGTAAGGCGAGCCGGTTCATCGTCCCGGTCGCGGTGGCAGGAGTGGCCGCGGCGACCATCGGACTCGTCCCGGCGCTGGCGGCGTCCGGAGACCCCGACCTGCCCGAGATCACGGCCCAGCAGCTCATCGAGAAGATCGCCGCCTCGGACACCCGGACGCTGTCCGGCACCTTCAAGATCTCCACCGACCTGGGGCTGCCGTCCCTCGACGGCCTGGCGTCCGGCCTCGGGGGCCTGGGCGGCGGCGCGGGCTCCGGTTCGGCCGACCCGTCCGAGAAGCTCACCGAGCTCGTCTCGGGCACCCACACCCTGCGCGTGGCGGCCGACGGCCCCGAGCGCCAGAAGCTCACCCTGCTCGACGGCTCCGACGAGTACAGCCTGATCCACAACGGCGACGACGTCTGGGCCTACGACAGCAAGTCGAACGAGGCCTTCCACGAGAAGGGCGCGTCCGGCGCCCCCGAGAAGGAGCAGGAGCTCCCCGGCACGCCCAAGGAGCTCGCCGACGAGGTCCTGAAGGCCGCGGGCGACACCACCTCGATCACGGTCGACGGGACGGCGAAGGTGGCCGGCCGGGACGCGTACCAGCTGGTGATCAGGCCGAAGCAGACCGGTTCGACGGTCGAGTCGGTGAAGATCGCGGTGGACGCGGCGAACGGCACCCCGCTGAAGTTCACCCTCGCCTCGGTCGAGGGCGGCAAGCCGGTCGTCGACGCGGGCTTCACGAAGGTCGACTTCGCGAAGCCGGCCGCCTCCGAGTTCGCCTTCACGGCGCCGAAGGGCGCGAAGGTGACGGAGGGAGCGGCGGAGGAGGCCGCGGAGCACGGCGAGCACGGCGAGCACGGCGACTTCGGGGGCGGGCTGCCCGAGGGCTTCGAGGGCGGTCTCCCCGGCCTCGGGAAGGCCTTCGGAGGCTCCGGCTCCGGGGAGGGCCCGGACGTCATCGGTGAGGGCTGGACGACGATCGCGAAGCTCGACACGGGCGCGCCGGCGCCCAAGACCGACGAGGCGCCGAAGGAGATCCAGGGATTCCTGGACTCCTTCGGCGACAAGGTGACCGGGAAGTTCGGCTCGGGCACCGTCTTCAAGACGAAGCTCGTGAACGCGCTCCTCACCGACGACGGCAAGGTCTACGTCGGCGCGGTGACGAAGGACGCGCTCGTGGAGGCGGCGAACGCCGGCAAGTGACCCGGCGGTTGGGACCCCGGGCGGGTCGGGGGCGATGTTCACCGACCCGCCCGGGAGTTCTGCGGCTTACGGGAAGGTCAGCTTGAAGCTGTTGATGTAGCCGGTGTCCGCGCCGGCCTTGTCCTGGACGCGGAGCTTCCAGACGCCGTTGGCGACCTCGGTGGAGGCGTTCACGGTGTACGTGGTGTTGATGTTGTCGGTGCTGCCGCCGGCACGGTTGCTCAGGCTGTAGACGGAGCCGTCGGGGGCGATCAGGTCGACGACCAGGTCACCGATGTAGGTGTGGACGATGTTCACGCCGACCTTGAGGGTCGAGGGCGCGTTGCCCGCGACGCCGCTGACGGTGACCGAGGAGGTCACCGCGGCGCCGTTGTCCGGGATGGAGACGTCCGCGGTGTTCTCGAAGACCGTGCCGGTCGGCGGGGTCGTCGTCCCCGTGGACAGGTTCCAGACCGCGTACGCGATGGCGTCCGCGTTCCGGTCCAGGGCGGTGTCGTTGATGTTCGCCGTGGTGTCGCAGGACGAGTGGTAGCAGCGGTCGAAGGCCTGCCCGGCCGTCCCGCCCCACTTCTGCGCCTGCGCCGACGTCTTGGTGTAGTCGGCCCCGGAGAAGAGGCCGCCGACCGGTATGCCCACGTTCTTGAAGGGCGCGTGGTCCGAGCGGCCGTCGCCCTCGGTCTCGATCTCGGTGGGGATGCCGAGTCCGGCGTAGTAGTCCTTGAAGGTCTGCTCGATCGTCGGGTCGTCGTCGTAGACGAAGTAGCCCGGGTTGGGCGAGCCGATCATGTCGAAGTTCAGATAGCCGCTGATCTTCGAACGCTCGGTGCTGGGCAGGTTGTTGACGTAGTACTTCGAGCCGACGAGCCCGAGCTCCTCGGCGCCCCACCAGCCGAAGCGCAGGTGCTTCGTCGGCTGGAGCTGGGCGCGGGAGACGGCGAGCGCGGTCTCCAGGATCGCGGCGGATCCGGAGCCGTTGTCGTTGATGCCGGGGCCCGCGGTGACCGAGTCGAGGTGCGAGCCGGACATGATCACCTGGTTCGGGTCGCCGCCCGGCCAGTCGGCTATCAGGTTGTAGCCGGTGGCGCCGTTGTAGCTGAACTGCTGGAGCGTGGTGGTGTAGCCGGCGGCGTCCAGCTTCGCCTTCACGAAGTCGATCGAGGCCTTGTAGCCGGTGCGGCCGTGGGCGCGGTTGCCGCCGTTGGCGGTGGCGATCGACTGGAGGTCCGTCAAGTGCTGCTTGACGTTGGCGAGGGAGATGTCGGGCGCGGCGACGGCCGCGGCAGGGCTGGCGGAGGCGCTGGTGCCGGTGAGGCCGGCGAGGGCGAGCGCCGCGAGTGCGGCGGCCGCGGTGGCGCGTCTGGGCACGGAGAGGTTCATGTGGGGGCTCCGGATTCCGAACGGGGATGGGACGGAACGTGCGAGACGCCCCGGGCGTGGGTGCCACGAGGCGGCTGGAGCTGTACGAGTGCATGTGCGGTGTTCGTTTGTTCTGTTGTGCGTGCTGAATGTTCAGTGAGAATTTGACTCCGCGTCAAGAGCGGAAACCGGTCAGGTGTGTTCGCTCACCGGACGGCGGCGCCGGAACGTGATGTGCCGCTTCCTCACAGGTCACGCCGGATCATGGCCGGACGGTCGATGATCCCGACGCAACAGATCCGGCCGTGGACGACGTCGAGGTCGGGCATCCCCGTCTCGGCGGCCGGCGGCAGACGGCGGTGGCCTTCGCCGCAGGGGGCGCCCGGCCGGTGGCCCGAGGTGCGCAGGCCCTGGCAGAAGTCGTCGGAGCAGCCGCACGCGCCGTACGCCGGGGCATCCGATTTTCGGCCGGTGGCGCGAATTGAGTGCGGACGGATCGGTGCGGGACGACCGGAGGGGCGCGTCCAGGCATTAGGGTCGGGCTCCCTCGACTCGCCGCCCCGAAGGAGCACGCGCACATGAAGATCGCCGTACTGGGAACCGGCGAGGTCGGGCGCCGGCTCGCCACCAAGCTGGTCTCCCTCGGGCACGAGGTGGCCATGGGGTCCCGTACGGCGGACAACGCCGAGGCCACCACGTGGGCGGGGGAGCACGGCGGGACGCACGGCACCTTCGCCGACGCCGCCGGCCCCGCCGAGCTGGTCGTCAACGCGACCGGCGGGCTGGTCTCCCTCGCCGTCCTGCAGGCCGCGGGCGCCGAGAACCTGCGCGGCAAGGTCCTGGTCGACGTGTCCAACGCCCTCGACTTCTCGGAGGGCTTCCCGCCCAAGGTCGGCCTGCCCGACGGCAGGAGCGTCGCCGAGCAGCTCCAGGGCGCCTTCCCGGAGGCCCGCGTCGTCAAGACGCTCAACACCATGACCAACACCGTCATGGTCGAGCCCGGCCGGGTCCCCGGCCACCACAACGTCTTCCTCAGCGGCGACGACGAGGACGCGAAGGCCGTGGTCGCCGAACTGCTCGCCTCCTTCGGCTGGGCCGCCGACCGGATCATCGACCTCGGCGACCTGACGAGTGCCCGCGCCACCGAGCAGCTCCTGCCCCTGTGGCTGCGGCTCTACGGGATGCTCGGCACCGGCGACTTCAACTTCGGCGTCGCGGGAGCCGGAGCCGGAGCCGGATCCGGGACCGGAGCCGCGGCCGGGGCCTGAACTCAGGACCGGGCCCGCGCCGGAGCCCTCAGGTGGTCCAGCAGGCCCTCCGGCTCCGGGTAGGGCTCCTCCCGGGGGAGCAGTCGGCCGACGGCCTCCAGGTCGCCGGTCCTGACCAGGGCGTGGACCTCGTGGGCCAGCGCGGTCACGTCGGTGACGGAGACGGTCCACTCGTCCGCGTACCGGCGGGTCGCCTCGTCCGCCAGGCCGAGCTGGAGCGAGCGGTACGGGAGGGGCCGCAGGTGCGGGTCGCGCTCGGGGTCCCACTGGACCCGGGCCGGCGACTGCCGCAGCTGCCGCTTCCAGGAGGCCTGGTCGGTGTGGAAGCCGCGCTCGTAGTGGGAGAGGCAGGCGTTGCGCAGGGCCCACTCGAAGCCCTCGCGGGTGATCTCCACGGCGAGGACGGTCTCCTGGCCCTCCTTCCTCCCCCAGCCGGAGCGGTACATCATCCACAGGAACGACGGCTTGATCCACGTCATCCGGTCCCGCTTCCAGACCGCCGGGAAACGGCCGTCGCGGGCGGCGGCCAGTCCGATCTCGGGCCGGTACGCCTGGTAGACGGTGACCGTGCGCCCGGTGTGGACCGCGCGGATCCGGTACTTCGGTTCTTCCATGCGCCTCAGGGTGCGGGGCGACCGCCGGGCGGGGCCACCGGATTTCCGACCGTCCCGGGGGTGCCGGGGCCGGAGGCTGCGAGGAACGTCACGGTCTGCGCCCTTCGGCACGCCCCTAATCTGGAGGGATGGACGCTTTGCCCGGCAGCCCGTTGATCGACGTCGCCGCCACGTACATGCCCCGGCTCTCGGAGTTCTCCTTCGAGCCGGGACTCGTGGCCGCCGTCGACCAGCACGCGGCGGCCGTGTGCGACGCGCTGATCCCGGCCCAGCGGGGGCCGGAGGGCCGGACCGTCCGTCGGGAGGAGCTGGCCGACTACGTCCTCGGGTTCACCGACCGGCTCTCCGAGGCCGACTGGACCGAGCCCGTCGGCCACGACTTCGCGACCCTCCGCCTGACGGCGGTCTGCTGGCTGATCCGGGAGCACGGCCTGCTGGGCGGGTGACCGCCGTCCCCCCATCGGGCCCACGGGCGGCTCGCGGGACCCGCCGCGCGCGTGGCCCCACCCCCCCGTCAGCGTCCGGGCCGGGCCGAGGGGGTGGAGACCGGCGCCGCCCCGGCCTCGCGACCGGCCTCCGCGAGAGCCGTCTCCGCACGGGCGGCGGAGGCCGCCGCCTCGACCGCGGCCCGGCTCTTCCGGGCCGTCCGGAGCGCGTCCCAGGTGAGGAGCGTCAGTGCCAGCCAGACGAGGGAGAAGCCGGCCCAGCGCTCCGGCGGCATCTCCTCGTGGAAGTAGACGACCCCGAGCAGGAACTGGAAGGTCGGCGCGAGGTACTGGAGCAGTCCGAGCGTGGACAGCGGTACGCGGATCGCCGCCGCCCCGAAGCAGACCAGGGGGACCGCCGTGACGAGGCCGGTGGCGGCGAGCAGCGCCGTGTGGCCGGCGCCGTGGGCGCCGAAGGCCAGGGTGCCCCGGGTCCCGAGCCAGACGAGGTAGCCGAGGGCGGGCAGGAACTGGACGGCGGTCTCGGCGGCGAGCGACTCCAGGCCGCCGAGGTTGACCTTCTTCTTCACCAGGCCGTAGGCGGCGAAGGAGAACGCGAGGGTGAGCGAGATCCACGGCGGCCGCCCGTACCCGACGGCCAGGACGAGCACGGCCGAGAGGCCGACGCCGACCGCCGCCCACTGCGCGGGGCGCAGCCGCTCCTTGAGGACGAGGACGCCGAGGGCGATGGTGACGAGCGGATTGATGAAGTAGCCGAGGGAGGCCTCGACGACGTGGCCCGTGTTCACGGACCAGATGTAGAGGCCCCAGTTCACGGTGATGACGGTGGCGGCGACGGTGATCAGGCCGAGCTTGCGCGGGCTGCGCACGAGCTCGGACACCCAGCCCCAGCGGCGCAGCGCGAGCAGGGCGACGCCGACGAAGACCAGGGACCACACCATCCGGTGGGCGAGGATCTCGACGGCCCCGGCGGGCTTGAGGAGGGGCCAGAAGAGCGGGACCAGCCCCCACATGCCGTAGGCACCGACCCCGTAGAGCAGTCCCGCTCGTCCCTCGTTCTCCGTCTTCACGCCGGACCTCCCGCCCTGTGCCGCGCTGTCCTGTCGAAGGTAGCGCCGCACGGGGTGGGTTGTCATGTCCGTACCGCTATACGGTCATGACGGCTTCAGGAGGCGGCGAGCGCTTCCCTGATCGACTCGGCGACGGGGGTGGTCGGACGGCCGATCAGCCGGGCCAGGTCGCCGTTCCGGCGGGCGAGCGCCCCGCGCTCCACGGCCCGGTCGACGTCGACGAGGATCTCGGCGAAGGCCTCCGGGACCCCGGCGCCGGTGAGGACCTCCAGGTGGGTCGCGGCGGGCACGTCGCTGTACGTGATCTCCCGGCCGGTCTGGGCGGCGACCTCGGCCGCGTACTCGGCGAGGGACCAGGCGGTGTCGCCGCTCAGCTCGTACGCCCTGTTGCGGTGCTCCTCGGCCGGACCGGTCAGGACGGCGGCCGCGGCGGCGGCGTAGTCGGCGCGGGAGGCGGAGGCGATCCGGCCCTCGCCGGCGTTGGCGACGACGGCGCCGTGGGCCAGGACCGGGGCGAGGTGGGCCGTGTAGTTCTCGGAGTACCAGCCGTTGCGGAGGAAGGTGTACGGCAGGCCGGACGCGAGGATCAGCTCCTCGGTCGCCCTGTGCTCGTCGGCGAGCGCGAAGTCGGCCTCCGGGCCGCCGAGGATGCCGGTGTACGCGAGCTGGGCCACGCCCGCCGCCTCGGCCGCGTCGATCACGGCGGCGTGCTGCGCGACGCGCCGCCCGACCTCGCTGCCCGAGATCAGGAGCACCCGGTCGCCGGACTCGAAGGCCTCCGCCAGGGTCTCCGGCCGGTCGTAGTCGGCGATCCGCAGCTCGACGCCGCGCTCCGCGAGGTCGGCGGCCTTCGCCTTGTCGCGGACGACGGCGACGACGGGCTCGGCGGGGGCCGCGGCGAGGAGGGCGTCGACGACGAGACGGCCGAGCTGTCCGGTGGCTCCGGTGACGACGATGCTCATGGTGCTTCCTTCTTCCCGTGGGGTGCGGTGGCCGGTGCGCTCACCGTGCTGCACTCACCGTACGGCGTGCGCTAACCATTCGAAAGTACCCACTTTGAAGTAAGGTACTGGCATGGGAGTAAGCAAGCCGCCGAACGTGAACGAGCCGATGTGCCCCTCGCGCCTCGTCCTGGAGCACGTCACCAGCCGCTGGGGCGTCCTCGTCCTCGCGGCCCTCCTGGAGCGCTCGTACCGCTTCAGCGAGCTGCGCCGCACGATCGGCGGCGTCAGCGAGAAGATGCTGGCCCAGACCCTCCGGACCCTGGAGCGCGACGGCTTCGTCCACCGCGACGCCAAGCCCGTCATCCCGCCCCGCGTCGACTACGGCCTCACCCCCCTCGGCGAGGAGGCCGCCCGCCAGGTCTGGGAGCTCGCCCGCTGGACCGAACGCCGGGTCCAGGCCGTCGAGGAGGCGCGCACGCGTTACGACACCGTGCGCGAAGCGTCCCAATGACGTTGTAGACCCGCCGAGTTGGGCCGCGGAGCCGTACGATCTCCTTCACCGGGCGGGGGATCGTGTGAGCGACCGTGGGGGGATCGTGAGGGACGCGTACGGAAGGACGCTGCGCACCGGTGCCGTGCTGGCGGCGGGCGTGGCACTCCTGGCGGGCTGTTCGTCGGGAGGCGGCGGGGACGACGGGAAACCACCCCGGAGAACACCGGGCGCGAGCGCGTCCGGGACCTCGTCCCCGGCCCCGACCGGGTCCGCCTTCACCCCGGACCCGAAGAAGGCCCCGCGCACCACGGCCGACGCGAAACGGATGGCGCTCGCCATCGTGGCGGGGCCGGACGACTGGGGCCCCGACTACGTCAAGCGCAGCCCGTTCCTCAGCGACCCCGGCTCCTGGCCGGTCCTCGACGCCGACTGCACCTGGGAGGCGGGCACCCTGCCGCACTCCGTCCTCTACAGCGTCACCTCCTACGGCGAGATCCCGGCCGCCGGCGGCAAGGGAGCCCTGCGCGTCGCCGCCACCGTCACTGTGCACCGCACCGAGACCGACGCCGACTGGGAGATGGCCGAAACCCTGGAGGAGGCACTGCGCTGCCCCGACCAGCGGCTGCGCGAGGGCGAACGCATCAGCGGCCTCATATCGCTCGCCCCCTACAGCGTCGGCGACAGCACCACCACGACCGACTTGATCACCGAGCGCGGCACGTACCTCAACGACGCCTTCAAGAAGCCGCAGTTCTACAGCTGGTTCCAGACCCGCACCGGACAGGTCAGCGTCGCCACCGTCGTCAAGGGAGCCCCCGGCTACACCGAGGCGGAGACCACCGACGCCCAGGTCCGGGCCAATGTCGCCATGCAGGACCGCGTCAAGAAGCAGTGGGGAGCCCAGTCGTGAGCCCGATGGCCCAGCCAGGCCCCCAGCCCGTCCCCGAGCCCGACCCCCGGCCCGGCGCACTCCACCCCCTCCTCCCCGCCGATCCGTCCACGATCGCCGGCTACCGCCTCCTCGGCCGGCTCGGCGCCGGCGGCATGGGCGTGGTCTACCTCGGCCGCACCGACGGCGGCGAGCTCGCCGCCGTGAAGGTCACCCACGGCGACCAGGCCGACCAGCCCGACTTCCGGGCCCGCTTCCGCCGCGAGGTCGAGGCCGCCCGCAGGGTCTCCAGCCCCTGGGCCGTGCCCGTCACCGGCGCAGACCCCGACGCCCCCGAGCCGTGGATGGCCACCGCCTTCGTGCCCGGCCCCTCCCTCGGTGAGGCCGTTCGCGCCCACGGGCCGCTGCCCGAGCGGAGCGCACGGATCCTCGGCGGCGCCGTCGCCCGCGCGCTCGCCGCCGTCCACGCGGCCGGGATCGTCCACCGGGACGTGAAGCCCGGGAACGTCCTGCTCGCCGTCGACGGCCCCCGGCTGATCGACTTCGGCATCGCCCGTGCGACCGGGGAGACCGGGCTGACCTCGGCCGACATGATCGTCGGCACCCCCGGCTTCCTCGCCCCCGAGCAGGCCGAGGCCCGCGCCGCCGAGATCGGCCCCGCCGTCGACGTCTTCGCCCTCGGTTGCCTGCTCGCGTTCGCGACGACCGGCCGCCCGCCGTTCGGTACGGGCGCCCTGGACGCGCTCCTCTACCGGACCGTGCACGACGAGCCCGACCTCGCCGGCGTGCCGGAGCCGCTGCTCGACCTCGTGCGGCAGTGCCTCGCCAAGGAACCGGCGGCACGGCCCACCGCCGACGAGATCGCCGTCCGGCTCACCGAGGACACCCCCGGCGCCCCCGCCGACTGGCTGCCCGCTCCCGTCGTCGCCATCATCGCCGCCCGCTCGGCGGCCATGCTGGCGCTTCCCGACATCGAACCGACCGCACCCGGCACGGACCCGGCCGCCTCGGCCAAGCCCAGCAGACGCGGCTTCCTGCTGCTCGGCGCCGGGGCCGCGGCGCTCGCGGCGGGCGGCGGCGCGTTCGCCCTGTGGAACTCGCGGCGCGACGACACCGCCGACGACGGGAAGCCTCCCGCGTCGAAGCCCCGGAACACCTGGTCGATCGGCGTCCTCGCCGACCTGACCGGGCCCGCCCAGGAAATCGGCAGGGCCCAGGAGCGCGGTGCCCGGCTCGCCGTCGAGCGGTTCAACGCCGTGCACCAGGGCAAGCCCTTCACCCTCGAACTCAAGGTCTCCGACGACCGCGGGGACCGCACCGGCGCCCTCGCCGCCGCCCGCCGGCTCACCTCCGACCCCTCCGTGATCGCCGTCCTCGGCCCCACCTCCGACGACACCGGCATCGCCGCGCTCCCCGCCTTCGAGGAGACCGACGTGCCGCTCCTCACCGTCTCGGCGGGCTATCACCTCTTCACCCTGCGCGGCGCGTCCGGAGCGCCGAACGCGACCGTGCTGCGCGCGATCCCGAACCACCTCATCGCGGGCACCTACCTCGCCTGGGCCGCCACGCTGCTGCCGCAGATCCGCCGCCCCGGGGTCCTCCAGGAACGCACCGACGACCAGTACAGCTGGCAGTACGTCAGGGGGGTCGGCTTCGGCTTCAAACAGGCCGGCATCACGCCGCACTTCCGGGTGGTCCCGGGCCGGGCCACCGACTACCGCCGGATCATCGGCGAGATGATGGACGCCGGCATCGACGCGTACGTCCACTGCGGTGACCGCTCCACGGCCGTGCTCGCCGCCCGCGCCCTGAACCGACTCGGCTTCACCGGGCCCCGGTTCACCGGCCAGCACGTCCTCGGGTCGGAATTCCTGAAGGAGGCCGGAAGCGACGCCGAGGGCTGGTACGTCTGCGCGCCCGTCGTCGACCCCGTCCAGCGGGCCGCCGACACCAAGCAGAAAGCGCCCGACCGCAAGGCGGCCCAGGAGTTCCTCGACGCCTACCGCAAGCGCTACGGCACCACCCCGGCCTTCTACACCGGCGAGTCCTTCGACGTGGTCAACCTGGTCACGTCCTGGCTCTCCTCGAACGCCGCCAAGGGCGTGCTCACCCGCAAGGGCTTGTGGGAAGCCCTGCGCAAGCAGAAGTACACCGGGGCCATGGGCGTCTACGCGTTCGCCGACAACGGCGAGCTCAGCGGTATGGGCACCTTCCTCTACGGCGTGCGGAACGGGGCCTACACGTTCCTCGGCCCCGCGCCCGCGGAGCCCCGCAAGCCCAAGAAGGCCTGAACGTGCAGCCGCTCAGGAAGGCCGACCCCTCCTCGATCGCCGGTCACCGGCTGCTCGGCCGGCTCGGCGCCGGCGGCATGGGCGTGGTCTACCTCGCCCGCACCGCGGGCGGGGCGCTCGCCGCGCTCAAGCTCATCCGCGCCGAGCACGCCGCCGACCCCGGCTTCCGGGAGCGGTTCCGGCGCGAGGCGCGGGCCGCCGAGCGGATCACCGGCCGCTGGGTCGTCCGCGTCCTCGGCGCCGACCCGGAGGCCCGGGAACCGTGGCTCGCCACCGAGTACGTGCCCGGGCCCTCGCTCGCCGAGGCCGTCGCCCTGCACGGTCCGCTGCCCGAGGCGACCGTACGGGCGCTCGGCGCGCGGCTCGCCGACGCGCTCGCCGACATGCACACGGCCGGACTCGTGCACCGCGACGTCAAGCCCGGCAACGTCCTCCTCGCCCTCGACGGCCCCCGGCTCATCGACTTCGGCATCGCCAGGACCGCCGGGGCGACCGCGCTCACGGCCACCGACGCGATGATCGGCACCCCCGGTTTCCTCGCCCCCGAGCAGGCCCGGGTCTCCGGGACGGGCGAGGTCGGCCCGCCGAGCGACGTCTTCTCGCTCGGCTGCGTCCTCGCGTACGCGCTGACCGGAGAACGACCCTTCGGCACGGGCGCGGTGGCCGCGGTCGTCTACCGCACCGTCCACGAGGAGCCCGACCTCGACGGCCTGCCCGGGCGGCTGCTGCCCCTGGTCACGGCCTGCCTCGCCAAGGACGCGACCGACCGGCCGAGCACCACCCAGGTGCGGGACGCCCTCGGCCCGTACGAGGGCCCGGCGGCGGGCGACTGGCTGCCGCCCGGCCTGCCCGCACTGATCGCCCAGCGCTCCTCGCGGGTCCTCGACCTACCGGTCGCCGATCCGACCGTCCTCAACCCCGAGGAGAAGAAGGGGACTTCGCGGCGCCGCTTCCTGTCCCTCGGCGCGGCCGGCGCCGTCGCGGGCACGGGAGCCCTCACCGCCTGGCTGCTCGGGCGTGACCCCGCGAGCGGCGCCGGCGGCGGCACGGGGGTGCCGAGAAGGGCCTACACGCTGGGTGTGCTCACCGACCTCAGCGGGCCGGGCAAGGCGGACGGACGCGCCCAGGAACGCGGGCTGCGTCTCGCCACGGAGACCTTCAACGCCCGCGCGGACCGGCCCTTCGACCTGGTCCTCAAGGTGGCGGACGACGGGGGAGAGCCCGAGCGGGCCACCGCCGGGGCCCGCGCCCTCCTCAAGGAGCCCGCCCTCGTCGCCGTCCTCGGCCCGACGACCACCGAGACGGCGGTCGCGGCGGCGAACGTGCTCGTCGACCCGGCGGTGCCGGTGCTGAGCGTGGTGGCGACGGTCCCTGAGGGGGTGATCCGGGGCCAGTCACCGGACATGCGCACGTACTTCGAGCTGCGGCCCTACCCCGAGATGATGATCGCGCCCTTCGGCCGCTACCTCACCGAGCACGGTCTCGGCCGCACCGCCGTCATCGAGGACCGGGCGGCCGGCACCTACAGCTGGCTCATCGCCCGGAACCTGAAGGGTTCGCCCCCCGCCGGCGGTACGGTCGCCGTGCACCGGGTCGCGGCGGACGACGAGGACTTCGGACCGGCGGTCCGGGACGCGCTCGCCGCCTCCCCGACGGGCGTGATGTACGTGGGGACCTCGCCGCGCCGGGCCGCCCTGTGCGCCGGGGCCCTGCGGCAGCAGGGATACCGGGGCCCGTGCGGAAGCGTCGAGTCCGCGCTCCGGCCGGAGTTCCTCGCCGCGGCGGGACCGGCCGCCGAGGGCTGGTACTTCGGGGCGGGCTACACCGACCCCGACACGGTCCCGGCCGCGAAGGAGTTCGCGGCCGCGTACCGCGAGCGCTGGGGGCTCGCGGCCACCGATTCGGTCGACCGGTTCGCGGTGGAGTCGTACGACGCCCTGTCCTGGACGGCGCGGGCGCTGCGTACCGCCGCGGAGAGGAACGTGAGGTCCCCGGCAGCGGCGTTGTCGTACGCGTTCATGAAGGACCACAAGGTGTACCGGGGGATGGTGAGGTCCTACAGTTCCAGGGCCAACGAGAACTCGGCGTCCGCCCTCGAAGGGCTGACCCTCTGGCGGATCCGCTCCGGAAGGCCCCGCTGCCTCGGTCCGTTCGCCGAGGCGGCGAAGCGCGACGACTGACCGCGAAGTCGGTCCGGGGCGGCGGGCCCGGACCGACTTCGCAGCCGTCAGCCGTCAGCCGTCAGCCGACGACCGTCCAGGTGTCGTTGCCCGTGAGGAGCTGGCCCAGGTCGCCCTTGCCGTACCGCTCGACGGCCGTCTCCAGCTGTTCCGCCATCAGCGTGTCGTACACCGGCCGGTCCACCGAGCGGAACACCCCGATCGGGGTCTGGTGGAGGGTGTCCGGGTCCGCGAGGCGCGAGAGCGCGAAGGCGGTGGTGGGGGTGGCCGCGTGGGCGTCGTGGACGAGGATCCGGGACTCGTTCTCCGAGGTGACCGCGACGACCTGGAGGTCGCCGGTGGCCGGGTCGCGGACGACGCCCTTCTCGTTCTCGGCGCCGAAGCGGATCGGCTGCCCGTGCTCCAGGCGGATCACCGCCTCCTTGGCCCGGTCCTTGTCCTTGAGGACCTCGAAGGCGCCGTCGTTGAAGATGTTGCAGTTCTGGTAGATCTCGACGAGCGCCGTGCCGTTGTGCTCGGAGGCCTGGCGGAGCACCTCGGTGAGGTGCTTGCGGTCGGAGTCGACCGTGCGGGCCACGAAGCTCGCCTCGGCGCCCAGCGCCAGCGACACCGGGTTGAAGGGGGAGTCGAGCGAGCCCATCGGGGTCGACTTGGTGATCTTGCCGACCTCGGAGGTGGGGCTGTACTGCCCCTTGGTGAGGCCGTAGATCCGGTTGTTGAAGAGCAGGATCTTCAGGTTGACGTTGCGGCGCAGGGCGTGGATGAGGTGGTTGCCGCCGATGGACAGCGCGTCGCCGTCGCCCGTGACCACCCACACCGACAGGTCGCGGCGCGAGGTGGCGAGACCGGTGGCGATGGCCGGGGCGCGGCCGTGGATGGAGTGCATCCCGTAGGTGTTCATGTAGTACGGGAAGCGGGAGGAGCAGCCGATGCCGGAGACGAAGACGATGTTCTCCTTCGCCAGTCCGAGCTCGGGCATGAAGCCCTGCACGGCGGCGAGGACCGCGTAGTCACCGCAGCCCGGGCACCAGCGGACCTCCTGGTCGGACTTGAAGTCCTTCATGGACTGCGCGGCCTCGGCCTTCGGCACCAGTTGCAGCAGGGACTCAGGCATCGATGACCTCCTTGAGGGCGGCGGCGAGCTGCTCGGCCTTGAACGGCATGCCGTTGACCTGGGTGTGGCTGCGGGCGTCGACGAGGTACTTCGCCCGGACGAGGGTGGCGAGCTGGCCGAGGTTCATCTCGGGGACGACGACCTTCTCGTACCGCTTCAGCACCTCGCCGAGGTTCTTCGGGAAGGGGTTGAGGTGGCGCAGATGGGCCTGGGCGATGCGGCCGTCCTCCCTGCGGATGCGGCGGACGGCGGCCGTGATCGGCCCGTAGGTGGAGCCCCAGCCGAGGACCAGGGTGCTCGCGCCGTCCGGGTCGTCGACCTCGACGTCCGGCACCTCGATGCCGTCGATCTTGGCCTGGCGGGTGCGGACCATGAACTCGTGGTTCGCGGGGTCGTACGAGATGTTGCCGGTGCCGTCCTGCTTCTCGATGCCGCCGATGCGGTGCTCCAGGCCGGGGGTGCCGGGCACGGCCCAGGGACGGGCGAGGGTCTCCGGGTCCCGCTTGTACGGCCAGAAGACCTCGGTGCCGTCGGCCAGCTCGTGGTTCGGCCCGGTCGCGAAGGGCGTCTTCAGGTCGGGGAGCTCGTCGACCTCGGGGACGCGCCAGGGCTCGGAGCCGTTGGCCAGGTAGCCGTCGGAGAGGAGGAAGACCGGCGTGCGGTACGTGAGCGCGATGCGGGCGGCGTCGAGGGCCGCGTCGAAGCAGTCGGCGGGCGTCCTCGGGGCCACGACCGGCACCGGCGCCTCGCCGTTGCGGCCGTACATGGCCTGGAGGAGGTCGGCCTGCTCGGTCTTGGTGGGCAGACCGGTGGACGGGCCGCCGCGCTGGATGTCGACGATCAGCAGCGGCAGCTCCAGGGAGACCGCGAGACCGATGGTCTCCGACTTCAGCGCCACGCCGGGGCCGCTCGTCGTGGTCACGGCGAGGGAGCCGCCGAAGGCGGCGCCCAGCGCGGCCCCGATGCCGGCGATCTCGTCCTCCGCCTGGAAGGTCCGCACGCCGAAGTTCTTGTGCTTCGACAGCTCGTGCAGGATGTCCGAGGCCGGGGTGATCGGGTACGAGCCGAGGTAGAGCGGCAGGTCCGCCTGGCGGCCGGCGGCGATCAGGCCGTACGAGAGGGCCAGGTTCCCCGAGATGTTCCGGTACGTGCCGGTGGGGAAGGCCCGGGTCGCGGGGGCGACCTCGTACGAGACGGCGAAGTCCTCGGTGGTCTCGCCGAAGTTCCAGCCGGCCCGGAAGGCGGCCACGTTGGCCTCGGCGATCTCCGGCTTCTTCGCGAACTTCTGGCGGAGGAAGGTCTCGGTGCCCTCGGTCGGGCGGTGGTACATCCAGGAGAGCAGCCCGAGCGCGAACATGTTCTTGCTCCGCTCGGCCTCCTTCCGGGACAGGCCGAAGTCCTTGAGGGCCTCCAGGGTCAGCGTCGTCAGCGGCACCGGGTGCACCCGGTAGCCGTCGAGCGAACCGTCCTCCAGGGGCGAGGTCGCGTACCCGACCTTGGCCATCGCCCGCTTCGCGAACTCGTCGGTGTTGACGATGATCTCTCCGCCGCGCGGCACGTCCCCGATGTTCGCCCTGAGGGCGGCGGGGTTCATCGCGACCAGCACGTTCGGGGCGTCGCCCGGGGTCAGGATGTCGTGGTCGGCGAAGTGCAGCTGGAAGGACGACACGCCCGGCAGGGTTCCGGCGGGTGCCCGGATCTCGGCCGGGAAGTTCGGCAGCGTGGAGAGGTCGTTCCCGAAGGACGCCGTCTCCGAGGTGAAGCGGTCACCCGTCAGCTGCATGCCGTCACCGGAGTCACCCGCGAAGCGGATGATCACCCGGTCGAGCCGGCGCACTTCCTTCTCGGTGCCGTGGTGGGGCTTCGCCGGGGCGCTGCGCTGCTCCCCGACCAGGGCCTCACCGGCCTCGCTACTGACCTGGCTGGTCACTGAACTGGACCTCCCTCGCGGCAAGGGGACTCTCCGCCGGAGGCGGGGAGAAGGCTCGGGTTGCGGCCGGTGACCACCGATCGATCGTCGATCCTTCGCCGATCCCGGAGATCACCTTCCGTCCCGAGGCCCACCCTACGACGGCAAGGGGGGCCTTCCCGGGACTTCTCTCATCGTGGACCTCTTTTTGAGACGCCCTCTTGTCTGGAATTGTCACGCTCTGTCGCCACCCGGAGTGTTCCGGAAGGTCGGATTCCGCCTCATCCTTCGGGTCGAGGGCCCGGCATCCGGGATCAGGTTATCTGACAGAGCGTCAGATACTCAGGACTTCAGGTACGTCAACACCGCGAGTACCCGGCGGTGATCACCGTCACTCGGGGAGAGGCCCAGCTTCAGGAAGATGTTGCTGATGTGCTTCTCCACCGCGCCGTCGCTCACGACCAGCGCCTTCGCGATCGCCGAGTTCGTCCGGCCCTCCGCCATCAGACCGAGGACCTCCCGCTCGCGCGGGGTCAGGTTCGCCAGCACGTCCTGCTGACGGCTCCGGCCCAGCAGCTGCTGCACGACCTCGGGATCGAGCGCCGTACCGCCCCCGGCCACCCGGACGACGGCGTCCACGAACTCGCGGACCTCCGCGACCCGGTCCTTCAGGAGATAGCCCACGCCCCGGCTGGAACCGGCCAGGAGCTCGGTGGCGTACTGCTCCTCCACGTACTGCGAGAGCACCAGGACCCCGAGCCCCGGGTACTCCTTGCGCAGCCGCACCGCCGCCCGCACGCCCTCGTCGGTGTGCGTCGGCGGCATCCGCACGTCCGCCACCACCACGTCCGGCAGCGCTCCCTCGTCCGCGAGCCCCGCCACCGTCTTCACCAACGCCTCGCCGTCCCCGACCCCGGCGACGACCTCGTGCCCCAGATCGGTCAGGAGCCGCGTCAGCCCCTCCCTGAGCAGGACGGAGTCCTCGGCGATGACCACCCGTACCCGTCCCGCCACGTCTTGCGTGCTCACGCCCTGCAGCCCCCATGCTCCGGTCGTCCGATGAGACCTTCAGCATGGCACCTGGTGCCGACGCCCGTACGCCCGGTCCACCGCGGCGACGCCTTCCCACCGCGCGGACCCGCCCGGCGGGGCGGTGCGCTTCGCCACCCGCCGTGTGGGCAATCGTCCCGCAGGGCGGGACGGGTGGGCACACGGGACGGCGCCCTTCAGCGGCGCCTCCGCGTTCCGCGCCTTGACCCGCACCCGTGCGCGCCGTACCTACCGGTGCGGGTTCGGGCGCGGGAGCCTCGGGCGCCGGCAGGGGCGCCGTTCCGTTGTGCCCACCCTCCCCCAAGCTCTCGGCTCCACTCGAGCAGGGGGGACCCCCTTCGCCCCGGCGGAACGATTGCCCACAACGGGGGCCCAGCGGGCGCAGCCCGCGACGGGGTGGCGCCGCCCCGGCGGAACAGTTGCCCACAACGGGGGCGCAGCCCGCGACGGGGTGGGCGCCGTCCCGCCGGGGCGACTGCCCATGACGGGGGTGCCGTTCCGGTGGTGCGGGTTCATGCCCGCCAGGGCAGTTCCACCGTCACCGTCGTCGGCCCGCCCACCGGCGAGTCCACCGCCAGCACCCCGTCCACCGCCCCCACTCGCTCGGAGAGCCCCCCGAGGCCCGTGCCGGGCTCCACGCGCGCCCCGCCCGCCCCGTCGTCCCGCACCTGGAGTATGAGCCGGTCCTCCGTGCGCCACACGTCCACCCACGCGCGCCGGGCGCCCGAGTGCCGGGAGACGTTCCGGAGGAGCTCCGAGACCGTGAAGTACGCGAGGCCCTCGATCGCCGGTGCCGGCCGGCCCGGCAGGTCCACGTCCACGGAGACGGGCACCGCGCACCGGGAGGCCACCGCCGACAGCGCCGCGTCGAGCCCCCGGTCGGTGAGGACGGCGGGGTGGATGCCCCGGGCGAGGTCCCGCAGCTCCTGGAGGGCGAGCTTCACCTCGCCGTGCGCCTCGTCGACGAGCACCGCCGCCGCCTGCGGGTCCCGTGCCAGCTTCTCCTTGGCGAGCCCCAGGTCCATGGCGAGCGCGGCGAGCCGGGCCTGCGCGCCGTCGTGCAGGTCGCGCTCGATGCGCCGCAGGTCGGCGGCGGCGGCGTCGACGACCACGCCCCGGTCCGACTCCAGCTCGGTGACGCGCGAGGCCAGCCGGGACGGGCCGAGGAGCCCGGAGACGAGGAGCCGGTCGACGGAGACGAGCCCGCGCAGCACCCACGGTCCGACGAGGACGAACACGAGCCCGATCAGGCTGGTCACGGCCAGCTCGAAGGGCGCGTCGAGGTAGAGGGCGTGGGTCCGGTCGCCGTACAGCTGGATCCCGTCCTGCCCCCACCACAGGGGGAAGACCCACTGCCACAGCGGGTACGTGAAGAGGCTCCAGCCCCAGCTCCACAGCGCCACGGTGACGGAGAAGGAGAACACCGCCCACGGCATGTGCAGGACCGCGTACAGCAGGTGCCGCCACGACGCACCGCTCTTCAGCATGGCCCCCATCCACGAGAACGCCCCGCCGGTCCGCCCGCGCACCGGCTCCGGCGCGGCCACGTCGAGGTCGAGCAGCCCGCGTGCCCGGGCCCGCTCGACCGCCCCGAAGCCCCGGCACATCGCGAGCGCCCCGGCCAGGATCGGCACGCCGAGGAAGGTGATGAGCAGCCCGGCGCCGGCCGAGACGAAGGCGACGGAGAGCGCGAACCAGCAGATGCTCAGCGGCAGACCGATCAGCACGTACCCGAAGGCACGCCAGGTGCGGGCCTCGAACGGCGCGCGGATCGCGGCGGGGAGTCGGTGGGAGGCCATCGCGGTGTTCCTTCTCTGCTCGGAGGCTCTGCTCGGAGGCCCTGCTCGGAGGCCCTGCTCGAAAGCTCTGCTCGGAGGGGCGGGCGGTACGTGTTCCAGGGTTCCGCCCCGCGCCCAGCCGGACCATGAGGCGGGTGGGCGTCCGGGAGCGGGGGTTTTCCCCACCTCCGCGTCACGCCGCCCGTCGGGAACGCCACGGCAACTCCGCCGTGACCGTCGTCGGCCCGCCCTCGGGGGAGTCGAGGACGAGCACCCCGTCGACCGCGCCGAGCCGCTCCGCGAGCCCGGCGAGCCCCGTACCGCCGTCGAAGCGCGCCCCGCCGGCCCCGTCGTCGCGCACCTGGAGCAGCAGCCGGTTCCCGGCCCGCCAGACCTCCACGGAGGCGGACCGGGCGCGCGCGTGCTTGGAGACGTTCTGGAGGAGCTCGGACACGGTGAAGTACGCGATGCCCTCGATCGCCTCGGCCGGCCGCTCGGCCAGGTCCACGTTCACCTTCACCGGCACCGTGCAGCGCGCCGAGACGGAGGAGAGGGCGGCGCCCAGCCCCCGGTCGGTGAGGACGGCGGGGTGGATGCCCCGGGCGAGGTCCCGCAGCTCCTGGAGGGCGAGCTTCACCTCGCCGTGCGCCTCGTCGACCATCGCCGCGGCGGCCTCCGGGTCGTCGAGCAGCTTCTCCTTGGCGAGGCCGAGGCCCATCGCGAGCGCCACGAGTCGGGCCTGCGCGCCGTCGTGCAGGTCGCGCTCGATGCGCCGCAGGTCGGCGGCGGCGGTGTCGACGACCACGCCCCGGTCCGACTCCAGCTCGGCGATCCGCCCCTCCAGCTCGTCGGAGGGCGAGAGCAGCCCCCGGACCATGCCCCGGTCTCCGTGGGCCAGGCCACGGGCCAGGAAGGGCAGGACGGGCCAGAGGACGACGAGGGAGACCAGCGCGACGGTGAACGTCAGGATCCCCCAGGGCAGCCGGATCAGCCCGTACAGCTGGGTCCGCCAGGCCACCGGGTCCTTCAGCGAGGTCCACAGCCAGCCGAAGAAGCCGCGGTGCCGCGGCAGCGGGGAGGGCTCGGCGACCTCCACCCCGAGCAGCGAGCGGGCCCGCGCCCGCTCCGACCGGCCGACGAGGCGGGCGCCGCCGAGGCCGAGGGCGAGCAGCGGCAGCCCGATCACGGTGACGGCGAGGCCCGCGCCGACCGAGACGGTCACGACCGCGTAGACGAAACCGGCCAGGGACGTGAAGAGGTTGGAGAGGAGGAAGGCGATCTCCTTCCAGGTCTCCTTCCCGTAGGCGAGCCGCAGCGGCGGACGGGGGGCCTCGGCGGCCCCGGAGGGTCGGGAGGGCCCGGCGGGATCAAGATCGGCGCTCATGGTCCCCAGACTGCCGGTCGGGGACGGCGCGGCGCCATGGGGGAGGTGGGTGAGCGGGAGGGGGGATATCCCCATCGACGGAGGCATCGGGAAAACGCTTCGGGAAGCGCTTCGACCAGGCCACTCGTGCGGCACCGGCGAAGCCGCTCGCGCGGCACCCGCGAAGCTACCGGCGGGACACTTGCGCGGCTGCCTGCGGGGCAGCCGCGAAGGCACCCGCGCCTGCTTACGGTCCCTTTAGCAGGGCCTAGACTCGCGTGCGTACAGAAGTGACTCACGAGACACCGAGACCGAGGGGCGGACGTGCGGGAACCGACCGTTGTCGCGGCCGACGCGGCGGACTACTTCCAGACGTACTCCGTCGTCGGCGTGCTCGCCGTCGTCGGCGTGCTCTTCGTCGCCGTGGCCTTCTCGGCCAACAGGCTGCTCAGGCCCGTCGTGCCGACGCCCGAGAAGCTCCTCACCTACGAGTGCGGTGTCGACCCCGTGGGGGAGGGCTGGGCCCACACCCAGGTCCGCTACTACGTGTACGCCTTCCTCTACGTCGTCTTCGCCGTCGACTCGATCTTCCTCTTCCCCTGGGCGACGGTCTTCGCCGCGCCCGGCTACGGCGCCACGACCCTGGTCGAGATGTTCGTCTTCCTCGGCTTCCTGGCCGTGGGGCTGCTCTACGCGTACAAGAAGGGCGTCCTGGCATGGACGTAACACCCGAACCCGTGTCCCTGCCCGCTCCGAAGCTGGGGCCGCTCGCCCGCCTGGCCCCCGAGCCGATGAAGGTGGTCCTGAACTGGGGCCGTCGCTACAGCCTGTGGGTCTTCAACTTCGGCCTCGCCTGCTGCGCGATCGAGTTCATCGCCGCGTCCATGGCCCGGCACGACTTCATCCGGCTCGGCGTGATCCCCTTCGCGCCGGGCCCGCGCCAGGCCGATCTGATGATCGTCTCGGGCACGGTGACGGACAAGATGGCGCCGGCGGTGAAGCGTCTGTACGAGCAGATGCCGGAGCCGAAGTACGTCATCTCCTTCGGCGCCTGCTCGAACTGCGGCGGCCCGTACTGGGACTCGTACTCCGTCACCAAGGGCGTCGACCAGATCATCCCGGTGGACGTCTACGTGCCCGGCTGCCCGCCGCGCCCCGAGGCGCTGCTCCAGGGCATCCTCAAGCTCCAGGAGAAGATCGCCCGGGAGAGCCTGGCCGAGCGGTACGCGACCGCCCCCACGGTCTCCCAGCTGACGAGCCCCCTGGTGCCCCCGCCGGGAGGCACGGCATGAGCGCGTACGACTCCCTCCCCTCCTCCGTGACGGAGCTCTTCGGCGAGGAGGCGACGGCGGAGCAGGCGTACGACCTGCTGACGGTCGACGTCCCGCCGTCGGCCTGGCTCACGGCCCTGGAGACCGCCAGGGACACCCTCGGCTGCACGTACTTCGACTGGCTGAGCGCCGTGGACGAGCCGGGCACGGGCTTCCGCGTCTGCGCGCACGTCGTGGCGCTCGGCGCCGGTCGCCCGCGCCGCCTGCTGCTGCGCACGACGGTCCCGCACGAGGCGCCCGTCCTCCCGACGGCGATCGGGGTGTACGCGGGCGCGGGCTGGCACGAGCGCGAGACGCACGAGATGTTCGGCGTGGCCTTCGAGGGCCACCCGCACCTCGTCCCCCTCCTGCTCCCCGAGAACTTCGAGGGCCACCCGCTCCGCAAGGACTTCGTCCTGGCTGCCCGGGTCGCCAAGGCGTGGCCGGGCGCGAAGGAGCCGGGCGAGTCGCACGACGGCGGCGGTCTCAAGCGCCGCCAGATGCTTCCGCCGGGCGTCCCGGACCCCAACGAGTGGGGCCCCCTGAAGGGCCAGCTCCCCCCGGCCCCCGCCCGCCCGGCCCGCGCGGCGGCGGGCGACCGCCCGGTCCGCCGTGCCCGCACGGCCACGGAGGGCTCGGCCAGCCAGGCGGAGCCGGCTGCTCCGGTACGCCGCGCCCGCTCGGCATCGGAAGGCTCGGCGAGCCAGGCGGAGCCCGGTGCTCCGGGGCGCCGGGCCCGCTCGGCTGCCGAAGGCTCCGCGAGCCAGGCGGCTGCGGCCGCGGCGCAGGACGCGACGCCCGGTGCGCCGGAGGCCCCGGCGGCCCGCCCGCCGCGCCGGTCCCGCTCCGCGTCCGACGGCTCGGTGAGCCAGGCGACCCCGGAGCCGAGCGCGACCCCGGAGCCGAGCGCGGCCACGGGAGAACCGGACTCCACGGCCCGCCCGCCGCGCCGCTCCCGTTCGGCCGCGGACGGTTCGGCGAGCCGACAGGCCCCGGAGACCGACGGCCGGGCGGCCCCGGACACGGCCGGCCCCGCGCCCCGCGGGGCGGCCGCCACTCCGCGTACCCGCAGCTCGGACGCCCCGTGGCACCACGCCCGCCCGGCCTTCGACGACGAGACGCCGCCCCCGGCCACGCCCTCCCCGACGGAAACCCCGGCCCCCGAGCCGGAGGCCCCGACCCCGACGGACACACGGGCTCCCGGGCCCGAGGCCCCGGCGACCACCCCGCCCCCCGAGCCGGAAGCGCCCGAGCCGGAAGCGCCCCAGCCGGAAGCCTCCGAGCCGAAGGCCCCCCAGCCGGAAGCCCCGGATCCGGCGGGCTCCCCGGTGCCCGAGACCGGGGTCGCCCCCGCCGGTGACGGCGAGGACCGCACCCACGAGCCGCCCGCCGGGCGGGACCGTGCCGACAACCCCCACGACCCCGCCGGAGGCGATCCCGCGTGAACGACGTACTCGACGTCGCCCTCCGGCTGCTCGTCGTCTTCGGGTGCTTCCTCGTGCTGCCGCTCGTCGTCGGGCAGGCCGAGCACAAGGTCATGGCCCACATGCAGGGCCGGGTCGGCCCCATGTACGCGGGCGGCTTCCACGGCTGGGCCCAGCTCGTCGCCGACGGCGTGAAGTTCGCGCAGAAGGAGGACGTGGTCCCGGAGAACGCGGACCGGCGGATCTTCCAGCTCGCGCCGGCCGTCGCCCTCCTCCCGTACCTCCTCGTCCTCCTCGCGATCCCGATCGGCCCGAGCGAGGGCGCGGTCGGCCAGGTCGTCGACGCGGGCGTCTTCTTCGTGCTCGCCGTCATGGGCGTCGGCGTCCTCGGCAGCCTCATGGCCGGCTGGGCCTCCGCGAACAAGTTCTCGCTGCTCGGCGGCCTCCGCACGGCCGCCCAGCTCCTCGCGTACGAGCTGCCGATGCTCCTCGCCGCCGCCTCCGTCGCGATGGCCGCCGGCACCGTCTCCCTCCCCGGCGTCCTGAACGCCTTCGAGTGGTGGTGGGTGCCCTGGCAGATCGTCGGCGCGCTCGTGTTCTTCGTCGCCGGTCTCGCCGAGCTCCAGCGGCCCCCGTTCGACATGCCCGTCGCCGACTCGGAGATCATCTTCGGCGCGTACACCGAGTACACCGGCCTCCGCTTCGCGCTCTTCCTGCTCGCCGAGTACGCGGGCATCGTCGTCCTCTGCGGCCTCACCACCGTCCTCTTCCTCGGCGGCTGGCACGGCCCCTTCGGCGGTGACGGCCTCGGCTGGGTCTGGACCCTCCTCAAGACGGCCGTGCTCGCGTTCGTCGTGATCTGGCTGCGGGTGTCCTACCCCCGGCTCCGCGAGGACCAGCTGCAGAAGCTGGCCTGGACGACGCTCGTCCCGCTCGCCCTGGCGCAGATCGCGCTCACCGGCATCGTGAAGGTGGCGATCCAGTAATGCCCGTCCCCGGCTCCGGCCTCGCCAAGGGGCTCGCCGTCACGCTCCGCACGATGACGCGCAAGAACGTCACCGCGCAGTACCCGGACGTGCAGCCCGAGCTGCCGCCCCGCACCCGCGGGGTCATCGGCCTGTTCGAGGAGAACTGCACGGTCTGCATGCTCTGCGCCCGTGAGTGCCCCGACTGGTGCATCTACATCGACTCCCACAAGGAGACGGTGCCGCCCGCCGCCCCCGGCGGCCGCGAGCGCAGCCGGAACGTCCTCGACCGCTTCGCCATCGACTTCTCGCTCTGCATGTACTGCGGCATCTGCATCGAGGTCTGCCCCTTCGACGCGCTGTTCTGGTCGCCCGAGTTCGAGTACGCGGAGACCGACATCCACGAGCTCACCCACGAGCGCGACAAGCTCCGCGAGTGGATGTGGACGGTTCCCGAGCCGCCCGCGCTCGACCCGTGCGCGGAGGAGCCGAAGGAGATCGCCGCGGCGCGCAAGGCGGCGGAGAAGGCGGCCGCCCAGGCGGCGGCCACGGAGGACCAGCAGTGACCCCCACGACAGCAGCAGCCGCCACGGCGGCCGAGGCCCACGGCTTCCTCTCGCCCACCGGCGTCGAGATCGCCTTCGTCCTCGTCGGCCTCGCCACCCTCGGCGCCGCCCTCGTCACCGTCACCACCCGCCAGCTGGTGCACGCCGCCCTCTGGCTGGTCGTGGCGCTCGGCGGACTGGCCGTCGAGTACCTGCTCCTGACCGCCGAGTTCATCGCCTGGGTCCAGGTCCTGATCTACGTCGGCTCCGTCGTCGTCCTCCTCCTCTTCGGTCTCATGCTCACCAAAGCCCCCATCGGCCGCTCCCCGGACGCCGACTCCGGCAACCGGCCGGTCGCGCTCGCCGTCGCCCTGGTCGCCGCGGCCGCCCTCGTCTGGGTCGTCGTCGACGCCTTCCGCACGACCTGGATCGATCTCGACGGACCCGCCCAGGGCTCCACGGACGTGACCGGCCAGATCCTCTTCCGGCACTGGGTGCTGCCCTTCGAGGCGCTGTCGGTGCTGCTCCTCGCCGCCCTCGTCGGCGCGATCGTCCTCTCCCGCAAGAAGAAGGAGGACGAGCGCTGATGCACCTCGCCTACCCGGCCGTCCTCGCCGCCCTCCTCTTCGCCGTCGGCCTCTACGGCGTCCTCGCCCGCCGCAACGCGATCCTGGTCCTGATGTCCGTCGAGCTCATGCTCAACGCCGTCAACCTCAACCTGGTCGCCTTCGACGTCTGGCTCCGTGACACCCTCCACGCCGGCCAGGCGCTCACCCTCTTCACCATCGCCGTCGCCGCCGCGGAGATCGGCATCGGTCTCGCCATCGTCCTGATGGTCCACCGCAACCGCGGCACCTCGGACGTCGACCGTCTGCGCGACACCGAGGAACAGCCGTCCGCCGAGGAGAAGGCCGAGGCCGCCGCGTGACCACGACCACCCTCGCCGTCCTCGTCCCCCTCCTCCCCTTCCTCGGCTCCGCCGCCGGACTCCTGCTCGGCGGCACCGCGCCCGGCCTCGTCCGCCCGCTGGCCGTGCTGCCGACGCTCGCCGCCGCCGTCCTGGCCGTCCTGGTGGCCGCCCGCCAGGGCGGGGGCCAGGCGATCGACGCGGCCACCCAGCTCACGCCAACGGGCTCCGTCCCCATCGACCTGAGCCTTCACATCGACGGCTTCGCCGCCCTCGTCGCCGTCCTCGTCGGCGTGATCGCCACCTGCGTGCAGGTCTACTCGACCGGCTACCTCCGCGACGACCCGCGCTACCCCTCGTACGCCGCGCTCGTCTCCCTCTTCACCTCCGCGATGCTGCTCGTCGTCTACTCAGGCGACCTGATGGTGCTCCTGGTCGGCTGGGAGATCATGGGCATCTGCTCGTACTTCCTCGTCGGCCACTACTGGGAGACCCCCGAGGCCCGGTCCGCCTCCCTGAAGGCCTTCCTCGTCACCAAGCTCGGTGACGTCCCCTTCCTCATCGGTCTCTTCGCGCTCGCCGCCGACGCGGGCACGTTCCGGATCACGGGCGTCCTCGGCGCCGTCGCGAGCGGCGGCCTCGACCACCCCACCCTGATCGCGCTGCTGTTGCTCGCCGGTGTCGCGGGCAAGTCCGCGCAGTTCCCGCTCCACACCTGGCTCCCGGACGCCATGGCCGGCCCCACCCCCGTCTCCGCGCTCATCCACGCGGCGACGATGGTCGCCGCCGGCATCTACTTCACGGCCCGTCTCCTCCCGGTCTTCGCCGCCTCCGCCGCCGCGATGACCGTCCTCGCCGTGATGGCCGCGATCACCATGGTCGGCTCGGCGCTCGCCGCGCTCGCCCAGGACGACATCAAGCGGGTCCTCGCCTACTCGACGATCGGACAGCTCGGCTACATGGCCGGGGCCCTCGCCGTCGGCGACCGCGGGGCCGCCGTCTTCCACCTCCTCTCGCACGCCGCGTTCAAGGCGCTGCTGTTCCTCGCCGCCGGCGCGGTCATCCACGCCGCCGGCACCAACTCGCTCACCGCCATGTCCCGCATGGGCGGCCTCGCCAAGCGGATCCCCGACGCGTACTGGACGATGACCGTCGCCCTCCTCGCGCTCGCCGCGATCCCGCCCTTCGCCGGCTTCTTCTCCAAGGAAGCCGTCCTCGTGGCCGCCGAGCACACCGCCCTCGGCGAGCGGGACGTCGCCCCCGCCGGGGCCGGCTGGACCGTCCTCGTCGCGGGCCTGCTGACCGCCCTGCTCACCGCCGCCTACGCGCTCCGCCTCTGGCTGCGGACCTTCCGCGGCCGAGGCCCCGAGGCCCCCGACCACGGCCGCCAGCCGATCGCGATGACGAGCGTCCTGTGGGTCCTCGCGATCCCCTCCCTGGGCTTCGGCCTGACCGCCGCGTACCTCGACGACTGGTTCGACGGGAACGCCCTCACCCCGACCCTGACCACGGCGGTCCTCGGCACCGGCCTCGCCGCCGCCGGAGCCGTGATCACCTACGCGGTCTGGCGCACCCTCGCGGCCCGGACCACCGTCCCGGTCCCCGTGCCGCACGTCGCCCACCCCGACGCCGAGGCCGGTCAGGTCGAGGCCGAGGCGCTGCACCTGCCGCAGCCCGCCGAGGACCCGGCCGACCCCGGCCGCACCCTCCTGGGGCCGCTGCACGCGTCCGCCGCCGACGGCTTCCACCTGGACGCCGTCTACCGGACCGCCTTCGTCCGCCCCGTACTCGCCGCCGCCTCCCTGGTCCGCTTCCTGGACCGCGAGGTCGTCGACACCTACGTACGAGCCGCGGGGAACGGTGCGAAGGGCCTCGGATGGCTCGTCCGCCGCGCCCAGACCGGCAACGTGCAGACCTACCTGAGCGCCCTGCTCGCCGGCTCCGTCGTCCTGGCGATCGTCGCCGTCGCCCTCGCCAACGCCGTCGCCGGAGCGTGAGCCGTGATCGATATCAGCGAATCCGTGATGCAGTTCCTCCTCGCGTCGATCGTCGTCGGCCCGCTGGCCGGCGCCGCCGCCGCCCTCCTGCCCGCCCCGCCCGGGCTGAAGGGGAAGTCACCCGACCAGGCCGTGCTCCGCCACGGCGTCACCGTCACCGGCGTCGTCCTGCTGGCCGCGCTCGTCCTCGCGCTCGGCTTCGACCACGACCACCCGTCGAAGATGCAGGCCACGACGGACATCAGCTGGATCAGGGCACTCGACGTGCGCATCCACCTCGGTGTCGACGGCATTTCCCTCCCCCTCCTGGTCCTGACCGCGCTGCTGACCTTCCTCTGCGCGCTGTACGGCTACTTCAAGATGCCCGCCGGGCCTTCCCCCAAGGCCTTCGTCGCGCTCCTGCTCGTCCTGGAGTCCGGCACCCTCGCCACCTTCGCCGTCCTCGACCTCGTCCTGTTCTTCCTGGCCTTCGAGATGGTCCTCGTCCCGATGTACTTCCTCATCGCCCGCTGGGGCGGTGAGGGCAGGCAGGCCGCCGCCTGGAAGTTCATCCTCTACACGCTGCTCGGCTCCGTCGTCATGCTGCTCGGCCTGCTCCTCATCGGCGTGAAGGCGGGCACGTTCGACATGGTGGCACTCGCCGCTGACAACGGCCGCGGACTGACCACGTCGGTGCAGGTCATCGCCGTCCTCGCGATCGGTCTCGGGCTCGCCGTCAAGACCCCGATGTGGCCGCTGCACAGCTGGCTCCCGGACGCCCACACCGCCGCCCCGACCGTCGGCTCCGTCCTCCTCGCCGGCGTCCTGCTCAAGATGGGCACGTACGGCTTCGTCCGGATCGTCCTGCCGATCGCCCCCGACGGCATGCGGACCTTCGCCCCGTACCTCGCCGCCTTCGCCGTCGCCGGGATCATCTACGGATCGCTCGCCTGCCTCGCCCTCGCGCAGCCCGGCGGCAAGGGCGACCTCAAGCGCCTCATCGCGTACTCCTCCGTCGGCCACATGGGCTTCGTGCTCCTCGGCATCGCCACCATGACCCCCACCGGCGTCAACGGCGCGCTCTTCGCCAACATCGCCCACGGCCTCATCACCGGCCTGCTCTTCTTCCTGGTCGGCGCCGTCAAGGACCGGTGCGGCACCGCCGACCTCGACACCCTCGCCGGAGCCACCGGCGCCGCCCTCTACGGCCGCGCCCCCCGCCTCGGCGCCCTCCTCGCCTTCGCCGCCGTCGCCTCCCTCGGACTGCCCGGCCTCGCCGGCTTCTGGGGCGAGATGCTCGCCCTCTTCGGCGCCTTCGACCCGGCCGCCGGGCTCAGCCGCCCCGCCTTCCTCACCTTCATGGCGATCGGCGCCTTCGGCACCCTCCTCACCGCCGCCTACCTCCTCGTCGTCGTCCGCCGCGTCTGCATGGGCGGCCCGCGACCCGCCGGGGAGACGGCCATCGCCGACGTCCAGGGGTACGAGTTCGCCGCCTGGACCCCGCTCGCCGCCCTCACCGTCCTCGCCGGACTCTGGCCCGCCGTCCTCCTCGGCCTCACCGACCCGGCCGTCCAGAAGCTCCTCGCGGGAGGCACCCAGTGACCCCAGTGACGCCGTCCGCCGGCGAGTCGCTCGTCCAGTCCGTCGACTGGCTCACGATCGCGCCGCCGACCCTCACCGCCGTGGTCGCGCTCGTCGTCCTCGTCGCCGACCTCTTCGTCCCCGAGGAGCGCAAGCAGCTCCTCGGCTGGACCGCGATCGGCGGCCTCACCGCCGCCCTCGCCCTCCTCCTGCCGCTGCGGTCCGGCGACCGCGAGACCTTCTGCCTCACCGTCGCCGACCGGACCGAGGCGTGCAGCTACACCGCCGACCGCTTCACCCTCGTCATCCAGCTGCTCGTCCTCGCCGGCGCGCTGCTCACCGCGCTCCTCTCCCTGGACGCGACCCGCGAGAGGCTCCCGGCCGGCGAGTACTGGTTCCTGCTGCTCTCCTCCGCCGCCGGCGCCGCCCTGCTGCCCGCCTCCCGCGACCTCGCCACCCTCGTCGTCGCCCTCGAGGTCGCCTCGCTGCCCGCGTTCGCGCTCGTCGGCCTCAAGCGCGGCGACCGCATGTCCGGCGAGGCCGCCCTCAAGTTCTTCCTCTCCTCCGTCACCGCGACCGCCGTCACCCTGCTCGGCGTCAGCTTCGTGTACGCGGCGACCGGCACCCTCCACCTCACGGAGGTCGCCCAGCGCCTCGACGACGTCCCCGGACAGCTCCAGACCCTCGCCGGGGCCGGCGTCGCCCTCACCCTCGTCGGCTTCGCCTTCAAGACGGCCGCCGTCCCCTTCCACTTCTGGGTGCCCGACACCTACGTCGGCGCCCCGCTGCCCGTCGCCGCCTACCTCTCCGTCGTCGGCAAGGCCGTCGGCTTCACCGGCCTGATCCTGGTGACCGTCGTCGCCTTCCCGTCGTACGCGGACGTGTGGGGCCCGGCGCTCGCCGTCCTCGCCGCGCTCACCATGACCGCCGGCAACGTCGCCGCCCTCCGCCAGGTCTCCACGCGCGCGCGGAGCGCGGTACGGCTCCTCGCCTGGTCCTCCGTCGCCCAGGCCGGCTACCTCCTGGTGCCGATCGCGGCCGCCGCGTACTCCGGTGACGACCAGATCGGCGCCACCGTCGCGTACGCCCTGATGTACGCCGTCGTGAACCTCGGGGCCTTCGCCGTCGTCGCGCTCGTCGCCCGCACCCGCCCCCGGAACCGGATCGCCGACCACCGGGGCCTGTACGCCGCCCGCCCCGCGGCGGCCCTCGCACTCGGGTTCTTCCTCCTGAATCTGGCCGGTTTGCCCCCGGGTATCATCGGCCTCTTCGCCAAGGTGACCGTCTTCTCGGCGGCTGTCGACGCGGGCCTCGGGTGGCTGGCCGTGGTCATGGGCGTCAACGTCGTGATCGCGCTCTACTACTACCTGCGCTGGACGGCCCTGCTCTTCCGCGCGCCGGAGGGAGGGCCGGAAGGAGCGCCGGAGGGCGCAGCGGAAGGAGCGCCGGAGGGCGCGTCCGTCACGCGCGGGGCCCCCGCGCCGGTCACCCTGGCGATCGTGCTGACCGCCGTCGCCGGAGCCGTACTGTCGGGCTACCCGCAGTTCGCCCTCCGCTTCGCCACGGGCGGCCTTTTCTGACCCTCCCACCAGGAAGAACCGAGGAGCAACACCCCGTGCTGAACGGATTCAAGGACTTCATACTCCGCGGGAACGTCGTCTCGATGGCCATCGGCCTGGCCGTAGGCTCCGCGTTCACGGCCGTCGTCACCGGCTTCAGCAAGGCGTTCATCACCCCGCTCATCGGACTGGCGACCGGCTCGGTCGGCGACTTCAGCGAGGCGAAGTTCACCCTCGGCAAGACCGACTTCCCCTATGGCCTGGCGATCGCCGCCGCCATAGCGTTCGTGATCACCGCCGCGGTCCTCTACTTCCTCATCGTCGTGCCCATGACGAAGATCCAGGCGAGGTTCGCCAAGGAGGAGGCGAAGGACCCCAAGGCGGAGAAGCGCGACTGCCCCCGCTGCTTCACCGAGATCCCGGCCATCGCCTCCCGCTGCGCCCACTGCACCAGCGAGGTCGAGCCCGTCGCCCTCGGCCTGGAGAAGATCCCCGCCGCCCGGTAGGGCCCGTCGTCACCCGTACGGCCCACACGGCGCCCCGTGCGCGCCGGGGAACCCGAACCTTCCGCCTGGCGTTGACCAGTACGGAAGGGTCCACTGGACGAGTGGACCACCACGAGGAAAAGGGTTCCCCTGCGGCACCACCTGGAGGGCGTACCGTGCACCGCCGGCACAACGGGCTGAGGACCGCCGTCCTCCTCGGAGGGCTCTCGGCCCTCATCATCGTCATCGGCAGCTTCTTCGGGCGTACGGGGCTGATCGTCGCGTTGCTCGTGGCGCTCGGCACCAACGCGTACGCGTACTGGAACAGCGACAAGCTGGCGCTGCGGGCCATGCGGGCCCGCCCGGTGAGCGAGTTCGAGGCCCCCGCCCTCTACCGGATGGTGCGCGAGCTCTCCACGCAGGCGCGCCAGCCCATGCCCCGGCTCTACATCTCGCCGACCCAGGCGCCCAACGCCTTCGCGACCGGCCGCAACCCGCGCAACGCCGCCGTCTGCTGCACCGAGGGCATCCTCGCGATCCTCGACGAGCGCGAGCTGCGCGGGGTCCTCGGACACGAGTTGAGCCACGTCTACAACCGGGACATCCTCATCTCCTCGGTCGCCGGAGCGCTCGCCTCCGTGATCATGTTCCTGGTCAACTTCGCCTGGCTGATCCCCGTCGGCCGCTCCGACGACGACGACGGCCCCGGCATCCTCGGCTACCTGCTGGTGCTCGTCCTCGGCCCGATCGCCGCCTCGGTCATCCAGCTCGCCATCTCCCGCTCCCGGGAGTACGAGGCCGATGCCTCCGGCGCCCAGCTCACCGGGGACCCGCTCGCGCTCGCCGACGCCCTGCGGAAGCTGGAGGCCGGCACCAAGCAGCTGCCGCTGCCGCCCGAGCCGAAGATCGAGACCGCGAGCCACATGATGATCGCGAACCCGTTCCGGCCCGGACAGGGGCTCTCCAAGATGTTCTCCACCCATCCACCGATGGCCGAGCGCATCGCCCGGCTCGAACAGATGGCAGGTCGACGCCCGTGAAGACGATCCTCAACGTCATATGGCTGGTCCTGTGCGGCTTCTGGATGTTCCTGGGCTACATCGCCGCGGGCGTCCTGCTCTGCATCACGATCATCGGCATCCCCTTCGGACTCGCCGCGTTCCGCATCGGCCTCTACGCGCTCTGGCCCTTCGGCCACACGGTCGTCGACCGGCGCGACGCGGGCGCGCCGTCCGTCGTCGGCAACGTGCTGTGGCTGATCCTCGCGGGGTGGTGGCTCGCGCTCGGCCACATCACCACCGGGATCGTGCTGTGCCTCACGATCATCGGCATCCCGCTGGGCGTCGCGAACTTCAAGCTGATCCCGGTGTCGCTGCTGCCGCTGGGCAAGGAGATCGTCCCGACGGACCAGCCGTACGGCTACGCAAGCCACTGACACGCCGCGCGCCGCGCCCGGCGGGGCGGTGCCCCGGCCCACCCCCCCCGTGTGGGCAATCGTCCCGCTGGGGCGAAGGGGGTCCCCCCTGCTCGAGCGGAGCCGAGAGCTTGGGGGAGGGTGGGCACACGGGACGGCGCCCCTGGCGGCGCCTCCGCCTTCCGCGCCTTGACCCGCACCCGCGTGCGCCGTACCTGCCGGTGCGGGTCAGGGCGCGGGAGCCTCGGGCGCCGGCAAGGGGCGCCGTTCCGTTGTGCCCACCCGTTCCGCCCCAGCGGAACAGTTGCCCACAACGGGGGTGGCGGAGGTAGGGGTGGGCACCGCCCAGCGGGACGATTGCCCACAACGGGGGTGGGCACCGCCCCGGCGGAACTATTGCCCACCACAGGGCCCGGCGGGCGCAGCCCCGGTGGAACCCGGCCGCTCGCGGCGGAGGGCGCGGCTCACGCGCGGGGTGGTGCCGTCCGGCCCCGGCTCATCGCCCACGTCACCATCCCCGCCGCCATCACTCCCGAGCCCGCCAGGACGGAGTCGAGGGGGAGGGCGAGGGCGAGGGCGGCGCAGCCGGTGAGGCCGAGGGCGGCCAGGAGGCGGGCGCGGCCGCCGAGGGTCCAGGCGGAGGCGTTCGCGATCCCGTAGTAGACGAGGACGCCGAACGACGAGAAGCCGATCGCGCCCCGTACGTCCACCGTCGCCGCCACCACGGCCACCACCGCGCCCACCGCGAGCTCCGCCCGGTGCGGGACGCGGAAGCGGGGGTGCACGGCCGCGAGCGCCGTCGGCAGGTACGCGTCCCGGGCCATCGCCAGGGTCGTACGGGACACCCCGAGGATCAGGGAGAGCAGCGAGCCCAGCGCGGCGACCGTCGCGCCCGCCGTGACCAGCGGCACCAGCCGACCGGCGTCCGCCGCGCGGGCCGCGTCGGTCAGGGGCGCGGGGGAGGCGGCGAGGGCGGCGGGGCCGAGGACGGTGAGCACGCTCACCGTGACGAGCCCGTAGACGGCGAGCACGATGCCGAGGGCGAGCGGCACCGCCCGGGGGATGGTGCGGGCCGGATCGCGGACCTCCTCGCCGAGCGTGGCGATCCGCGCGTACCCCGCGAATGCGAAGAAGAGCAAACCCGCGGCCTGGGTCACGCCGCTGGTGGTGGACGGCCCGCCGAGCGCCGCGAGCCCCTCCCCGCCGGATCCGAAGGACACCGCGACCACGCAGGCGAGCACCGCCAGGACGAACGCCACGATCACCCGCGTGAGGAGCGCCGACTTCTGAACTCCCCTGTAGTTGACGGCGGTCAGGGCCACGACGGCGGCGACGGCCACCGCGTGCGCCTGCTCCGGCCACGCGTACGCCCCGACCGTGAGCGCCATGGCCGCGCACGAGGCCGTCTTGCCGACGACGAACGCCCAGCCGGCCAGGTGTCCCCAGAACGAACCGAGACGTTCGCGACCGTACACGTACGTGCCGCCGGAGGCCGGGTGGCGGGCGGCGAGCCGCGCCGAGGCCATGGCGTTGCAGTAGGCGACGACGGCGGCGAGCCCGAGCGCCCGGAGCAGCCCGGCCCCGGAACCGGCCGCGTCCGCGGCGGGTCCGAGCGCGACGAAGATCCCCGCTCCGACCATCGAGCCGAGCCCGATCACGACCGCGTCGAGGAGGCCCAGGGAGCGGCGCAGTTCCGGTGTCATGCCCCGCACGTTAGACGCTGGGTCCGGTCTCCCTGAGCGTGATGTTCAGCCGCCCCGCCAGGCCCAGTGCCGGCTCGGCCGTCCCCGGGAAGACCTTGGGGACCCCGTGGTGGACCCAGCGCGAAGCCCCGCCGAAGACGAAGAGGTCCCCGGAGGCCAGGTCGACGTCCCGGTACGGCCGGCCGCGGTTCTCCTCGTTCCCGAAGCGGAACACGCACCGGTCCCCGAGGCTCAGCGACACCACCGGCGCGGAGGAGCGCTCCTCCCGGTCCTGGTGCATGCCCATCCGCGCGCCCGGCGCGTAGAAGTTCACGAGCGCGGTGTCGGGGGTGAAGCCGCCGTGCTCGCCGTACGCCTCCACGAGCGCCTCCCGGCCCAGCGCGACCAGCCAGTCCGGCAGTTCGGTGCCGACGGCGTCGAGGTAGCGGTACGGCACCCACTGCCGGCCCAGGCACAGCGACCGCACCGACATCACGCCGCCGCCGGGCAGCACGGTGTGCCGGTACGGGACGGGCCCGCGCCCCCACTCCCGGCAGGCGTCCACCAGCTCCCGCTGTCGTGCGAACGGCAGCCACGCGGGCACGTGCACCGCCCCGGGCGCCACCGTGACCCGCTCGCGGGGGAAGAGCCCCTCGCTCACACGAGGGCGCCTTCGAGCCCGAGGAGCCGTTCTTTCCGGTCGAGCCCGGCGGCGTACCCGCGCAGGCTTCCGTCGGCGCCGATCACCCGGTGGCAGGGCCGCACGACGAGCAGCGGATTGCGGCCGATCGCGGTGCCCACGGCCCGTACCCCGGCGCCGGGCGAACCGACCCGCCGGGCGATCTCCCCGTACGAGACGGTCGTCCCGTACGGGATCTCCTCCAGGGTCCGCCAGACGCGCCGCTGGAACGCGGTCCCGGCGTCGTCGGCGAACGGCAGGTCGAACCGGTCCCGGCGGCCCGCGAAGTACTCGTCCAGCTGCCCGGCGACCTCGGCGAACGCCTCGGGCGCGGGCGTCCAGCCGTCCTCCACCGCGACGGCGCCCTTCTGCCCCGGCAGGGACAGCGAGCGCAGCACGGCTCGGCCCCCTCCGGCGAGCTGCCCGACGAGCAGCATCTCGCCCAGGGGGCCGTCGACGTACGCGTACACGGTCATGACTGGTTCCTCTCCCCGCACGGGTCTTCCGGAGACCCAGTGTGCGGGGGCCGCCCGGCTCGCAACCGGCGGTATTCGGACACGACCTTCGCGACGGTCCGCCGCGTCAGCGGTAGTTCACGAACTGGATCGCGAAGTCGAAGTCCTTGCCCTTGAGCAGTGCCTGCACGGCCTGCAGGTCGTCCCGGCTCTTCGAGCTGACCCGCAGCTCGTCGCCCTGCACCTGCGCCTTGACGCCCTTGGGGCCCTCGTCGCGGATGGCCTTCGCGACCTTCTTGGCGTTCTCCTGGGAGATGCCCTCCTGGACGGAGGCGAAGAGCTTGTACTCCTTGCCGGACAGCTGCGGCTCGCCCTCGACGTCCAGCGACTTGAGCGAGATCCCGCGCTTGATCAGCTTGGACTGGAAGATGTCGAGGATCGCCATGACGCGCTCCTCGCCGTTCGCCTGCATCAGGATCTTCTCGCCCGACCAGGAGATCGAGGCGTTGGTTCCCTTGAAGTCGTAGCGCTGGGAGATCTCCTTCACGGCCTGGTTGAGGGCGTTGTCGACCTCCTGCCGCTCGACCTTGGAGACGATGTCGAAACTGGAGTCGGCCATGACTCGTGGCTCCTTGCTCGGATGCTGTGGGGTACGCCCCAAAGCCTAGGGGGTGAGCCGCCGGCCGAACCGCTGATCAACCGGGTGGCGAAGCACCCCCGGGGATCAGGTATTGTTTACGTCGTTGCCGGGGAACACCGCAGAAAAGCGGCCGACCGAGGCAGCGAACCCATGGCGATGTGCCCGAGTGGCCAATGGGAGCGGACTGTAAATCCGTCGGCTTAGCCTACCCAGGTTCGAATCCTGGCGTCGCCACGTGAAGAAGGTCCCCGGTGCTTGCACCGGGGACCTTCACTCGTTTCACGGCGAGGTCGCGGACGGGACCGTGGACGGGCCGCGGGTCAGTTGCCGGCCACGTCCTTCACCGCGACGGAGAGCGGGACCGAACCGGCGATCAGTTCCAGGGTCAGCCCGGCGGTCGCCGGGGTGTCGAGGAGCTCGGCGAGGACCGCGGCCACGTCGTCCCGGGGGACCGGTCCGCGGCCCGTGCGCGCCTCCAGGCGGACCATGCCCGTGCCCGCGTCGTCCGTCAGGGAGCCGGGGCGCAGGACCGTCCACTCCAGGGCCGTGCGGGAGCGGATGTCGTCGTCGGCCGCGCCCTTGGCGCGGAGGTAGGCGTCGAAGATCCCGTCGCCCGGGTGGGAGGCGTCCGCGCCCATCGAGGAGACGACGAGGTAGCGGCGCACGCCCGCGCGTTCCGCCGCGTCCGCGAACAGCACCGCCGCCGCCCGGTCCACCGTGTCCTTGCGGTCGGCGCCGCTGCCCGGGCCCGCGCCCGCCGCGAAGACGGCCGCGTCGGCGCCCTGCAGCACGGCGGCGACCATCTCGACCGACGCCGACTCCAGGTCCAGGACGACGGGCTCGGCGCCCGCCTCCCGCAGGTCGGCGCCCTGTTCCGGTGTGCGGATGATCCCCGCGACCTCGTGCCCGGCGTGCGAGAGCAGCCTCTCCAGGCGCAGGGCGATCTGTCCGTGTCCTCCAGCGATGACGATGCGCATACTCACGACCGTACGTCGGGTCCGGCCGGAGGGCCCCCCGGCTCGGGCGGCCGCTCCGGGCGTGTCTGACGCGGCAGGTCCAGGGCCGCCGCCGAGTCGCAGTACTCCCGCACCGCGCTCGTCCGGGCCACCACCCGTCCCCGGTGCACCACGATCCGGCTGTACGCGAGGGACAGCACGCCCGCCAGGTGCTCGCCGCGCACCGCGAGCAGCTCCGCCGGGAAGCCGGCCTCCACCCGCACCTCCGGCAGGCCCATCGCCGCCCGCGCCTCCGCGCTCACCGTCCCGTACGCCTCCTGGGGCGGCAGTCCGCCGAGCGAGGCCAGCAGGTAGGCCGCCTCCAGCGGGTCCCCGCGCCCCACCGGGTTGGCCACGTCCCGCAGCGCCCCGCCGCCCGCCGCGACCCGCACCCCGGCCGCCCGCAGCAGCCGCACCGGCGCCGCCCCGCGCAGCTCCGTGCCCCCGCAGCCGCCCTGGGGCAGGCAGACCACCGTCACCCCGGCCTCCGCCAGCCGGTCCGCCGCCCGGCCCGCCGCGTCGGAGGGGAGCCGGGCGAGCCCGGCGCACGGCCCGATCGTGACCCCGGGCCGCAGTCCGCCGGCCATCGCCGCGAGCCGGGCGAGCCGGGCCGGGTCGCCCCCGTCGGTGTGCAGGTCGACCGGGACGCCGTGCTCGGCCGCGACGGCGAGGACGGCCTCCACGTACCCGGCCGGGTCCGGATCGAGGTCGGGGCAGCCGCCGACCACCCCGGCGCCCATCTTCACCGCGTCCCGCAGCATCGCGAGCCCGTCCGCTCCCGCGACGCCCGTCAGCAGCCGGGGCACGGCGACGGCCGTCAGGTCGGCGAGGCCGCGCAGCGAACGCCGGGCCTGCAGCACCGCTTCGAGCGGGCCGAGCCCGTGGACGTCACCGGTGCGCACGTGCGCGCGGACCGCCGTCGCGCCGTGGCCGAGCTGGAGCAGCGCGGCCTCGGTGGCCCGCCGCCGCACCTCCTCTGGGGCGTACGAGACGGGGCCGGGGGTGTCGGCGGAGAGCGCGGTGTCGGCGTGGGCGTGGGGTTCGGCGGAGGCGGGCAGCAGGAGGTAGCCGCCGAGGTCGACGCGGGCGCCCGCGGCGGTGAGGCTGCCCGCGGTGCCGACGGCCTCGATGCGCCCGCCGACGAGCCGCACGTCCACGATCCGTCCGTCGGCGAGCCGCGCGTGGGAGAGCAGGAGCGAAGCCGAGTCGGCGGTGGTGGCGGCCCCGTCCTCGGGCGGCTGGGGCTGCTTGCTGTCGGCTGACATCGGGCTCCTCAAGGCTCCTCAAGATCAAGATCACGCAGCGTGGGGCCGAGCCTAGGGGGGCTCGGAGCGACCTTCGAGGAGGAGCGGAATAGTCGTACCGATGAGGCCACGAGTGGCGTACGGGACGCCTGGTGGGGGCCGCCGGGAGGCCCCGGGGAAACGGATTTGGGTGATGGGCCGGAGACCGTGTAATGTCTTCCTCGCTCGCCCCAATAGCTCAGTCGGTAGAGCGTCTCCATGGTAAGGAGAAGGTCTACGGTTCGATTCCGTATTGGGGCTCTGGTGAGAGGGATCCCGTCTTCGGACGGGGTCCGGATCATCAAAGCGGTGTAGCTCAGTCGGTAGAGCAAGCGGCTCATAATCGCTGTGTCACCGGTTCAAGTCCGGTCACCGCTACAGACAGTAGCCGATTGTGGGGTCGGTCCTTCGATCGGCTACTCTTCTATGCGTTCATCCGTCCATCCGTCCGTCAAGGAGCACTCACGTGGCTGCCACCGACGTCCGCCCGAAGATCACGCTGGCCTGCGTGGAGTGCAAGGAGCGGAACTACATCACCAAGAAGAACCGGCGTAACAACCCGGACCGTCTTGAGATGAAGAAGCACTGCCCTCGCTGCAACTCGCACACCGCGCACCGCGAGACGCGCTAATCAGGCTCGTACACGAGGCCGTCCCCACTCGGGGGCGGCCTCGTGTCGTTTGTCGGCAACAAATCCAGGAGGTATCGAGTCCATGGCGCTCGACCAGTCCTTCGTGGGCCGGACCTATCCGCCCACCGCGCCCTACGAGGTCGGCCGCGAGAAGATCCGCGAGTTCGCCGAGGCGATCGGTGACGCCAATCCCGCGTACACCGACACCGAGGCGGCCAAGGCGCTCGGACATTCCGATGTGATCGCCCCGCCCACTTTCGTGTTCGCCATCACCTTCAAGGCGGCCGGCGCCGTCATCGAGGACCCGCAGCTGGGCCTCGACTACAGCCGCGTCGTCCACGGCGACCAGAAGTTCGCCTACACCCGGCCCGTGCGCGCCGGGGACCGGCTCTCGGTCACCTCCACCATCGAGGCGATCAAGTCCCTCGCCGGCAACGACATCCTGGACATCCGCGGCGAGGTCCACGACGCCTCCGGCGAGCACGTCGTCACCGCCTGGACCAAGCTCGTCTCCCGCGCACCCGAGGGGGCCTGACCATGACCGCGAAGATCGCCTACGACGAGGTCGAGGTCGGCACCGAGCTGCCGGCGCAGAGCTTCCCCGTGACCCGCGCCACGCTCGTGCGGTACGCCGGCGCCTCCGGGGACTTCAACCCGATCCACTGGAACGAGAAGTTCGCGGTCGAGGTCGGCCTCCCGGACGTCATCGCCCACGGCATGTTCACCATGGCCGAGGCGATCCGCGTCGTCACCGACTGGGCCGGCGACCCCGCCGCCGTCGTCGAGTACGGCGTCCGCTTCACCAAGCCGGTCGTCGTCCCCAACGACGAGGCCGGTGCCCTGGTCGAGGTCTCCGCCAAGGTCGCCGCCAAGCTGGACGACCGGCAGGTACGGGTCGACGTCACGGCCGTGAGCGCCGGGCAGAAGGTGCTGGGCATGAGCCGGGCCGTCGTGCGACTGGCCTGACCCCGTGAGGTCCATGACCTGTTGCGAGCGCAATGGGTCATGGACCTTTCTCGTACTCTTGAGCCCGTGCAGCTCCTCAACGACGCCCCCCTCGCGCCCCTGACGACCTTCCGGCTCGGCGGTCCCGCCACCCGGCTCGTCACCGCCACCACCGACGACGAGGTCGTCGCCGCGATCCGCGAGGCCGAGGTCACCGGGACCCCGCTGCTGATCATCGGCGGCGGATCCAACCTGGTCATCGGGGACAAGGGCTTCGAGGGCACCGCGCTGCGCATCGCCACCACCGGCTTCGCCCTCGACGGGACCCGTCTGGAGGTCGCCGCCGGCGAGGTCTGGACCGACGTCGTCGCCCGGACCGTCGAGGCCGGGCTCGCCGGGATCGAGTGCCTGGCCGGCATCCCCGGCTCGGCCGGCGCGACCCCCGTCCAGAACGTCGGCGCGTACGGACAGGACGTCTCCGCCACGATCACCGAGGTCGTGGCGTACGACAGGGACGACCACCGGGTCGTCACGCTGACGAACGAGCAGTGCGACTTCTCGTACCGGCACAGCCTCTTCAAGAGGTTGCCGGACACCTACGTCGTGCTGCGCGTCCGCTTCGCGCTGGAGGACGCCGGCGGCCTGTCCGCCCCGATCGCCTACGAGCAGACCGCCCGCGCCCTCGGCGTCGAGATGGGCGACCGGGTGCCGCTCGCCCATGCCCGCGAGACCGTCCTGAAGCTGCGCGCGAGCAAGGGCATGGTCCTGGACCCCGAGGACCACGACACCTGGTCCGCCGGATCCTTCTTCACCAACCCGATCCTCACGAACGAGGAGTTCGACGCCTTCCGGGACCGCGTGGCCGAGCGACTCGGCCCCGGGGCCCAGGCGCCGGCGTTCCCCGTGGGCACCTCCTCCACCAAGACCTCGGCGGCCTGGCTGATCGACAAGGCGGGCTTCACCAAGGGGTACGGCTCCGGGCCCGCCCGGATCTCCACCAAGCACACCCTCGCCCTCACCAACCGCGGCGGGGCGACCACCGAGGACCTCCTCGCCCTCGCCCGCGAGGTCGTCGCCGGGGTGCGCGAGGCCTTCGGGATCACCCTCGTCAACGAGCCGGTGACGGTCGGGGTCGAGCTCTAGTACGCGACGCCGACGCCCTGCCCGACCGTCGCGGGGTCGTCGATCATCGCCAGCATCGCGTGCGCCACGTCCGCGCGGGCCAGGGAGCGGCCCCGGGGCGGGGTGCCGCCGACGACCTTGCGGTACCGCCCGGTGCCCTGCTTGTTCGTCAGCTTGGGCGGGCGGACGGACGTCCAGTCGGTGCCGCTCGCGGCGAGGTCGGACTCCATGACCCGCAGGTCGGCGTAGACGTCCTTCAGGACGTTGTTGACGACGGCCAGCATCGCCTTGTCGACGAGGGCCTGGCCGTCCGGGACCGGGCCCAGCGGGGCCGCGCTGACCACCAGGAGCCGGCGCGTCCTCTCGGCCTCCATCGCCGCGAGCACCGAGCGGGTCAGCCGGGCGGTCACGCCCGCGTCCGCCCGGGTGCGGGCCCCGAGGCCCGAGAGCACCGCGTCCCGGCCCGCGACCGCCCCGCGCAGGGCCTCGGGGTCGGACAGGTCGGCCCGCCGGACCGTCAGGCGGGGGCCCGTCGCCGTGAGCCGTGCGGGGTCCCGGACCACCGCCGTCACCTCGTGGCCCGAGGCCAGGGCCTGGCGGACGATCTCCCGGCCGATGCCGCCGGTCGCGCCGAAGACGGTGAGCTTCATGTCGCGCCTCCCAAAGTGGGTAAGTATTCACTCACCCCCAGGGTGAGTGGATACTCACTCGTACGTCAAGCGTGGCTGGAGGATGCATGGAACAGAGGCCGACCCGGACCCGGATCATCGACGCCGCCCGCGACCTCATGCGGACGGCGGGGCTCGCCCGCACCACCACCAAGGAGATCGCCAAGGCGGCCGGCTGCTCGGAAGCCGCGCTCTACAAGTACTTCAGCAGCAAGGAGGAACTCTTCCTCGCCGTCCTGAACGAGCGCCTGCCCCAGCTCGGCGGTCTCCTCGGCACGCTCGTCGCCGACCCCGGCGGCCGCACCGTGGAGGAGAACCTCGTCGAGGTCGCCCGGCAGGCCGCGCTCTTCTACGAGCAGACCTTCCCGGTCGTCGCCTCCCTCTACGCGGAGCCGCAGCTCAAGCGGCGCCACGAGGAGGTCATGCGCACCTACGGGACGGGCCCCCACAAGCCCATCGAAGGCCTCGCCGCCTATCTCCGCGCCGAGCAGCAGCACGGCCGCGTCGACGCCGACGCCGACCCGGTGGCCGCCGCCTCCCTGCTCCTCGGGGCCTGCGTGCAGCGCTCCTTCGCCTGGGAGATGAGCCCGGACCGCAGGCCGCCGGACTCCCTCGACGACTTCGCGCGCTCGCTCGCCCGCACCCTCCTGCGGGGGATCAGCTAGCGAGCCAGTCGTCGATCCCCGCGAGCAGCTTCGCCCGGACGTCCTCGGGCGCCGCCGAGCCCCGCACCGACTGCCGGGCCAGCTCCGCCAGTTCCGCGTCCGTGAACCCGTGGTGCCGGCGGGCGATCTCGTACTGCTCCGCGAGCCGCGCGCCGAAGAGCAGCGGGTCGTCCGCGCCGAGCGCCAGCGGCACCCCGGCCTCGAAGAGGGTCCGCAGCGGCACGTCCTCGTGCTTCTCGTACACCCCGAGCGCGACGTTCGACGCCGGGCAGACCTCGCAGGTCACGCCCTTCTCCGCGAGCCTCCGCAGCAGCCTCGGGTCCTCCGCCGCCCGCACCCCGTGGCCGACCCGGGCCGCCCGCAGGTCGTCCAGGCAGTCCCGTACGGAGGAGGGGCCCGTCAGCTCGCCGCCGTGCGGGGCCGCGAGGAGGCCGCCCTCCCGCGCGATCGCGAAGGCCCGGTCGAAGTCCCTGGCCATGCCCCGCCGCTCGTCGTTGGAGAGCCCGAAGCCGACCACGCCCCGGTCCGCGAACCGCACCGCGAGCCGGGCCAGGGTCCGCGCCTCCAGGGGGTGCTTCATCCGGTTCGCCGCGACGAGCACCCGCATCCCGAGCCCGGTCTCCCGGGAGGCCCCGTCGACCGCGTCCAGGATGACCTCCAGGGCCGGGATCAGACCGCCCAGGTGCGGGGCGTACGAGGTGGGGTCGACCTGGATCTCCAGCCAGCCGGAGCCGTCCCGCACGTCCTCCTGCGCCGCCTCGCGCACCAGACGGCGGATGTCCTCGGGCTCGCGCAGACAGGAGCGGGCGATGTCGTAGAGCCGCTGGAAGCGGAACCAGCCGCGCTCGTCGGTCGCCCGCAGTTTGGGAGGCGTGCCGCTGCTCAACGCCTCCGGAAGGCGCACGCCGTACTTGTCGGCCAGCTCGATGAGCGTCGTGGGCCGCATCGAACCGGTGAAGTGCAGGTGCAGATGGGCCTTGGGCAACAGGGTGAGATCGCGTACATGCTCCATCGGCCGATACTGCCGCACCCGAATGGACGAATACAGTCCGTTTCCCCGATCGGGACCTTGCTAGAACGCGAGAACGGGCCCCCGGTTCCGGAGAACCGGGGGCCCGCGCGCAAGAAGGTCAGTCCCTCGCCTCGGCGAGGAGCTTCTGGATCCGGGACACGCCCTCCACCAGGTCCTCGTCGCCCAGCGCGTACGACAGGCGCAGGTAGCCCGGGGTGCCGAAGGCCTCGCCCGGGACGACCGCGACCTCGGCCTCGTCCAGGATCAGGGCGGCCAGCTCGACCGAGCTCTGCGGGCGCTTGCCGCGGACCTCCTTGCCGAGCAGCCCCTTCACCGACGGGTACGCGTAGAACGCGCCCTCCGGCGTCGGGCAGTACACGCCCTCGATCTCGTTCAGCATCCGCACGATCGTCTGGCGGCGGCGGTCGAAGGCGGTGCGCATCTCGGCGACCGCGTCCAGGTCGCCGGAGACGGCGGCGAGCGCGGCCACCTGCGCGACGTTGCTCACGTTGGACGTGGCGTGCGACTGGAGGTTCGTCGCGGCCTTCACGACGTCCTTCGGGCCGACGATCCACCCCACGCGCCAGCCCGTCATCGCGTACGTCTTCGCCACGCCGTTCACCACGATGCACTTGTCGCGCAGCTCGGGCACGATCGCCGGCAGCGAGGTGAACTTCGCGTCGCCGTAGACCAGGTGCTCGTAGATCTCGTCCGTCAGGACCCACAGGCCGTGCTCGACGGCCCAGCGGCCGATCGCCTCGGCGTCCGCCTCGCTGTAGACCGCGCCGGTCGGGTTCGAGGGGGAGACGAAGAGGACGACCTTGGTCTTCTCCGTGCGCGCCGCCTCCAGCTGCTCCACCGAGACCCGGTAGCCGGTGGTCTCGTCGGCCACGACCTCCACCGGGACGCCGCCCGCCAGACGGATCGACTCGGGGTACGTCGTCCAGTACGGCGCCGGGACGATGACCTCGTCGCCCGGGTCGAGGATCGCGGCGAAGGCCTCGTAGATCGCCTGCTTGCCGCCGTTGGTCACCAGGACCTGGGAGGCGTCGACCTCGTAACCGGAGTCGCGCAGCGTCTTGGCGGCGATCGCGGCCTTCAGCTCGGGCAGACCGCCGGCCGGCGTGTAGCGGTGGTACTTGGGGTTCTTGCAGGCCTCGACGGCCGCCTCGACGATGTAGTCCGGGGTCGGGAAATCGGGCTCACCCGCGCCGAAACCGATCACCGGGCGACCGGCGGCCTTGAGGGCCTTGGCCTTGGCGTCGACGGCGAGGGTGGCGGACTCGGAGATCGCACCGATCCGGGCGGAGACCCGACGCTCGGTGGGAGGGGTAGCAGCGCTCATACGGGCCATCGTCCCAGACCGCGTCGAGGCCCGGCACACAGGTTTCACGGACCGGACAGGAACGGTCATTCCCGGTCGTACGCGCGTCCGTCGGCAGGTCGGCGGGCTTTCTGTTCGACGTAGGGGCCCATGACCACGTATGCTCACTGCTCGTTGGCCCGCAACGACCACGTCTCACGATGCGGTAGGTTGGGGGCACCGACAAAGGGTCGTAGCTCAATTGGTAGAGCACCGGTCTCCAAAACCGGCGGTTGGGGGTTCAAGTCCCTCCGGCCCTGCTACACACACCGCCAGGTGTTGTGCGCATGTACGTACTTCATTGCACCGCCGTGCGGCTCCACCCGGGCGCGGCACGGCCGACCCGGAATCAGGTGAGAGATCGTGACGGACGCCGTAGGCTCCATCGACATGCCTGATGCCGACGACGAGACCGCAGAGTCGAAGAAGAAGTCCCGCAAGGGCGGGAAGCGCGGAAAGAAGGGCCCCCTGGGCCGTCTCGCGCTCTTCTACCGCCAGATCATCGCCGAGCTCCGCAAGGTCGTCTGGCCCACGCGCAGCCAGCTGTCGACGTACACCACCGTGGTGATTGTCTTCGTCGTCATCATGATCGGCCTTGTCACCGTGATTGACTATGGCTTCCAGGAAGCAGTCAAGTACGTCTTCGGCTGACTTTTTGTTCCACCCATCTGTATCGCAGGAAGAAGCAGCCACCGTGTCTGACGCGAACCTGAACGACGCCTTCGAGTCCGAGTCCGCCGAGGACGAGCTGGACATCGTCGAGGCCGCCGACGAGGACGTCGAGGACGTCGAGGTCGACGCTGCTGAGGACGCTGCGGACGAGGACGTCGAGATCGACGAGGCCGTCGACGCCGACGAGGACGACGAGACCGACGAGGACGAGGCCGTCGAGGACGCCGAGGCCGAGGTCGAGGACGCCGAGGAAGAGACCGACGAGGAGGCCGAGCCGGCCGCCCCGGTCGACCCGGTCGCCGCGCTCCGCGAGGAGCTCCGCACGCTCCCCGGCGAGTGGTACGTCATCCACACCTACGCGGGCTACGAGAAGCGCGTGAAGGCCAACCTCGAGCAGCGTGCCGTCTCGCTCAACGTCGAGGACTTCATCTACCAGGCCGAGGTCCCCGAGGAAGAGATCGTCCAGATCAAGGGCGGCGAGCGGAAGAACGTCAAGCAGAACAAGCTTCCCGGCTACGTCCTCGTCCGCATGGACCTGACGAACGAGTCCTGGGGCGTCGTCCGCAACACCCCCGGCGTCACCGGCTTCGTGGGCAACGCCTACGACCCGTACCCGCTGACCCTGGACGAGATCGTCAAGATGCTCGCCCCGGAGGCCGAGGAGAAGGCCGCCCGCGAGGCCGCCGAGGCCGAGGGCAAGCCGGCTCCGGCCCGCAAGCTGGAGGTCCAGGTCCTGGACTTCGAGGTCGGCGACTCGGTCACCGTCACCGACGGCCCGTTCGCGACCCTCCAGGCCACGATCAACGAGATCAACCCGGACTCGAAGAAGGTCAAGGGCCTCGTCGAGATCTTCGGTCGCGAGACCCCGGTCGAGCTCAGCTTCGACCAGATCCAGAAGAACTGATCTCACCGTCTTCCGACCAGGTCAGAGTGGCTCTCGCAGCCGCTCTGACCTGCTCGGTTTTTAGCCGCACCTCTATACCCGTTATCGTTGTGCGGTATGCCTCCATCCGGATGACCGGGTGGCGGGCTGAACACTCTCACTAGGACCCGGAGAGAGCAATGCCTCCCAAGAAGAAGAAGGTCACGGGGCTTATCAAGCTCCAGATCAACGCCGGTGCGGCCAACCCGGCCCCGCCGGTCGGCCCCGCGCTGGGTCAGCACGGCGTCAACATCATGGAGTTCTGCAAGGCCTACAACGCCGCGACCGAGTCGCAGCGCGGCATGGTCGTGCCGGTGGAGATCACGGTCTACGAAGACCGCACCTTCACCTTCATCACCAAGACTCCGCCGGCCGCCAAGCTGATCCTCAAGGCCGCGGGTGTGGACAAGGGCTCCGGCGAGCCGCACAAGACCAAGGTCGCCAAGCTCACGGCCGCCCAGGTCCGCGAGATCGCCACGGTCAAGCTCCCCGACCTCAACGCCAACGACCTGGACGCCGCGTCCAAGATCATCGCCGGCACCGCCCGTTCCATGGGCATCACGGTCGAGGGCTGATCACCCCCGTTTGACCTCCAGTGGTAGGGCCGGCGCGGCCCGCACCACGACTCCATACCTGAACCAACAGGAGAAGCAGTGAAGCGCAGCAAGGCTCTCCGCAGCGCGGACGCCAAGGTCGACCGCGAGCGGAACTACGCGCCCCTCGAGGCCGTCCGTCTCGCCAAGGACACCGCCACCACGAAGTTCGACGGCACCGTCGAGGTCGCCTTCCGCCTGGGCGTCGACCCGCGCAAGGCCGACCAGATGGTCCGTGGCACCGTGAACCTTCCGCACGGCACCGGCAAGACCGCCCGGGTCCTGGTCTTCGCGACCGGTGACCGTGCCGAGGCCGCGATCGCCGCGGGCGCCGACATCGTCGGCTCCGACGAGCTCATCGACGAGATCTCCAAGGGCAACCGCCTGAACGAGTTCGACGCCGTGGTGGCCACCCCGGACCTCATGGGCAAGGTCGGCCGCCTCGGCCGCGTCCTCGGCCCGCGTGGTCTCATGCCGAACCCCAAGGTCGGCACCGTCACCCCCGATGTCGCGAAGGCCGTCAACGACATCAAGGGCGGCAAGATCGAGTTCCGCGTCGACAAGCACTCGAACCTGCACTTCATCATCGGCAAGGTCTCCTTCGACGAGACGAAGCTGGTCGAGAACTACGCCGCGGCCCTGGAGGAGATCCTCCGTCTGAAGCCGTCCGCCGCGAAGGGTCGCTACATCAAGAAGGCGACCATCACGACGACGATGGGCCCCGGCATCCCGCTGGACTCCAACCGCACCCGCAACCTCCTCGTCGAGGAGGACCCGGCCGCGGTCTGAACCCCACGGGTTCACTGAGTGGTCGAGCCGGCCCCGCACCTCTTCGGAGGAGCGGGGCCGGCTTCTTGTTACGGTGCGGGGGACCGCACAGTCATGAAACGAGGGGTGGGGACTCATGAACGCGTCCACATGGAAGCGCGCGGGCGTAGCCCTGACGGCCGTGGCCGTCGTCACGGGGGTCGCGGGATGCCAGGACGGTGACGCGAAGGCCGGGGGCGCCGAACCGAAGGCGCAGAGCCACGGGGACGTCACGAAGGTCATCCAGGCCGCGTACGAGAAGACCTCGGCGGCCAAGGCCGCCAAGGTCAGGATGACCATGAGCATGAAGGGCGTCGGCGCGGAGTCCGGCACCATCGAGATGACGGGGACCCAGGGCTGGGCCCCGGCAGTGATGGACATCACCATGAAGAGCTCCCTGCTGTCCGCCGGCGCCCCGGGCGGGCCCGAGCAGATGCGCGTGATCATGCTCGACCAGGCCATGTACATGGACATGGGTGCCGAGAAGGCCGCCGAGACGGACGGCAAGCGCTGGATGAAGCTGGACCTGAAGGCCGCCGCGGAGGCCTCCGGGGACGAGGCGCTGCAGAAGCAGATGACCGGCGGCCTGGACAACATGAACCAGGACCCGGCCCAGCAGCTCGCCCTGCTCCTGGACTCCCCGGACCTGAAGCACGTCGGTGCCGAGAAGGTCAACGGCATGGAGACCCAGCACTACAAGGGCACGCTCACCTTCGAGCAGATGCTCAAGGCCAACGAGTCGTCCAAGCTCCTCTCCAAGGAGGACCACGACAAGCTCATCGCCAACGTGAAGAAGGCGGGCCTCAAGGGCTACGACACCGAGCTCTGGGTCACCGAGGACGGTTACCCGGCCCGCATGGACGTCGGCATGACCATGGCCCAGGGCACGATGCAGATGCGGGCCGACTACAGCGACTACGGCACCAAGGCCGCCGTCCAGGCCCCGCCGGCCAAGGACACCGTGGACCTCTTCGAGATGCTGAAGGGCGTCGGCAAGGCCTGATTTGCCCCTGGCGCGGGCCATCGCGTACTCTTCCACAGAAGCCAAAGACCGCTGGTCGTTGCTGTGCCCCTACCGGGTGCGGTGGCCGAAGGATCCGCTGACAACGGACGACCCGCGCAGGTGACTGTGGAAAGTTCCCGGACTCTCGTCCGGTCGAGCTCAGCCCCGTGCGCCTGCGCCGGGGCGTTTTGTTTTGTTCAGCCTCCTTCTGAGCGGTCCTCATCACCCGGAAGGAGGCTGACGCACTATGCCGACGCCCAACAAGGCTGCATCGGTGGCCGAGCTCAAGGACGCGTTCCAGAGCTCCAACGCCGCCGTGCTGACCGAGTACCGGGGTCTCACCGTCGCGCAGCTCAAGACGCTGCGTCGTTCGCTCGGTGAGAACGCCCAGTACGCCGTGGTGAAGAACACGCTGACCAAGATTGCGGCCAACGAGGCCGGGATCACCGCACTGGACGAGCACTTCGCTGGTCCGACCGCGGTCGCCTTCGTCACCGGTGACCCGGTGGAGTCGGCGAAGGCCCTGCGTGACTTCGCCAAGGAGAACCCGAACCTCATCATCAAGGCCGGTGTCCTTGACGGTAAGGCTCTCTCCGCCGACGACATCAAGAAGCTTGCGGACCTCGAGTCCCGCGAGGTTCTGCTCAGCAAGCTGGCCGGTGCCTTCAAGGGCAAGCAGTCTCAGGCTGCCTCGCTCTTCCAGGCGCTGCCGTCGAAGTTCGTCCGCACCGCGGAGGCGCTTCGCGTCAAGCTCGCCGAGCAGGGCGGTGCCGAGTAATTCGGCTCGCGCATTGATCCGCGCCGCCTAGCGCACGGGTCGTAGCGGGCCGTTACGCCCGCCTCTATAGACACATCGGCACCTGCCGAATTAGTGGAAGGATCGCCCATCATGGCGAAGCTCTCTCAGGACGACCTCCTCGCCCAGTTCGAGGAGATGACCCTCATCGAGCTCTCCGAGTTCGTGAAGGCCTTCGAGGAGAAGTTCGACGTCACCGCCGCCGCGGCCGTCGCCGTTGCCGGTCCGGCCCAGGGTGGTGGCGACGCCGCCGCCGCCGCCGAGGAGCAGGACGAGTTCGACGTCATCCTCGAGGGTGCCGGCGACAAGAAGATCCAGGTCATCAAGGTCGTGCGCGAGCTCACCTCCCTGGGCCTCAAGGAGGCCAAGGACCTCGTCGACGGCACCCCGAAGCCGGTCCTCGAGAAGGTCGCGAAGGAGGCCGCCGAGAAGGCTGCCGAGTCCCTCAAGGCCGCCGGCGCCTCCGTCACGGTCAAGTAAGACCGTTTCGGCTCGCTGAGCTGACTCCTGCCCCCGTGTAACGCGGAGGCACCGAGAGGCGATCATCCATCTGGGTGGTCGCCTTTCGGCGTTCCCGGAAGGGCGTGGCGGGGGTCCCGAGGGCCGCCGCGAGCGGAGTATGGTGATCTTCGCCGTGCGCCCCGCACACCGGGGGGCCTTGACGAACCGCACGCAGCGCGCAATTCTCAGGACGCGTCGTCACAACGATCCGTTTCCGAGGCATGGATCGACGACCGAACGGGCAGTATCGAGGTGCGCCGCACGGCGCGAGGTACCGCGGAGTTGAGAGCAACGAGGGACGCGAAGAAGTCGCCCTGGACATCAGTGGGCCAAGTGGCTACACTGACCCTTTGCGCTGCCTGTTAGCTGCCCCCTGCCCGTCACCAGGGGCATACCTTCGCATCAACTTCGTGGACCGACCCCGTCTGACCTGGCCTTTCAGTCATTTCAGGAAACGTCTGCCGTGAAGTGTTGCTGGGGACCGGTACGCGCGTAGTGAGTCCGAGCCCTCGGAAGGACCCCCTCTTGGCCGCCTCGCGCAACGCCTCGACCAATACGAACAACGGCGCAAGCACCGCCCCGCTGCGCATCTCCTTTGCAAAGATCAAGGAGCCCCTCGAGGTTCCGAACCTCCTCGCGCTGCAGACCGAGAGCTTTGACTGGCTGCTCGGCAACGCCGCCTGGAAGGCTCGCGTCGAGGCTGCCCTTGAGTCGGGACAGGACGTCCCCACGAAGTCCGGTCTGGAGGAGATCTTCGAGGAGATCTCCCCGATCGAGGACTTCTCCGGGTCGATGTCGCTGACCTTCCGCGACCACCGCTTCGAGCCGCCGAAGAACTCGATCGACGAGTGCAAGGACCGTGACTTCACGTACGGCGCCCCGCTCTTCGTCACCGCCGAGTTCACCAACAACGAGACCGGCGAGATCAAGTCCCAGACGGTCTTCATGGGCGACTTCCCGCTCATGACCAACAAGGGCACCTTCGTCATCAACGGCACCGAGCGCGTCGTGGTGTCGCAGCTGGTCCGTTCGCCGGGTGTCTACTTCGACTCGTCGATCGACAAGACGTCCGACAAGGACATCTTCTCCGCCAAGATCATCCCGTCCCGGGGTGCCTGGCTGGAGATGGAGATCGACAAGCGCGACCTGGTCGGTGTCCGCATCGACCGCAAGCGCAAGCAGTCCGTCACCGTCCTCCTGAAGGCCCTCGGCTGGACCACCGAGCAGATCCTGCAGGAGTTCGGCGAGTACGAGTCCATGCGCGCCACCCTGGAGAAGGACCACACCCAGGGCCAGGACGACGCGCTGCTCGACATCTACCGCAAGCTCCGTCCGGGCGAGCCGCCGACCCGTGAGGCCGCTCAGACGCTGCTCGAGAACCTCTACTTCAACCCGAAGCGCTACGACCTCGCGAAGGTCGGCCGCTACAAGGTGAACAAGAAGCTCGGCGCCGACGAGCCGCTGGACGCCGGTGTCCTCACCACCGACGACATCATCGCCACGATCAAGTACCTGGTGAAGCTCCACGCGGGCGAGACCGAGACGACCGGCGAGAACGGCAACGAGATCGTCGTCGAGACCGACGACATCGACCACTTCGGCAACCGTCGTCTGCGCAACGTCGGCGAGCTCATCCAGAACCAGGTCCGCACGGGTCTGGCTCGTATGGAGCGCGTCGTCCGCGAGCGGATGACGACCCAGGACGTCGAGGCGATCACCCCGCAGACCCTGATCAACATCCGCCCGGTCGTGGCGTCGATCAAGGAGTTCTTCGGCACCTCGCAGCTGTCCCAGTTCATGGACCAGAACAACCCGCTGTCGGGTCTGACGCACAAGCGTCGTCTCTCGGCGCTGGGTCCCGGTGGTCTCTCCCGTGAGCGGGCCGGCTTCGAGGTCCGAGACGTGCACCCGTCCCACTACGGACGCATGTGCCCGATCGAGACCCCCGAAGGCCCGAACATCGGTCTGATCGGTTCGCTCGCCTCGTACGGCCGCGTCAACGCGTTCGGCTTCATCGAGACGCCGTACCGCAAGGTCGTCGACGGCCGCGTCACCGACGAGGTCGACTACGTCACCGCCGACGAGGAGGACCGCTTCGTCATCGCGCAGGCCAACGCCGCGCTCGACGACGAGCTCCGCTTCTCCGAGAACCGCGTCCTGGTCCGCAAGCGCGGCGGCGAGGTCGACTACGTCGAGCCGTCGGACGTGGACTACATGGACGTCTCGCCGCGCCAGATGGTGTCGGTCGCGACCGCCATGATCCCGTTCCTCGAGCACGACGACGCCAACCGCGCCCTCATGGGCGCGAACATGATGCGTCAGGCCGTCCCGCTGATTAAGTCGGAGGCCCCGCTCGTCGGCACCGGCATGGAGTACCGCTGCGCCACCGACGCCGGCGACGTGCTCAAGGCCGAGAAGGACGGTGTCGTCCAGGAGCTGTCGGCCGACTACATCACGGTCGCCAACGACGACGGCACGTACATCACGTACCGCCTGCACAAGTTCTCCCGCTCCAACCAGGGCACCTCTGTGAACCAGAAGGTCGTCGTGGACGAGGGCGACCGCGTCATCGAGGGCCAGGTCCTCGCCGACGGTCCCGCCACCGAAGACGGCGAGATGGCGCTCGGCAAGAACCTGCTCGTGGCGTTCATGCCGTGGGAGGGCCACAACTACGAGGACGCGATCATCCTGTCGCAGCGCCTCGTGCAGGACGACGTCCTCTCCTCGATCCACATCGAGGAGCACGAGGTCGACGCCCGTGACACCAAGCTCGGCCCCGAGGAGATCACCCGGGACATCCCGAACGTCTCCGAGGAGGTCCTCGCGGACCTCGACGAGCGCGGCATCATCCGCATCGGTGCCGAGGTCGTCGCCGGCGACATCCTGGTCGGCAAGGTCACGCCCAAGGGCGAGACCGAGCTGACCCCGGAGGAGCGCCTGCTCCGCGCGATCTTCGGCGAGAAGGCCCGTGAGGTCCGTGACACCTCCCTGAAGGTGCCGCACGGCGAGATCGGCAAGATCATCGGCGTCCGCGTCTTCGACCGCGAGGAGGGCGACGAGCTTCCCCCGGGCGTGAACCAGCTGGTCCGCGTCTACGTCGCCCAGAAGCGCAAGATCACCGACGGTGACAAGCTCGCCGGCCGTCACGGCAACAAGGGCGTCATCTCGAAGATCCTCCCGATCGAGGACATGCCGTTCCTCGAGGACGGCACCCCGGTCGACATCATCCTCAACCCGCTGGGCGTCCCGTCCCGAATGAACCCGGGACAGGTCCTGGAGATCCACCTCGGCTGGCTCGCCAGCCGCGGCTGGGACGTCTCCGGCCTCGCGGACGAGTGGGCGCAGCGCCTCCAGGTGATCGGCGCCGACCAGGTCGCCCCCGGCACCAACGTCGCGACCCCGGTCTTCGACGGTGCGCGCGAGGACGAGCTCGCGGGTCTGCTCCAGCACACCATCCCGAACCGCGACGGCGAGCGCATGGTGCTCCCGACCGGCAAGGCGAGGCTGTTCGACGGCCGCTCCGGCGAGCCGTTCCCGGACCCGATCTCGGTCGGGTACATGTACATCCTCAAGCTCCACCACCTGGTCGACGACAAGCTGCACGCCCGCTCGACCGGCCCGTACTCGATGATCACCCAGCAGCCGCTGGGTGGTAAGGCCCAGTTCGGTGGCCAGCGCTTCGGTGAGATGGAGGTGTGGGCGCTGGAGGCTTACGGCGCCGCGTACGCCCTCCAGGAGCTGCTGACGATCAAGTCCGACGACGTGACCGGCCGCGTGAAGGTCTACGAGGCCATCGTCAAGGGCGAGAACATCCCTGAGCCCGGCATCCCCGAGTCCTTCAAGGTCCTCATCAAGGAGATGCAGTCCCTGTGCCTCAACGTGGAGGTGCTGTCCTCGGACGGCATGTCCATCGAGATGCGCGACACCGACGAGGACGTCTTCCGCGCTGCGGAGGAGCTCGGCATCGACCTGTCCCGGCGCGAGCCGAGCAGCGTCGAAGAGGTCTGACGGGAGTCCGGCGGGGGGCTCAGCGATGAGCCCCCCGCCGGCCCCAGGACCCCCGTATCAGACCCACAGCCTTACAACCCTGAGAGGGATTGACGCATAGTGCTCGACGTCAACTTCTTCGACGAGCTCCGGATCGGTCTGGCCACCGCTGACGACATCCGTCAGTGGAGCCACGGCGAGGTCAAGAAGCCGGAGACCATCAACTACCGCACGCTCAAGCCCGAGAAGGACGGACTCTTCTGCGAGAAGATCTTCGGTCCGACCCGGGACTGGGAGTGCTACTGCGGCAAGTACAAGCGCGTCCGCTTCAAGGGCATCATCTGCGAGCGGTGTGGCGTCGAGGTCACCCGCGCCAAGGTGCGCCGCGAGCGGATGGGCCACATCGAGCTCGCCGCCCCCGTCACCCACATCTGGTACTTCAAGGGCGTTCCGTCGCGCCTCGGCTACCTGCTCGACCTCGCCCCGAAGGACCTGGAGAAGGTCATCTACTTCGCGGCGTACATGATCACGTACGTCGACGACGAGCGTCGTACGCGTGACCTGCCCTCGCTGGAGGCGCACGTCTCCGTCGAGCGCCAGCAGATCGAGAACCGTCGCGACTCCGACCTGGAGGCCCGCGCCAAGAAGCTCGAGAACGACCTCGCCGAGCTGGAGGCCGAGGGCGCCAAGGCCGACGTGCGCCGCAAGGTGCGCGAGGGTGCCGAGCGCGAGATGAAGCAGCTGCGCGACCGCGCGCAGCGCGAGATCGACCGTCTGGACGAGGTCTGGTCGCGCTTCAAGAACCTCAAGGTCCAGGACCTGGAGGGCGACGAGCTCCTCTACCGCGAGCTGCGTGACCGCTTCGGCACGTACTTCGACGGTTCGATGGGTGCCGCGGCGCTGCAGAAGCGCCTGGAGTCCTTCGACCTGGAGGAGGAGGCCGAGCGCCTCCGCGAGATCATCCGTACCGGCAAGGGCCAGAAGAAGACCCGCGCGCTCAAGCGCCTCAAGGTCGTCTCCGCGTTCCTGCAGACGGCGAACAGCCCCAAGGGCATGGTCCTGGACTGCGTCCCGGTCATCCCGCCGGACCTGCGTCCGATGGTGCAGCTGGACGGTGGCCGCTTCGCGACCTCCGACCTGAACGACCTGTACCGCCGTGTGATCAACCGCAACAACCGTCTGAAGCGTCTGCTCGACCTCGGTGCCCCCGAGATCATCGTGAACAACGAGAAGCGGATGCTCCAGGAGGCGGTCGACGCCCTCTTCGACAACGGCCGTCGCGGTCGCCCGGTGACGGGCCCCGGCAACCGTCCGCTGAAGTCCCTCAGCGACATGCTGAAGGGCAAGCAGGGTCGTTTCCGTCAGAACCTGCTCGGCAAGCGTGTCGACTACTCGGCGCGTTCCGTCATCGTCGTCGGTCCGCAGCTGAAGCTGCACCAGTGCGGTCTGCCCAAGGCCATGGCGCTGGAGCTCTTCAAGCCGTTCGTGATGAAGCGCCTGGTCGACCTGAACCACGCGCAGAACATCAAGTCGGCCAAGCGGATGGTCGAGCGCGGCCGCACGGTCGTGTACGACGTCCTCGAAGAGGTCATCGCCGAGCACCCGGTCCTGCTGAACCGTGCGCCCACGCTGCACCGCCTCGGCATCCAGGCCTTCGAGCCGCAGCTGGTCGAGGGCAAGGCCATCCAGATCCACCCGCTCGTCTGCACCGCGTTCAACGCGGACTTCGACGGTGACCAGATGGCCGTCCACCTGCCGCTCTCCGCGGAGGCGCAGGCCGAGGCCCGCATCCTGATGCTGTCCTCGAACAACATCCTCAAGCCCGCCGACGGCCGTCCGGTGACGATGCCGACCCAGGACATGGTCCTCGGTCTGTTCTTCCTCACCACCGACGGCGAGCTCCGTGACACCAAGGGCGAGGGCCGCGCGTTCGGCTCCACGGCCGAGGCGATCATGGCGTTCGACGCCGGCGAGCTCGCGCTGCAGTCGCAGATCGAGATCCGCTTCCCGGTCGGCACCGTCGCTCCCCGTGGTTGGGTCCCCCCGGTCACCGAGGAGGGCGAGCCGGAGTGGCAGCAGGGTGACTCGTTCCGTCTGAAGACCTCGCTGGGCCGCGCGCTCTTCAACGAGCTGCTGCCCGAGGACTACCCGTTCGTCGACTACTCCGTCGGCAAGAAGCAGCTCTCCGAGATCGTCAACGACCTCGCCGAGCGCTACCCCAAGGTCATCGTGGCGGCGACGCTCGACAACCTGAAGGCGGCGGGCTTCTACTGGGCGACCCGTTCCGGCGTCACCGTGGCCATCTCCGACGTCGTCGTTCCCGAGGCGAAGAAGGAGATCGTCAAGGGCTACGAGGCGCAGGACGAGAAGGTCCAGAAGCAGTACGAGCGCGGTCTGATCACCAAGGAAGAGCGCACGCAGGAGCTCATCGCGATCTGGACCAAGGCGACCAACGAGGTCGCCGAGGCGATGAACGCGAACTTCCCCAAGACGAACCCCATCTTCATGATGGTTGACTCGGGTGCCCGAGGAAACATGATGCAGATGCGGCAGATCGCCGGTATGCGTGGTCTGGTGTCGAACGCGAAGAACGAGACCATCCCGCGTCCCATCAAGGCGTCCTTCCGCGAGGGCCTCTCCGTCCTCGAGTACTTCATCTCGACGCACGGTGCCCGTAAGGGTCTCGCCGACACCGCCCTGCGCACCGCCGACTCGGGTTACCTGACCCGTCGTCTGGTGGACGTCTCGCAGGACGTGATCATCCGCGAGGAGGACTGTGGCACCGAGCGCGGTCTGAAGCTGCGGATCGCGGCCAAGGACGAGGCCGGTGTCCTGCGGAAGACGGACGACGTCGAGACCTCCGTGTACGCGCGGATGCTCGCCGAGGACGTCGTCGTCGACGGCAAGGTCATCGCGCCGGCCAACGTCGACCTGGGTGACGTGCTCATCGACGCCCTGGTCAACGCGGGCGTCGAGGAGGTCAAGACCCGTTCGGTCCTGACCTGTGAGTCCGCCGTCGGCACCTGTGCGTTCTGCTACGGCCGTTCGCTCGCCACCGGCAAGCTGGTCGACATCGGTGAGGCGGTCGGCATCATCGCCGCCCAGTCCATCGGTGAGCCCGGTACCCAGCTGACGATGCGTACCTTCCACACCGGTGGTGTGGCCGGTGACGACATCACCCAGGGTCTGCCCCGTGTCGTCGAGCTCTTCGAGGCGCGGCAGCCGAAGGGTGTCGCCCCGATCTCCGAGGCGGCCGGTCGCGTCCGCATCGAGGAGACCGAGAAGACCAAGAAGATCGTCGTCACCCCGGACGACGGCACCGACGAGACGGCGTTCCCGATCTCGAAGCGTGCCCGTCTGCTCGTGGGCGAGGGCGACCACGTCGAGGTGGGCCAGAAGCTCACCGTGGGTGCCACCAACCCGCACGACGTGCTCCGGATCCTCGGTCAGCGCGCGGTCCAGGTCCACCTGGTCGGCGAAGTCCAGAAGGTCTACAACTCGCAGGGCGTGTCGATCCACGACAAGCACATCGAGATCATCATCCGGCAGATGCTGCGCCGCGTGACGATCATCGAGTCCGGCGACGCGGAGCTCCTGCCGGGCGAGCTGGTCGAGCGCTCGAAGTTCGAGCAGGAGAACCGTCGTGTGGTCACCGAGGGCGGTCACCCCGCCTCCGGCCGTCCGCAGCTGATGGGTATCACCAAGGCCTCGCTGGCGACGGAGTCCTGGCTGTCGGCCGCCTCCTTCCAGGAGACGACCCGAGTTCTGACGGACGCGGCGATCAACGCCAAGTCCGACAGCCTCATCGGCCTCAAGGAGAACGTCATCATCGGTAAGCTCATCCCGGCCGGTACGGGTCTGTCCCGCTACCGCAACATCCGGGTCGAGCCGACCGAGGAGGCCAAGGCCGCGATGTACTCGGCCGTCGGCTACGACGACATCGACTACTCGCCGTTCGGCTCGGGCTCCGGCCAGGCCGTTCCGCTGGAGGACTACGACTACGGTCCGTACAACCAGTAGGCGAGTCGCTCGACCGAAGGGCGGCCATCCCGTTTCACCGGGGTGGCCGCCCTTCGGCGTTCGTCTCACCGGCAGGTCACCGGGCGGCCAGTTCCCAGACCGCGACGAGCACGCCGGCGCTCGCGGCCAGCGCGGCGATGCTGGTCAGCGGCCAGCGGGACCGCTCCAGTTCGTCGAGGCGGGCCTCGTGGTCGGCGAGCTGCCTGTCGGTCTGGTCGCTGCGCTGCACGAGCAGCGCGAGGGAGCCGTCGACGCGGGCGAAGCCGGCCTCCAGGGTGCCGCGGAGCCGCTCCAGTTCGAGGGCGACGGCGACGGGGTCGTTCGGATCAGGCTCGGTCATCGGCACCGCCCGGGGTGGGGCGCAGCCAGGACGGCAGCAGGTTCTGCACCAGGTCGAGGGCCATCACCCGGGCCAGCCCGCCGGCGACGGCCAGCGCCCCGGCGACCCAGGGGAGGGTCGCGGGGACGCCGGAGGCGTCGACGATGGCGGGGAGCACGACGGCGATGCCGACGGCGGACTGGAGGACGGTACGGGCCGTGCGCTTGGCGGCATCGGACATCACTGTGCTCCTTGCGTTACTTCGTGTACGGGACCTTCAGCGCGTTCCACGACGCGGCGCCCGGGACGCCGTCGGCGTCGGAGCCGCGGAAGCCGAGCTTGTGCTGCCACTTCGCGTAGCTGAGCCGGTCGGCCTCGCCCCAGCGGGGGCTCGGGCCGACGGTGTACGCGGAGCAGCCCTCGGCGACGAGGCGGCGGCCCATGGCCGTGATGACCGGGGAGCTCGTCTCCCTGCGGAAGAACGAGGTGCCCGGGAAGGGCTGGAGGCGGGGGGCGGCCGGCTTGCCGGCGCCGGGGGCGGGCTTGGCGGGGGCCTTGTTCAGCCGGGCCTGTACGCGCTCGCGCATCGTCGGCATGGCGAAGCCCCGGGGGTCGTCCTTCCAGTCCGACCACTCCTTGTGGCCGATGACGGAGCGGGCGCCCCACCCGTGGGCCCGGCACAGGGCGGCGGAGACCCGTTCGATGGCGTCGAGCTGGGCGGGCGGCCAGGGGTCGGTGCCGTCGCCGAGGTTGACGCACTCGAAGCCGTAGAAGCGGGAGTTGCCGTCGACGGCGCCGGCGCTGCCCTGGTGCTCGCGCGGGGCGGGCGGCCGGTCGCCGTACGTCTCGCTGGTCACGGCCCGGAGGACGGACGGGTCGCCGCCGCCGGCGTGGTTGGCGCGGCCGTTGCCGACGAGGTGGACGCTGCCGTCCTTGGCGATGACGCCGTGGCAGAGCGGGCCCGGCAGCCCTTCGTACCCGTCGAAGCACATCTCGACGGTGTTGGCGGTGCCGGCGGAGACGGTGTGGTGGATGATCACGCCGGTCACGGGGCCCCAGGCGCCGTGACCGTTGCGGTTGTGGGTGCGCCAGCCGGGGTGTTCGACGACGGTGACGCCTTCGGCGCGGAGCGCGGCGACGAGCCGGTCCGCGGTGAGGGGAGTGGCCATCTGGTGTCCTCCGGACATGAGAAAGGCCCGCGTCGGGCGGGCCTGCGGGGTGCGTTCTTCCGTACGGGCTCTACGGGACGGGTTCCGGGGTCGGCTGGACCGGCGGAACCGACGGGGCCGCCCAGGCGGCGCACAGGTCGGCGTACGCGGACCGGCGGGTCTCGAAGTCGGCGAGCGCGGCGTCCACCGCCCGCTGGACGGCGGTCTGGTCGGGGACGACCGGGACGCCGTCCAGCGCGTTCACGATGACCAGGCCGGAGCCGCGCAGGACGGTGTCGCCCGCGCCCTTCTCGGTGAGCTCGGCGGTGACGTACACCGACGGGTACTGGCCGGTGACCGGGTCGCGCTGGACGGTGTGGCCCAGGCTGTTGTCGTAGACGCGTACGTAGAGGACGTGGGCGTTCTCGGTGACGGTGGCGCGGCCCGCGTAGTCGATGGCCACGCCCCAGGGCTGGGAGGGGTCGATGTTCATGGGGTGCTCCTCGTGGTCGGCTTGGTCGGCGGGGCCCCGGTGCTCAGGTCTGGGCGCCGTGGATGAGGACGGGCTGGGCGTAGACCGTCCCGGAGGAGGCCAGGGCCTGGATCTCGATGTTCATCGTCTGGCCGAACCGGGCCTTCATGTCGCCGGGCAGCAGTCCGGTGTAGTCGTAGGTGGTGCCGGCGGTGACCGTGGGGCCGAACGGGACGTTGTCGACGAGGACCCGCACCTGGCCGGTGCCGCCGCTGGACGCGGCCGTGCTGATGGCGAGCCGCATCTTCGGCTGCCAGATGGGGTTGGAGCAGCGGGCGACGGTCGTGAAGGCGGGGGCGGTGGTGGAGGGCCACTTGGCCGGGTCGGTGGCCAGGGGCGGCATCAGCTGCAGCCAGGGCCGGGCGAGGCCGCCGGTCATGATGTCGTCCGCGAAGATCTCGTGGTTGTAGCCGTCGAAGATCCGGAACAGCGGCCGGGTGACGGTGACGCTTCCGGACGGTGTCGGCCGGAACTCGTTGACGGCGGGCCGGGTGTTCACGGCCGTGGACAGGGCCTTGATCCGGCGTTCCATCTGGTTGAGCCGGTCGATGATGTCCTCGGGCAGCTGGGGCATCAGGCCTCCTCGAGGTAGAGCTCGGCGGTGTCGGGGCGGCCGCGCTCCGGCGGGGTGATCTTGGTGCCGACGATGCGGTAGCGGGCGTCCAGGCCCTGGGAGTACCACTCGTCGGTGATGCGGATGCGGGCGACGCGGCCGAGGAGCGCCGGCGGGACGATCCCGCCGAGGTGGATGCTGATCGAGGGGATCACCACGGCGCCGCGCGCCTGCGCGAGTTCGGTGGCGGCCAGCGAGTCGAGCGCGAGCGGGTCGGTGACCTCGTTGTGGTCCGAGGACAGGTCGATCAGCGGCCAGCCGTCCACGAGCAGGTCGCTGGCGTACTGCTGGGTGGAGAAGATCGGCCGGGACTCGGCGGCGGCGTTGGAGTTGGTGGAGGCGCCGCGGGCCAGGGCGGTGGTGCCGCCGCGGGTCGCGTCGTACGGGAAGGAGTACGACAGGATGACGCCGGGCCGGTCGAAGACGAGGTCGGTCGCGCCGGTGACGATCTTGGGTTCGCCGATGCGGAGCTGCCGGATCCGCCGCCCGGTGACCGGGTCGCGGTAGACCATGACCTGGTACTCGAAGCCGTTCTCCGTGGCGGCGAGCTGGTCGAGCGCCTCCAGGTAGACGGTCTCGTCGCCCTTCCGCCACGAGGCCGTCTTCTGGAACTTGGGGACCTCGTCGCCGAACGTGATCCCGAGGCGGCGGGGTTCCCCGCCCTCGGGGGCACCGGGATAGGCCTGGACGTCGAGCTCGCGCCAGAGCCGGCGGGCGATCTCCGCCTGGTCGGTGGGGGTGTCGTACGTGATGTCCGTGCGGATGCGGCGGCGTCCGGCGTACGAGTCGAAGGTGGCGGCCTGGATGCCGAGGGTCAGCACGCCGCGGCCGCTGGACTGCAGGGTGCTGGTCCAGACGATGCCGCCCCACCACAGGTCGCCGCCGCGCTCCAGGTAGACCGCGGTGCGGCCCTCCCGGACCTTCTTGACGCGGTCGGCGATGTCCTTGTCGGGGATGGGGATCGTGCCGGAGAGCGAGCCCGCCTTGCCGATGTAGTCGTCGAACGAGACGTCCCGCAGGGGGAGGATGTCCAGCGTCTGGTCGGTGAGCAGGTCGCAGAAGATCGCCCGGTAGGGCGTGTCGATTGCCATCGAGGGGCCCCTTACAGGACGTAGGTGGCGCTGATGCGGATGTTCCGTCCCGGGACGAGGGCGCCGTTGGAGGACCAGGTCCGCAGGTTGATCTGGCCGTTGGTGTAGATGTTCGCGCCGCCGTCGCCGAAGCCGTCGCAGGCCGAGGCCTCGAAGTCCATGGACGGACGCCAGCCGGCCGGGAGGGTGCACAGCGGCTCGTCGGGCATGTTGCCGGCGCTGTCCACGTTGACCTGGGCGCCGCTGCGGGTGACGGTGGCGGTGACGGTGCACAGACCGCTCTTGGTCCTGCGGCCGCTGAACGAGACCATCGACCAGTTGGGCAGTGCCGTGGCCCCGGTGGTCGTGGTCTCGGTCTCGACGGGCGGCTGGTAGACCACCCAGGCGCTGCCGTTCCAGCGCTGGAGCTGGCCGCCGTTGGAGTCGCGGTACTGGCCGTTGTAGCTGCCGGTGGTGATCGTGCCGCTGGGCGCGATGCCGCCGATCTCCTTGGGGTAGGCGACCCAGGCGGTGCCGTCCCAGCGCTGGAGGAAGTGGGCGTTGTCGTTGTCCTGGTACTGGCCCGGGTAGGCGCCGGGCACGCCGGCGTTGTTGTACACGGGCAGGATGCCGCCGGCGGAGACGGTCGTGGTGCGCAGGTCGGTGGCGGCGCCGCCCGCCCAGTCGATGCCGCCGGTGCCGGCGGAGGCGCCCTTCTTCACCTTCACCGTGAACAGGACGAGGGAGCGGGCGGGGGCCGCGGGGGCGGCCGGGACGGCCGCCGGGGTGCCCTTGACGATCTCGATTCCGGCGGCGAACTTGCCGAGGGCGTCCACGTCGTTGTCGTAGACGCGGACCACGACCAGGTCGATGCGGTCGTTGAGCGGGTCGCCGTCGGCGAAGGTGATCGTGATGTCCTCGTCGAGGGCGACCGGGTAGGCGCCGTCGGTGGTGGCGCCCTGGACGACGGCCTTGCCCTGGTAGACGGTGGCCGTCATCGGGCCGGTGGAGCTCATCCACAGGCCGCCGACCCGGTACTTGCCGTCGTACGTGCCGGGCAGGATGCCGGACCGGACGCCGAGCGGGTTGACGGGGGTGGTGGCGCCGATGTTGGTGATGCGGGTGTTCTGGCGGGTCTGCCCGGTGGGCATCAGCCATCCGGAGCGTACGGGCATGTGCTTCTCCTGGAGCTGGGGGCGGTCGCGCCGCGGCGCGGTGGACTCAGTACTGGGGGGTGACCTGGATGAAGGAGTTGTCGAACCAGGCCCGCACGTTGGCGTTGGTGCTCCGGTAGTACGCGGTGACCGTGTAGGTCGCGCCGGGCGTCAGGCCGGACAGGCGCTGAGTCGTCGAGACGGAGACGGCATCGGTGGGGCTGGACGACTTGGAGGCGAAGGCGGAGAGTTCGTCGTCCAGCTCCCGGACGACGGTGGTGCCCTGCGTGACGCGGACGCACATCAGCGCGGAGCTGGCGACGCCCGTGGTGCCCGAGTTGAGGGAGAGCTCCATCTTCGAACCGAAGGAGAGGATCACCTGCCGGCTCTCCGGGGCGACGAAGGTCACCGCCAGCGGGTTCTCGGCCCGGTCGACCAGGGTGTTCACGAAGGTCGTCGAGAGGGTGTAGCCGCCGTCCAGCGAGTCGTCGAAGTACGGACCCGGGTAGGCCGGGGCCCACGCCGCGCCGTTCCACCGCTGGACCGGACCGGCCGAGGTGCCCCGGTACTGGCCGGTGTAGCTGCCCGGGGTCGTGGCGTTGACGGACGTCGGCACGATGCCGCCGATCGCCTCCGGGTAGGCGACCCACTGGCCGCCGTCCCAGCGCTGCAGCTGGTTGTTGGCGGTGTCCTGGTACTGGCCCGGGTGGGCGCCCGGCAGGACCGGGCCCTCGACCGGGAGGATGCCGCCGAGGGCGACGACCGGGGTGCGCAGGTCCTTCAGGGAGGTGCTCCACGGGATGCCGCCGTTGCCCGCGCTGGCGCCGGCCGGGACCGTCACCTCGTACAGCGCGAGGCTGCGCGCCGGGGCCACGGGAGCCTTGGGGGCCTGGCCCGGCACGCCCTGGATGATCTCGATCTTCGCCTCGTTGCGGGTGCTGCCGTCGTAGAGGTTGTCGTAGACCTTCAGGACGACCAGGTCGATCCGCCCGTACTGGGCGTCACCGGTGGCGAAGGTGACCTGCTCGGAGGCCGGCAGGGACACCGGGTAGACGCCCTGGGAGATGTCGCCCTGGATGACGGCCCGGCCCTCGGAGACCGTCGCCGTCATGGCGGAGGCCTTGTCCATCCAGAAGCCGGACAGCCGGTACTTGCCGTCGTAGGAGCCCGGCAGGATGCCGGAGCGGACCTGGACGGGGTTGATCATCGTCGTCGCGCCGACCTGGTTGAGGCGGGTGTCCTCGCGGGTCTGGCCGGTCTCGGCGACCCAGCTGCTGCGCAGGTTCATGGGGTTCTCCTAATCGGGGTTGCGAGGAGGGCGGTTCAGGACCGGATCCACTGGGCGGTGAGGGAGGTGTGGTAGCCGGAGCCTCCGAGGGTGCGGACCGAGGGCGCCTGGTTGTGGTAGCCGGAGAGCTGGAGCACGTTGCCCGCGTTGAGCTTCACCAGGCCCTCGCCGCCGACGCTCGTGGCGCCCATGGAGGCCGCGGTCATCCAGGTCATCCGGGGCACGCCGACGCCGCCGTTGACGATGCGGGCGCCGCGCACACCGTTGGTGGAGTCGCCGTTCCAGGTGATGTTGGCGGAGATCCGCCACCAGCCGGTGCGCGGGACGACGTAGCTGTCGGTGCCGTTCCAGCCGGTGAAGTCGTCGATGTCGACGTACTGGAGGGTGATCGGCGTCCAGGCGTTGGCCGGCACGCTCTGCATGGCGGTCTGCGAGACGCTGAAGAGGACGGTCGCCCTGCCCTCGGCGTACTGCCAGGCCGAGCCGTCCCAGCGCTGGAGGACGCCGGCGTTGTCGCGGTACTGGCCGGTGTAGCCGCCGGTCGTCATGGTGCCGTGCGGGGCGATGCCGCCGATGGGCTTCGCGTACGAGACCCAGGTCGTGCCGTCCCAGCGCTGGAGCAGGCCGGCGACGTCGCGGTACTGGCCGACGTAGGCGCCCTTGAAGCCGCTGGTCGGGATGATGCCGCCGAGCGCGGTCATCGGGTAGTGCAGGGTCGTGACGACGCCCGGGGCGGTCCACTGGACGCCGCCGGTGCCGGCCGAGGTGCCGGCCGGCACCGAGACGGTGTAGAGCGGGAAGGCGCTGCCGGGGCCCGAGGAGGGCACGACCGGGGTGGCCGCGGGGGTGCCCTTGACCAGCCGGATGACGGCCCCGGTGGCGCCGCTGCGGTCGTACGCGTCGTCGAGGACGGCCAGTTCGATCAGGTCGATCCGGCCGTACTGCGGGTCGCCGTCCGGGACGGTCAGCGTCTCGGGGGCGGTCACCGCGAGCATGTACGCGCCCTGGGCGGTGTCGACGCCCTGGACCACGGCCCGGCCGGTGCCGATCGAGCACTGCATCGCGGACGCGCCGGTCAGGACCAGGCCGCCGGGCACGATGCCGGGCCGCGAGCGCAGCGGGGTCTCCGCGGCGCTCTGCCCGTTGGGAGTGAGGAGCGCGGCCAGGGCGAGCCGGGTGTCCTCGCGGGTCTGGCCGGTGGGTTGGAGCCAGGCGGCCCGTACGGTCATGGGTGCACCTCTTCTGTGCGGGACGGGAAGGGAGTCGGCGCCTAGGGGGCGGTCACCACTCGGCGCTGCGCCAGCGGACCGTCATCAGGGCTTCGGGGGTGGCCGAGTCGGGCCGGAACGACAGCTCCGTGCGGCCCGGTTCGAGGAGGAACAGCTCCTCCGGGCTGGAGTCGGCCATGGCCGTGTGGCGGCGCGAGGCGGTGTTGTTGAGCATCACCGTGCCGTTGGCGGTGTCGACGACGAGCTCGTCGCCGGCGGCCAGGTCGATCGCGTACCGCAGCCGGCGCTTGCTGCCCCGCTCGGTGACGGTCGGCATGGAGCAGGGGCCGCGGAAGACGATCACCGGGTGCGTGGCGGCGGAGCCGGTGTTCTCGGCGACGGCGTCACCGGTGGACTTGGCCTGGCCCCAGTCGAGCGGCCAGACCAGCGGCCAGGTGAGGCCGGTCTCCGGCTGCGGGGGAGTGGTGGAGGCGCTCTGCTCGTTGACGGTGTAGCGGCGCGGGTCGGAGGCGAGCCACTGGATCGACATCTTCGAGCTGCCCTGGGTGGCGAAGCCCTGGTCCGCGGGGACCACCCGCTGGGCGATCCGGGCGCGCACGGCGAGGAGTTCGCCGTGCAGCCGGACGGTGAGCCAGCGCTCCTCGTCGAGCAGGGCGAGCGACTGGCGCAGGGCGCGGATGGCCTCCGTCGCGCCGTTGTACTCCGGCATCAGCACGATCGTGCCGCTGATCTTGCGCGGCTTGGCGTACCGGGAACCGGGCCAGGCGCCGTGCGAGGTGGGCCGGTCGGCGTCGGAGGAGTCGTACTCCGGCAGGTCCTCCCAGCCCTGGAGACCGGACCGGTCGACGTTGAACGGCGTACCGGGGCCGATGAGGAGCCCGGCCCACTGGATCTGCCCGTCCTGGGTGATCAGCGAGCCGGGCGCGAGGTCGGCGGTGAGGTCGTTTCCGGCGTATGTGGTTGTGGTCTCGGCCATGGGGCCGTCACCTCACTTCTGAGGGGCTGTCGGGCTTTCTGGGGTCGGGTGGGGCTTCAGCCGTGGGCGGCGACGAGGAAGAGCAGGTCCTCGGCGGTCGACCGCGGGCCGGCGCCCGGCTCCTCGTGGAACTCCGCGATGCGGTGGGGCCGCCGGGGGGCCTCGGTGAGGGCCGGGACGCGGCGGTGTTCCAGGACGGCGAGCGGGTCGATGCGCGGCGCGCTGTCGGCGCCGGGGAAGACGACACCGCCCTCGGCGAGCATCGGGATCTTGTCGATGTCGACGCCGAACTTCTTGCCGAGGAGGTTGAAGCTCAGCTTGTCGAGCCCGTCGATGATCCAGTTGGCGAAGGCGATCAGGCCGTTGATCGGCCCCTTGACGACCCCGAGCACGGCGCTGAGGGCGCCCTTGACCAGGTCGCCCATGCCGTGCAGGGCCTTGGCGACGGCGTCCTTCGCGTGCCGGAAGAAGCCGGGGATCTTGTCGGTGATGAAGGACAGGACCGGCTTGACGGCGTCCTTGACGGAGCCGATCGTGCGGGAGGCGATGCCCCGCAGGGCCTGGGAGGCGGAGGTGACGGTGGTGCGGACCCTGGAGATGCCGCTGATGCCGGAACCGATGAGCTTCAGCGCCGTCGTGAACAGGGTGAGGTAGGCCTTGAAGTAGGTCCCGACGGCCTGGCCCATGAGCTTGACGACCGGCTGCAGGAACTTCCAGACCGACTGGAAGCCCTTCAGGGCCTGCTGCATGACCTGCTTGATGATCTTCTGGCCGGTCTCGCTGTTCACCGCGTACTCGATGAGCCAGGAGACGACCGGCATGAGGATGCCGAGGACGAAGCCGAGCGGGTTGCTGCGCATGGCGAGGTTGACGCCGGTCATGGCGACGGAGGCGACGGTCATGACCGTGCCGTAGGTGTCCATCAGCTTGGTGATGGTGTCGGTGATGGGCAGCAGCGGGGCCAGGAGGGCCAGGATGCCGCCGACCGCGGGACCGAGCCTCCCGGCGGCGGTGCGGACCTTGCCGGCCGCCGTGCCGAGCTTCTGGAGGCCGGCGGCCGCCTTCGACCGCTGGATCCGGCCGACGGAGGTCGCCGTGCCGGACGCGGTGCTCCCGAGGGTGCGTACGGAGGTGCCGGAGGTCCGCAGGTCGGCGGCGAACCGGGCCGTGCCGTCGGCCGCCGCCTGGACGTCCCCCTTGAGGCGCTTGAGCGTGCCACCTGCCGTCTCGGCGCCCTGCCGCAGGGAGGTCAACACCGGCGTCACGCGCCCGAACGCCGGCATGCGGAGGGCCACGGCACTCATCCGCGTGCCTTCGCCAGGTACATCAGCGCGTCCGCGGTGGACTGCGGGTCGTTGTTGCGGGCCGCGTGGTAGTGCTCGATGTGCAGTCCGGCACCGCCGCCGCCCCGGCCCGACTGCAGCTGCGCCGTCATGCGGGCGCGCCGGGCGGTGAGGGCGAGCAGCCGGTCCAGCTTGGACAGCGGCAGGACGGCCTCGGCCTCGCCGGCTTCGGCGAGGATCGCCGGGACACCGCCGCTGCGGGGCATGACGACACCGCCGGTGGCGAGCATCGGGATGGTGGGGATGTTGACGCCGAAGGTCTTGCCGCCGACGACCGGCACCCAGCCGGGGACGCTGACCTTGACGCCGTTGACGGCCCTGATCATGCGGTTGATCAGGCCGATGACGGCGTTGATCGGGCCGGACACGCCGCTCTTGATGCCCTCGAACGCCCGGGACGCGATGCCCTTGAGGCCGCTCCAGATGGAGGACATCTTGTCCTTGACGGCGGTGAAGGCGTTCGGGATCGCGGACTTGATCCAGTTCACGACCGGGGTGATGACGGCCTTGATGCCGTTCCAGACGGAGCCGACGACCGTCTTGATCGCCTTCATGACGGTCGTGATGACCGTCTTCCAGATGGTGACGTAGGTCTTGATGACGGTGGCGACGGCCTTGACGACGGTGGAGACGGCCTTCTTGATGCCGTTCCAGACCGTCTTGATCAGGTCGCCGGCCTTCTTCATGATCGGGCCGACGGCCTTCATGACCGCGCTGATCACGGTCTTGATGCCGTCGAAGGCCTTCTTCAGGACCTTCTGCATCGTCTTCGACTGCATCGCCATCTCGACGATCTTCTCGATGAGAGGCATGAAGAGTTCGATCAGGCGGGCGAGGAAGTTGCCCTTCATGGACTTGTTGAGCTTGTCCTGGCCCTTGGCGGCCTTGCCGGCGCCGGACTCGTACTTGCCCATCTTCTTGCCGGCGGACTCGGCGGTCGTGCCGGCCTTCGACATGGACTTCTCGGCCTGGTCCGAGGCCGTCTTGAGGTTCTTGAGCTGGGTGTTGGAACCCTGGGCGTTGGTCTTGAGGGTCTTGAGCTGACCGGACGCGGACTTTCCGGCGTCGCCGACCTTCTTAACCGAGGTACCGGCGCCGGAGGCCTGGGTCTTGAGGTTGCGCAGGCCGTCGGACGCGTTCTTGAGGGACTTGACGAGAGACATGGGTTACCTCCTTTCGGGGTGAGGGGGGATCAGGTGGTCGCGGCGCCGATGGCCTGGTCGAGGGACTGGACCGACTGCCTGAGCTCGTTGAACTTCGTGCGCAGGGTCCCGCTCGCCGTGGCGAGGTGGGTCATTCCCGCGGCCGACGCCTCCAGCTTGGGCCCCTCGGGGATCTTGGTCGGGGTGAAGCCGAGCATGGAGGTCTTGAGCTTTCCGACGGCCTTGGCGACCTTCTCGACCTTGCGGGGGTCGGCGTTCCGCATCGAGTTGTTGATCTTGTTGACGCCCTCGGCGACCGGTTGCATCCGCGCGTGGTCGACGCCCGCGACGGCGTCGGCGATCTTCTGGATGGCGTTCGCGGCCTTGGTGGCCCTGCCCTCGGCCGGCAGCTTGCGGAACGACTGGATGAAGGCGGGGGCGCGGTTGTTGAACTTCAGCAGCTCCGGGTTCAGCTGCTGGAGCTGAGCGCGCAGGTTGTCGAAGTTCGCGTCGGCCGGGATCTGGTCGAGCAGATTGCCGCCGCCGTTCTGCTGGGCCTGGATGTCCGTGAGCCGCTGGCGCGTCCAGGTGCCTTCCTGGTTCGGACCGTAGGTGAAGCCGCCGTTCCTCCCGGCGTGCCACGTCTGCAGCTTCAGGACCAGCCACGCGCCCAGGGCGGCGGTGAGGATGGGGACGACGACGACCGCGATGGCGGTCGCGATGGCGCCGAGGGCGCCGAGGATGCCACCCTCGAGCCCCGCCTTGATGATCTCGGCCATGGTGCCGAGGCCCACCTTCTCCATCCACTCTTCCCATGGAGCCTTGGCGGCCTCTTCGGTGGCCTTGTCCTGCTGTGCCTTGAGGTCCTCGACCAGCTTGTTGATGGGCGCCAGCTGCTGCTTCATCCACTCGGTCGTGGGCAGCCAGCCCCCGTCCACCTTCCTCAGGTAGTGCCTGAGGCCGGCCACCTGGATCGAGAGTTCCTCGTTCGTTACTTCTGCCATGGTTGCTCCGCTTCCGGCCGGTGACGGCCAAGCGCCGAAAAGCCCCTGCCGGTGTGGAGCTTCGGCAGGGGCTCGTGCGGGGGGCGGGCGGTTCGGGCGGCTAGACGTCGTCCCGACGGGAGCCGTGGCGCACCGTCGCGAGGGCGTCGTTCCAGCCCGCCGCGTACGCGAGGGTCTCGTAGCGGCTGACCTCGGCGAACAGCGTGCCGAGCAACGCTCTCTTGTCGAGGGCGACGGGTCCGTCGAGGAGCTGGCGGAGGCGGTCCTGGAGCGGGATGTGCGGTCGGGATGCCTCAGCCTGCTGAGTCATGGACGCCTGCCTTCCGGTTACTTGCCCGTGCGTGCGTGGCGGCGCCGCGGAGTGAGGCGGGGGCACCACGTTATCGAACTACTGTGCGAACAGAGTCTGGGGCACCTGTTCGGGATTTGTCGAGCGGGAAACGTCTGACGGCGTGTCTTCTTGCCAACGCTCGGTGGGGGTTGGTCCTCGAACAGAGCTTCTGTTCGACCGGGGTACTCTGGAAGGCGCGTTCCCCGGACCTGACTCATTCGGGGAGCCGGGGGCGCGAGGGGCGCGTGGGGACCCCAGGGGGTTGGAAGGCAGTGCTGACGCATGGACACGGAGCCGGCAGGTAACCGGCGCGAGCAGGTCGTCGACTGGCTCGAATCCCACCCCGACCTGCCCCATCTCTTCGCGCGGCTCGCCGAGCTCGTCCACGTCGCCGGCCACGCTCCGGAGGACCTCGTCGTGCTGCCCCGCGCCGAGGTGGACCGCCGCGAGACCGCCGCGTTCACCGCCGGCTGGGCCGAGGCCGTCTCCGACGAACTCCCGCGCATCCGCAGGGAGTACGAGCGGCGCGTGGCCGACGCCTATGCGCAGGGCCAGGGTGACGCGCGTGGAATACGGCGCCCGCAGCGACGCGTGGACAACGTCCCGCAGGACGGGGCCCGCGTCATCCCGCTGCCCTTCGCCCGGCTCCTGGAACCCCCGGCCGCGGTGGTCAAGGCCGAGGAGCGCGTCCGCCGGGAGCGCGAGCTGTTCGAACAGCGCCCCGAGCCGGAGTACGGGCCGGAGCCCGCGCCCGCGCCGCCGCCCGCACCCGCGCCCGGGTACGAATCCGTGCCCCCGCCCGGATACGGACCCGAACCGGAGCACGCGCCCGCACGCGAACCGGACCCCGGACACGGCTCCGCGGCCGACCCGGAGTCCGAGTCCGACGCGGACGCGCGGCCGAGCGCCCAGGAGAGCCGCCCCCGCAGGAACGCCCAGTCGGTGCGGAAGGTCGTCCGGGGCAAGGGCGGCCGCCCGATCGTGCCGCCGATCGGCGGCGTGCCCGGCCAGACGGGAGGGACCCCCGACCGGCGCGGGCGCCGGCTCTCCGAGCGGGCCAGGACCCTGGAGGAGGACCTGGCCGCCGAACGAGCACAGGAAACGCCCCCGGACCCCGCCTCCTGACGGGAGCGGGATCCGGGGGCGAAGGCGGACATCAGCCGAAGAAGCGGGCGAGGGCCGAGGGGGAGACCGCCGGACCGGCACCCTCCTCCGCGGACTCCTCGCCCCGCTCCTCGCCGTCCTCGTCCCTGACGCCGGGACGGGGGACGGGCTTCGGCGGATCCGGGGTCTCGTCGTCCTCACCGGTGTTGACGCACTGGAACATCCAGTTGGCGGCGGCCAGGTGGTCCACCGCGGCGGCGAGCAGATGGTCGGTGAGCGACCACTCGGCCGCCTCCCCGTGGATCTCGCGCTGCACCGCGCTGTCCGCCGGCAGGTTCCTGACCAGGACCATCAGGCGTCGGCTGGAGAGGTCGCCCCGGTGCCAGTCGAGGAGATCGGTGGCGTAGTAGCGGAGCAGGTCCGCCTCGAGGGCCTCGGCGTGTTCGTCGACGAACTCGACGAGGCTCAGTCTTCCCCCAGGCCGAGCCCGGTCTCCTTGCCGTAGGCCTCCAGGATGGCGGCGACGTCCTGCATCGTGAGGTCGTGCTCCTCGAAGCGGACGTACTGCTCCTCACCCATCAGGAGTTCGAGCAGACCGTCCACGTCGTTGTCGTCGAGCTTCCGCAGCGCCTTCGCGGTCTTGCGGGAGAGCTCGGTGGGAAGCGTGTAGGACTCGCCGTCCAGCTCGAAGGACCAGGTGCGGCCGTGGGCCTCCAGGCGCTGGGCGCGGGCGGCGTTGACGTCGAAGCGGGCCATGGTGATGCGTACTCCTTGTTCGAGTGGGTGAAGAGGAGAGGGGCGGGGCGGGACGGCGGTGCGCCGTCCCGCCCCGGGTGGAGGGGGATCAGACGGTCGCGGAGTACTGGCTGTCCTTCATGAGGAAGGTCGCCAGCGGCTTGCCGTCGCCCTTCGACATGGCGGTGAAGGTGACGCCCAGCTGGGACGCCGCCTTGCGGGCCAGCTTGATGTCGTCGGTGGCGGTGACCTGACCGCGCGGGATGATGAAGCGGTACTTCACCGCGGTCGTGCCACCGGCCTTGACGTCGGTGAACTCCAGGCCGAGGGCGCGCACGTCGGCGAACGGACGCTCGGCGATCTCGTAGCGGTAGGTGTCGACCGCCGGGGTCGGCTCGGCCTTCACCGCGTCGCCGCCCATGAAGAACGGCAGCGTGTCCTCGTTGAACTGGAGCAGCGAGAACTTCAGGGACAGGTCACGGCTCGAGTAGACGTAGTGGACCGGGGAGACCGACTGCCACGAGTCGATGGCCTCCAGCTTGTCCTTCTTCGAGAACGTGACGCCGTCGCCCGAGGTGAAGCCGAGGTCCTTCCAGCCCGCGCCGGACCAGTCGGTGGCGGAGTCCGTGCCGAAGGTGGCGGGGAGGGAGGTGCCGGCGTCGGCGACGTAGAGCTTGCCGATGCCTGCGACGCGGATCTCGGCGGAGTTGTTTCCTGCCATGGTGGTGTCTCTCCTTGTTTCGTGAGGGCTGCCGGTGCCCGGACGCCGTGTCCGGGTACGACAAAGGCCCCGCCGGACGGCGGGGCCTGGTCTGTGGGTCGCTGGGCGTCTAGAAGACGTCCAGCGAGAGCTGGATGACGCAGAGGTAGCGGTTGGCGCCCCGGTAGAGGTAGTCGGGCATCCAGCGCGGCCCGTCCTGCTCCTCGACGTCGCTGACGAAGGTGGCGCCGACCTGCTTGCCGATGGTGGCGAGCAGCGCCTGCCGGGCGGCGTTGGCGAGGACGTGGGCCGCGGTCTTGGTCGGCCCGTACACCTCGAACTCGACCAGCGGCTTGTCGACGTGCAGGTCGCCGATCCAGGCGCCGCCGCGGCGGTTCACCAGGACGGCGCTCTGCGTGCCGTCGAAGCCGGCCGGCGCCTGGGCGGCGACCGTGACGCCGGCCAGCGCCGGGGCGGCCTTGAGGACGTCGACGACCAGCTTCTCGACGTCCGGGAACGCACTCGGGGGAGTGGTCATGACGGTTCTCCTCGGGAGAAGGGGAGGCGGGGCGGGCGGTGCGGGTGGCCGTCCGGGGCGCTCGACGCGGGGAGGGGCGGGGGCGCGGAGCGCTCCCGGACGGCGGACGGCGGAGACTGCGGCCCGTCTCGCGGGCACAGCTCCGCCGCTGCACCAACTGTGACAGAGAGCGTGCGCGCACGCAACTAGTCCGTGCTCCGATCCGGAACGGCCCCCGGACCCGCCCCGGGGCCGGCCCCCGGACCCGCGGGGTCCGGGCCGCACGGGACCCCGCTAGGTTGGGCGCCCCCGACCGTCCAGGAGCCGCCCCGTGTCCCCCCGCCCCCGTCTGCTCCACGTGACCGACCTCGCCTACCCCGCCCGCGGCCGCCGGTACGGCGACGAGGACGTCCACCTCACCGGCCGGCTGCGCGAGAGCTTCGACCTGGCGCTCTGTCACCCGCTCGACGCCGCCGCCCTCATGGACGGGTTCGACGCCGTCGTCGTCCGCAACACCGGCCCGGTCATCGGGTACCGCGAGGAGTACGAGGCCTTCCGCGAGCGGGCCCGCGCCCTCGGCACCCGCGTCTACAACCCCCTCCACGGCCGCGGCGACATGGCCGGCAAGCAGTACCTCCTCGACCTCACCGCCGCCGGGTACCCCGTCATCCCCACCGTCGACCGGGCCGAGGACCTCCACCTCCTGCCGGAGGCCGCCGCGTACGCGGTCAAGCCGAAGGACGGCGCCGACTCCCTGGGCCTGCGGTTCCTGCGGTCCGAGGACCTCGCGGCGCTCACGTACGGCGAGCTCCTCGTCCAGCCGCGCGTCGACTTCCGGTACGAGGTCTCCTTCTACTTCGTCGACGACCTCTTCCAGTACGCCCTGTACGCCCCCGACCCCGAGCGCCGCTGGGTCCTGGAGCCGTACGAGCCCACCGCCGACGACCTCGCCCTCGCGCGCCGCTTCATCGACTGGAACACCCTCGACCACGGTGTCCAGCGCGTCGACGCCTGCCGCGCACCCGGCGGCGAACTGCTCCTCGTCGAGCTGGAGGACCTCAACCCGTACCTCTCCCTCGACCGCGTCCCCGAGGAGACCCGCGACCGCTTCGTCACCGCCCTCGTCGACTCCCTCCACCGCTTCCTGGAGGCGTGAGGGCGCCGCGGCACGACGAAGCGCCCCGCGTCCGGGAGGGACGCGGGGCGCTTCTCGTAGGAGTCGTGCGGAGGGGGTCAGGCGGTGCGGGGCCGGCGGCGGGCCAGGCGCTCCGCCGCGAAGACGTCCTCCAGGCGGAAGAGCTGCGCCCGGCCGGCCCGGCCCGCGGCCCGCAGGTGCCCGAGCTGGACCCACTTGCGGATCGTCGCGGGCGCCACTCCCGCCTCCTCGGCGGCCAGTGGGCCGGGGACCAGCGTCGGCAGGGCGGGCGAACTCAGCACGAGGTCTCCTTCGGGTCGTCCATGGCGGCTTCGATCTCCTCGGTACGGGTCCCCGAGGCCTCCGACAGCTCCTCCCACCGGTCCTCCGGCCACAGGTGCCGGTAGGCGGGGTCGTCCTGGCAGCCGCACACCTCGTCGGCGCAGACGCAGGCCGGGTTCACGCACAGCACCGCGCGCCGGTCCGGGAACGCCCGCAGCGACACCGAGTCGCACCAGGGGCAGCGGCCCGAGACCCGCACGACCGTCTCGGCGTCGCCGAGCGTCCGGGCGCAGCGCCGGGCCATCCTGCGGATCTCGTCCCGCACGTGCCGGGCCAGGTCCGGGTGGGCCGCGATCGGGTCGAGCAGCGCCACGAGGCGCCGGAGGCGGTCGATCACCCCGGCGCGGGGCGGGCGGGGCAGCGCGAGCCGGGCGCGGACCGCCTCCTCCAGTTCCACCACCCCGTCGGTGATGTCACGGATGGCGTCGGAGACGTGCAACCGGATCGGGGCGGCCCCGTGGCCGGGGACGGCGAGCCCGTGCCGCTGTTCGAGCAGCAGGGCCTCCCGGCGCTCCTCGCGGATCAGCTCGTCGCGGCCGGTGGGGGAGGGGCCGGTGGGGGAGGGGGAGGGGCCGCGCCGGCCGGGCGCGAGCTCCTCGGCGAGCTCGGGGAACTGCCGTACCAGGGAGGCGGTCCAGAGCGCGATGTCCCGCAGGACGGACTCGGTGTCGGTGCGGTCAGTCACGGCGGCCGCCTCCCGCCGGGGCGAGCGCCTTCGCCACGCGGCGGGCGTCCGCCGGACGTCCGTTGCGCCAGAGGCGGCCCGCGCAGACGCCGTCGAAGTAGCTCTCGGCCGGGGCCACCGCGGTCTCGCACTCGCTCCGCACGGGGCAGGCGGCGCAGGCCCGCAGGGCGGGGGCGGCCTCCTTGGCGCGGCGGGCGAAGACGACGGACGGGGAGAGGCCGGCGCACGCGGCGGAGGCCTGCCAGGGGGACGGATCGGGACGGAACAAGGGGTTCTCCACGGGCCGGGGCCCACCGGGGCCGTCCATGGGGCCGGTGGGGCGCCTGGGGCTCAGGGGGCCGACGAGTGCGGCGGCGAGCCAGACTTACACGTTGCGTGCGAGCGCGCAACAAAAATCGAAAGCACCCCGACCCACCCTTCACCGATTCGACACGATTGCGTGCCCGAAAGCACGTAATTCCGTGCGCGCAAGCACGCTAAGGTATGGCATCCGGAGGGTGGGGAGCGAGGAGCGGTACACATGAGCACTCAAGGGCTCGACGAGTTCGCAGGCTGGGTCGAAGGCCTGATGAGACGGCGTGGCTACGACATCGACAGCCCGCGCGGGGGCGGCAAGTCCCGGATCGCGGACGAGGCCGGCGTCCACCGCGCCGCCGTCACGCGGCTGCTGCAGCGGCAGAGCATGCCGGACCTGGAGACCATGCGCCGGATCGCCCCGCTGCTCGGCGTCTCCGTCCGCGACATGCTCATCCGGTCCGGCCGCGTGACCCCCGAGGAGCTCCCGATGGCGGCGGACCTGCTGCCGCCGAGCGACTGGCAGCCCTCGATGGAGGACTTCGCCCGCTGGCTGGGGGTCCCCGACGAGCGCATGGGCGTCTTCGTCAAGGTCGTCAACCAGTTCCTGGAGCCCGACACCGACACGGCGGACGCCGGCGAGGCCCCCGAGCCCCGCCGCACCGCCCGGGACTGACCCGGGACCGACCCGGGACCGACCCCGGGACCGACCTCGGGATCGACCTCGGGTCGGCCCCTTCCCGGGACCGTTCCGGCGCGCGCTCCGGCCTGTGCGCCGGGGCGGTCCGGGACCCCGGCCCCGGCCCGCGGCCCGGAGTCTCCGGGGCCCGGCCGGCGTCACCGCGCAGGAACGATCCGGAGTCGCCCCCCGCCGGGGCCCGTGCGCGTGGGCATTTGTTTTGACCGGAGTCCGTGCGATAGGTACGCTCAAGCCTTGTGCCTGGGGTGTGCCTGGGCTCCCGTGCGTGTCCTCAACCGCACGGCGAGTCATATACCGGCCACCGTGATCCGCGCTTTTTCCGCCCTGTGCGGAGGTCCGCGAGATTCGACACACCCGACCGCGTGGGTCGGCGAATGTTCCAGGTTAGTTTTACCGACGGCACACAGAAACCGGAGAAGTAGTGCCTACGATCCAGCAGCTGGTCCGCAAGGGCCGGCAGGACAAGGTCGAGAAGAACAAGACGCCCGCACTCGAGGGCTCCCCTCAGCGTCGCGGCGTCTGCACGCGTGTGTTCACGACCACCCCGAAGAAGCCGAACTCGGCCCTCCGCAAGGTCGCGCGTGTGCGTCTGACCTCCGGCATCGAGGTCACGGCCTACATCCCGGGTGAGGGTCACAACCTGCAGGAGCACTCCATCGTGCTCGTGCGCGGTGGCCGTGTGAAGGACCTGCCGGGTGTTCGTTACAAGATCATCCGCGGTTCCCTCGACACGCAGGGCGTCAAGAACCGTAAGCAGGCTCGCAGCCGCTACGGCGCCAAGAAGGAGAAGTAAGAATGCCTCGTAAGGGCCCCGCCCCGAAGCGCCCGGTCATCATCGACCCGGTCTACAGCTCTCCTCTTGTCACCTCGCTGATCAACAAGATCCTGCTGGACGGCAAGCGTTCCACCGCCGAGCGCATCGTGTACGGCGCCATGGAGGGTCTTCGCGAGAAGACCGGCCAGGACCCGGTCATCACGCTGAAGCGCGCTCTCGAGAACGTCAAGCCGGCCCTCGAGGTCAAGTCCCGCCGTGTCGGTGGCGCCACCTACCAGGTGCCGATCGAGGTCAAGCCGGGCCGCGCGTCCACGCTGGCCCTCCGCTGGCTCGTCGGTTACTCCCGCGCCCGTCGCGAGAAGACCATGACCGAGCGCCTCATGAACGAGCTCCTCGACGCCTCGAACGGCCTCGGTGCGGCCGTCAAGAAGCGTGAGGACACGCACAAGATGGCCGAGTCCAACAAGGCCTTCGCGCACTACCGCTGGTAGTCGCAACCCACATCGAGACCGAGAGAAGACTGAAGCCTTATGGCTACCACTTCGCTTGACCTGGCCAAGGTGCGCAACATCGGCATCATGGCCCACATCGACGCGGGCAAGACGACCACCACCGAGCGGATCCTGTTCTACACCGGCGTTTCCTACAAGATCGGTGAAGTCCACGACGGCGCTGCCACGATGGACTGGATGGAGCAGGAGCAGGAGCGCGGCATCACGATCACGTCCGCCGCGACGACCTGCCACTGGCCGCTCGAGAATGTCGATCACACGATCAACATCATCGACACGCCGGGTCACGTCGACTTCACCGTCGAGGTGGAGCGTTCGCTGCGCGTGCTCGACGGTGCTGTCACCGTGTTCGACGGTGTGGCCGGCGTCGAGCCCCAGTCCGAGACCGTCTGGCGTCAGGCGGACCGCTACGGCGTTCCGCGCATCTGCTTCGTCAACAAGCTCGACCGGACCGGTGCCGACTTCCTCCGCTGCGTCGACATGATCGTGGACCGCCTCGGCGCGACCCCGATCGTCATGCAGCTCCCGATCGGTGCCGAGGCCGACTTCCAGGGCGTCATCGACCTGGTCCGCATGAAGGCCCTCGTCTGGTCCGCCGAGGCCTCCAAGGGCGAGATGTACGACGTCGTCGACATCCCGGCCGACAAGGTCGAGCTGGCCGACGAGTACCGCGCCAAGCTCGTCGAGGCCGTGGCCGAGAACGACGAGGAGCTCATGGAGCTCTTCCTCGAGGGCACCGAGCCCACCGAGGAGCAGCTCTACGCGGCGATCCGTCGGATCACCATCGCCTCCGGCAAGGGCGGCGAGACCACGGTCACCCCCGTGTTCTGTGGCACCGCGTTCAAGAACAAGGGCGTTCAGCCCCTGCTCGACGCCGTCGTCCGCTACCTGCCGTCCCCCCTGGACGTCGAGGCCATCGAGGGCCACGACGTCAAGGACGCCGAGGTCGTCGTCAAGCGCAAGCCGTCCGACGAGGAGCCGCTGGCCGCCCTCGCGTTCAAGATCGCGAGCGACCCGCACCTCGGCAAGCTCACCTTCGTCCGGATCTACTCCGGTCGCCTGGAGGCCGGCACCGCGGTGCTGAACTCCGTCAAGGGCAAGAAGGAGCGCATCGGCAAGATCTACCGCATGCACGCGAACAAGCGTGAGGAGATCGACTCGGTGGGCGCCGGCGACATCGTCGCCGTCATGGGCCTCAAGCAGACCACCACCGGTGAGACGCTGTGCGACGACAAGAACCCGGTCATCCTGGAGTCCATGGACTTCCCGGCGCCGGTCATCCAGGTCGCCATCGAGCCCAAGTCCAAGGGTGACCAGGAGAAGCTGGGTGTCGCCATCCAGCGTCTCGCGGAGGAGGACCCCTCCTTCCAGGTCCACTCGGACGAGGAGACCGGCCAGACCATCATCGGTGGCATGGGCGAGCTCCACCTCGACATCCTCGTCGACCGCATGCGTCGCGAGTTCAAGGTCGAGGCGAACGTCGGCAAGCCGCAGGTCGCGTACCGCGAGACGATCCGCAAGGCCGTCGAGCGCGTGGACTTCACCCACAAGAAGCAGACCGGTGGTACCGGTCAGTTCGCCAAGGTGCAGATCGCGATCGAGCCCATCGAGGGTGGCGACGCCTCCTACGAGTTCGTGAACAAGGTCACCGGTGGCCGCATCCCGAAGGAGTACATCCCTTCGGTCGACGCGGGTGCGCAGGAGGCCATGCAGTTCGGCATCCTGGCCGGCTACGAGATGACCGGCGTCCGCGTCATTCTTCTCGACGGTGCCTACCACGAGGTCGACTCCTCCGAGCTCGCGTTCAAGATCGCCGGTTCGCAGGCCTTCAAGGAGGCCGCGCGCAAGGCTTCTCCCGTCATCCTCGAACCGATGATGGCCGTCGAGGTCGTCACGCCCGAGGACTACATGGGCGAGGTCATCGGTGACATCAACTCCCGCCGTGGCCAGATCCAGGCCATGGAGGAGCGCAGCGGCGCCCGCGTCGTGAAGGGCCTCGTGCCGCTCTCGGAGATGTTCGGCTACGTCGGAGACCTCCGCAGCAAGACCTCGGGTCGCGCAAGCTACTCGATGCAGTTCGACTCCTACGCCGAGGTTCCGCGGAACGTCGCCGAGGAGATCATCGCGAAGGCCAAGGGCGAGTAACTCTCCCGAGTTCACGCTTTAGGCTTGACACCAGTCGCCGGGGCTCAGCCCCCCGAAACCCGAGGGATCGGGCCCCGGTTTACTGGCATCCCAGCAAAGATCACCTGGCGCCGATGAAGCAAGGCGTTCAGAACCACTCCAGGAGGACCCCAGTGGCGAAGGCGAAGTTCGAGCGGACTAAGCCGCACGTCAACATCGGCACCATCGGTCACATCGACCACGGTAAGACGACCCTCACGGCCGCCATTACCAAGGTGCTGCATGACGCGTACCCGGACCTGAACGAGGCCTCGGCCTTCGACCAGATCGACAAGGCTCCCGAGGAGCGCCAGCGCGGTATCACGATCTCGATCGCGCACGTCGAGTACCAGACGGAGTCGCGTCACTACGCGCACGTCGACTGCCCCGGTCACGCCGACTACATCAAGAACATGATCACGGGTGCGGCGCAGATGGACGGCGCCATCCTCGTGGTCGCCGCCACCGACGGCCCGATGCCGCAGACCAAGGAGCACGTCCTCCTTGCTCGCCAGGTCGGCGTTCCGTACATCGTCGTCGCCCTGAACAAGGCCGACATGGTGGACGACGAGGAGATCCTGGAGCTCGTCGAGCTCGAGGTCCGTGAGCTCCTCTCCGAGTACGAGTTCCCGGGCGACGACCTGCCGGTCGTCCGCGTCTCCGCGCTCAAGGCCCTCGAGGGCGACAAGGAGTGGGCGGACAAGCTCCTCGGTCTGATGAAGGCCGTCGACGAGTCCATCCCGCAGCCCGAGCGTGACGTCGACAAGCCGTTCCTGATGCCGATCGAGGACGTCTTCACGATCACCGGTCGTGGCACCGTCGTCACCGGTCGTATCGAGCGTGGTGTCCTCAAGGTCAACGAGACCGTCGACATCATCGGCATCAAGACCGAGAAGACCACCACCACGGTCACCGGCATCGAGATGTTCCGCAAGCTGCTCGACGAGGGCCAGGCCGGTGAGAACGTCGGTCTGCTCCTCCGTGGCATCAAGCGCGAGGACGTCGAGCGCGGCCAGGTCATCATCAAGCCGGGTTCGGTCACGCCGCACACCCAGTTCGAGGCCCAGGCCTACATCCTGTCGAAGGACGAGGGTGGCCGTCACACCCCGTTCTTCAACAACTACCGCCCGCAGTTCTACTTCCGTACCACGGACGTGACCGGCGTCGTGACCCTCCCCGAGGGCACCGAGATGGTCATGCCGGGCGACAACACCTCCATGTCCGTCGAGCTGATCCAGCCCGTCGCCATGGAGGAGGGCCTCAAGTTCGCCATCCGTGAGGGTGGCCGGACCGTCGGCGCCGGCCAGGTCGTCAAGATCACTGCCTGATCTTGAACTGACCTGGTAGCTCGTACGAGCTGCTGAGCAGTGAGGGAAGGCCCCGCACCGAGAGGTGCGGGGCCTTCTCGCGTGTCCGGGGCCCAGGGGGGTCCGGCCCGATCGGCGGGACGCGTCCTACGGCCGCCAGCTCCACGGGTGGCCGTTCGCGCCGAGGCCCACCACGGTCGCCCCGCGCGCGTCCAGGCGGAGCGCGGTCGAGACGGCCGCCTCCCTCCGCGTGCGGAGCCGGCCGCCGGTCCTCAGGGCCACCCGCCCCTTCTCGTCCGTGCCGAGCAGGACGGTCCCGAGCGCGGCCGACCGCGCGGCGACCACGTCCCCGTACCCGTCGAGACCGGCGTCGCCGTCCGGGCCGGCGAGCCGCGCGGACGCCGGCGCCCGGTGGTACAGCGCCCCGTCCGCGCTCGCCACCGTGGACCCGGAGGGCGGCAGCGCGGCCCGCTGGAGGACCCCGTCCACCCAGTGCCGCACGGCGTCCCGGCCCGCCGCGTACACGTGCACCCGGCCGGCCGCGTCCGCCGAGACGGCCAGGCCGTCCTGGACCTCCGCGCCGCCGGGGAGCGGCCGCCACGGGGACCAGGACCCGTCCGCCGCCCGGACCCGCGTCGACACGCCCTTGTCCGCGTTCCGTACGAAGAGGTGGACCCGGCCGTCGGGGGCCGCGAGCGCCACCGGGGCGCCGATCCTGCGACCCCGGTCGTCCGAGCGCTCCGGACTCCCCAGGCCCCGCCAGGCCAGGAAGCCGCCGCCGGGGGAGCGCTGCTCCAGGAGCACCACCTCGCGCCGGTCGGCCCCGCCGTGCCCGTCGAGCGCGGCGAACCGCACCCCGAGGAGCAGCACCCGGCCGTCGCCGAGCACCGCCGAACCGAGCGCGGGCGCGAGCGGGCCGCCGCCCAGGTCCACCGGCCCGCCCCAGACGCCGGGTGCGGACTCCCGCCAGCGGACCGCGCGCAGCCCCAGCACCCCGTACGCCGCGAGCCGGCCGTCCGGTTCCTCGGCGAGGGCCGGGCCCGCGCCCGGCCAGCGGTGGTGCGTGGAGCGCACCCAGCCCTTGCGGTTGGTCAGCGGTCGGTCGCCGCCGACGCCGTAGTCGCCGCAGCCGGAGGGGTTCCCGCACGGCCAGGACGGGTCGCCGCCGTACGGGACGAGCCGGGCGGCCTTCTCCGCCAGGACGGCGGGCGGGAGGTTCTTGGGCCAGTGGCGGTTGTAGTAGCCGCGGAAGGCGGTGGTGGTGAACGCCGGTATCGGCTCGCCGTCCCGGACCGCGTCCGTGACCCAGCGGCACAGCGCGGCCCAGGTGAAGGAGGCGACCGCCGTGTGGTCCCCGTGGTCGGCGTACCCCGGCTGCTCGGAGTCGCGGCTCCGGGTCGCCCCGTCGCTGTGCTGGATGTCGGGGTCCGGGTCGAGCGTGTGCACGACCGTGGGCCGGTGGCGGCGGAGCAGGCCGACGAGGGCGTCGACCAGCTGGTCGTAGTCGTAGGTGTCGGCGCGGGTGACGGGGGAGCCGGCCGACAGATGGGTGCGCAGCTCCAGGGCCCGGTCCCGCCAGAGCGCGGGCACGGCCATGAAGCGGCGGTTGGTGTGCATCGGCAGGTTGAGGAAGACCAGCTCGACCCGGCGGGAGCCGTGCGCCAGGGCGTCGACCTCGACCCGTCTTCCGCCGGGGAGCGTCAGCACCTCGCGGCGCCACGGCGTGAACGCCGGGAGGCCGAGCGCCACCGCGTACGACTGGCGCAGGCCCTGGTGGCGGGCGGAGGAGTAGGCGGCCCGGTCCGGGGGGGTCTCCGGCATCCCCGCGATCCGGTTCCGGCCGGTGTGCTCGCCGGCCGTCACGTACACGGAGACGAGCGGGACGCCCGCGTCGAGCAGCCGCTGCGTGTCCGGGTTCATGAAGTACAGGTCGTCGTCCGGGTGCGCGGAGAACTGCATGAGCAGCGCCCGCCGGGTCCGGGTGGAGGCGATCGGCCTGCCCGGCGCGGGATCGGCCGTCGGCGCGGTCCGGCGCGGCTCCGGTACGGAACACCCGGCGGCGGTCGCGGTGACCGCGAGGGCGGCGGCGAGAACCGTCCGCCGACGGGGTGGAGTGTGCAAGGCGGGGCCCCCTTCGCTCGTCAGTCCAGGGGAAGACGGATGTGCGAGCGGCGGGGTTGTGCCCCGGCGGCCCCCTCGGGAGGATCTTCGAAAAAAATCTTGGAGAGGGTGCGGACGGATGTCGAGGACGCGATCCTGGCAACGACCGAAGGGTGACAGCGCGCCACCGGGGCGGGCGGGACGGGGAGGACACCCGAGATGAAGTACGTCGCGATGATCTACGGCAACCAGGCCAAGTGGGACTCCTTCCCGGCCGAGGCCTGGCCCGAGGCGATCGCCCGGCAGGAGGCCTTCAACCGCAGGTACCGGGAGACCGGCGAGCTGATCGGCGCGTACGGCCTCGCCGACGCGGCCGCCGCCCAGCTCGTCCGGCGCGAGGGCGGGGCCCCCGCCGTCACCGACGGCCCGTACCTGGAGACCAAGGAGTACCTCGCCAGCTTCTACCTGCTGGACTGCGACAGCCTGGAGCGGGCCCAGGAGATCGCCGCCGACATGCCCTTCGCGGACGTCGACCCCGTCGAGCTGTGGCCGGTCCTGCACGAGTCCGCGGCGGACGTGTGACCGGCGCGCACGAGATCGAGGACCTGCTGCGCACGTGCGCGCCGCAGGTCCTCGGCGCCCTCGTCCGCCGCCACGGCGGCTTCGACCTCTGCGAGGACGCCGTCCAGGAGGCCCTGATCGCGGCCGCGCGGCAGTGGCCCGAGGAGGGGGTGCCCGAGCACCCGCGCGGCTGGCTGCTGACCGTCGCCACCCGCAGGTTCGTCGACCTGGTGCGCGCCGAGGCCGCCCGTCGCCGCCGGGAGGACGCCGTCGCCCTCGCGACCCCGGACTCCGAGCTCCTCGCCCGCGCCGCCGACGACGCGCCGGACGCCGACCGGGACGACTCCCTGTCCCTGCTCTTCCTCTGCTGCCACCCGGACCTGTCGCCGCCCAGCCGGATCGCGCTCACCCTGCGGGCCGTCGGCGGCCTCACCACCGCCCAGATCGCCGCCGCCTTCCTCGTGCCCGAGTCGACCATGGCGCAGCGGATCAGCCGGGCCAAGCAGACGATCAGGGCCGGCGGCTGGTCGCTCGCGCTGCCCGAGGGGGAGGAGCGCACCGCGCGCCTCGCCGAGGTGCGGCACGTGCTCTACCTCGTCTTCAACGAGGGCTACACGGCCAGCGGCGGCGACGCGCTCACCGCGCCCGAGCTGTCCACGGAGGCGATCCGGCTGGCCCGGATGCTGCACCGGCTCGTCCCCGACGACACCGAGACGGCGGGCCTGCTCGCGCTGATGCTGCTCACCGACGCCCGCCGCCCGGCCCGCACGGGCCCGCGCGGGGAACTCGTACCGCTCGCGGAGCAGGACCGGGGGAGCTGGGACGGCGGGCTGATCGCCGAGGGCGCGGCGCTGCTCGGCCGCACCCTGCCGAAGGGCCGGGTCGGCCCGTACCAGCTCCAGGCGGCGATCGCGGCCGTGCACGACGAGGCCCCGTCCGCCGGGGCCACGGACTGGCCGCAGATCCTCGCCCTGTACGAGCTCCTGGAGCGCACCGGGCCGAATCCGATGGTCACCCTCAACCGCGCGGTCGCCGTCGCCATGGTCCACGGCCCGAAGGCCGGTCTGGAGCTCCTCGACGGCCTCGCGGCGGACCGGATGCTCGCCCGGAACCACCGCCTCCTGGCGACCCGCGCGCATCTCCTCGAACTCCTCGGCGAGAAGGAGGACGCGGCCGCCGCCTACCGCGAGGCGGCCCGGCACACCACGAGCGCACCCGAGCGGCGGCATCTGACGGAGCGGGCCCGGCGCCTGGGATGACGGCGGGGACGGGGGCGTGCGCGTCAGGAGCGCGCGCCCGGCGCATGGTCGTACGTGACGTGGGGTACAGTCTTCGATCCCGATTGGCGGCCGGATGGCCCCGTATGGCAGACTGTCGGGGTTGCTCGGTTGAGTGCCGATGCTGCGCGCCTCCCGTCGGGAGGACCGGAAGCGAGTCCCACAGTACTCGTCGCCCCTTTTCAGGGGCGGACGTACGGGAATCTTCTGGGAAGCGTCAGCGGGGTGCCGGCCAGGCGCCCGGTGGGTGATTCGCCCCCGGCCTGCGGTCATGGCGACCGCGCCCCCTTGGTTGGGAAGTCCTCAGGGACTTCTGCGTAGAGGGAGCGCGACACGCCCGACCGCGTGGGTCGGAGGAAACCGGCGCTTCCTCAAGAAGCGCAGCGCATCGGGTTCCAGAGCGTTACGAGACAAAGGACTACTAGTAGCCATGGCGGGACAGAAGATCCGCATCCGGCTCAAGGCCTACGACCACGAGGTCATCGACTCCTCGGCGAAGAAGATCGTCGAGACGGTGACCCGTACTGGTGCGTCGGTCGCGGGCCCGGTGCCGCTGCCCACTGAGAAGAACGTGTACTGCGTCATCAAGTCGCCGCACAAGTACAAGGACTCGCGCGAGCACTTCGAGATGCGCACGCACAAGCGCCTCATCGACATCCTCGACCCCACGCCGAAGACGGTTGACTCGCTGATGCGCCTCGACCTGCCGGCGGGCGTCGACATCGAGATCAAGCTCTGAGGTGACGCGCGAGATGGCTAAGAACATCAAGGGCATCCTGGGCGAGAAGCTCGGCATGACGCAGGTCTGGGACGAGAACAACCGGGTCGTCCCGGTGACCGTCGTCAAGGCCGGCCCGAATGTCGTGACCCAGGTCCGTACGAACGACGTCGACGGCTACGAGTCGGTCCAGATCGCCTTCGGCGAGATCGACCCGCGCAAGGTGAACAAGCCCCTCAAGGGCCACTTCGCCAAGGCCGACGTCACCCCGCGCCGCCACCTGGTGGAGCTCCGCACCGCTGACGCCTCCGAGTACACGCTCGGCCAGGAGATCACCGCCGAGGTCTTCGAGGCCGGCGTGAAGGTCGACGTCACCGGCAAGAGCAAGGGCAAGGGCTTCGCCGGTGCGATGAAGCGCCACAACTTCCGTGGTGGCAAGGCCTCGCACGGTGCCCACCGCGTGCACCGCAAGCCCGGTTCGATCGGTGGCTGCGCCACCCCGGGCCGTGTCTTCAAGGGCATGCGCATGGCCGGTCGCATGGGCAACGAGCGTGTGACCACCCAGAACCTGACCGTCCACGCCGTTGACGCCGAGAAGGGTCTGCTGCTCATCAAGGGCGCCGTCCCCGGCCCCAACGGTGGCCTCGTCCTGGTCCGCACCGCGGCCAAGGGGGTTTGAGGAACCGATGAGCACCATTGACATCCTTTCGCCGTCTGGCGACAAGGCCGGGACCGTCGAGCTCCCCGAGGAGATCTTCGGCGCCAAGGTCAGCGTCCCGCTGATCCACCAGGTCGTCGTCGCGCAGCTGGCCGCGGCCCGTCAGGGCACGCACAAGACCAAGACCCGTGGCGAAGTCCGCGGTGGTGGCAAGAAGCCTTACCGCCAGAAGGGCACCGGCCGCGCCCGTCAGGGTTCGACCCGCGCCCCGCAGTTCGCCGGTGGTGGCGTCGTGCACGGTCCCGTGCCGCGTGACTACTCGCAGCGGACCCCGAAGAAGATGAAGGCCGCCGCCCTCCGCGGTGCCCTGTCGGACCGGGCGAACCACTCCCGCATCCACGTCGTCACCGGCGTGGTCGAGGGTGCGATCTCCACCAAGGCCGCCAAGACGCTGTTCGGCAAGATCTCGGAGCGCAAGAACCTGCTCCTGGTCGTCGAGCGCTCCGACGAGGCCGCGTGGCTGTCCGCCCGCAACCTGCCCCAGGTGCACATCCTGGAGCCGGGCCAGCTCAACACGTACGACGTGATCGTCTCCGACGACGTGGTCTTCACCCAGGCCGCCCTCGAGTCCTTCGTGTCTGGCCCCCAGACCGCTGAGACCGAAGGGAGCGACGCCTGATGACTGAGGCCGTCGTCACCAGCAAGACCTTCTCGGACCCGCGCGACATTCTCGTCAAGCCGGTCGTCTCGGAGAAGAGCTACGCCCTGCTGGACGAGAACAAGTACACGTTCATCGTCGCGCCTGGCTCCAACAAGACCCAGATCAAGCAGGCCGTCGAGGCGGTCTTCTCGGTCAAGGTCACCGGGGTCAACACGATCAACCGCCAGGGTAAGCGCAAGCGCACCAAGGCCGGTTTCGGCAAGCGCAAGGACACCAAGCGCGCCATCGTGACCCTTGCCGAGGGCAACCGTATCGACATCTTCGGCGGTCCGACCGCCTAACGGCGGTCTGGATCGTCCGGAATCGGACGAGGACTGAGAAATGGGAATCCGCAAGTACAAGCCGACTACGCCGGGCCGCCGTGGCTCCTCCGTAGCCGACTTCGTCGAGATCACGCGGTCCACGCCGGAGAAGTCGCTGGTCCGCCCCCTGCACAGCAAGGGCGGCCGTAACAACACCGGTCGTGTGACCGTCCGTCACCAGGGCGGTGGCCACAAGCGCGCCTACCGCGTGATCGACTTCCGTCGTCACGACAAGGACGGCGTGCCGGCCAAGGTCGCTCACATCGAGTACGACCCCAACCGCACCGCGCGCATCGCGCTCCTCCACTACGTGGACGGCGAGAAGCGTTACATCATCGCCCCCAAGGGTCTGACCCAGGGCGACCGCGTCGAGAACGGCCCGGGCGCGGACATCAAGCCCGGCAACAACCTGGCGCTCCGCAACATCCCGGTCGGTACCACGATCCACGCGATCGAGCTCCGTCCCGGTGGCGGCGCCAAGTTCGCCCGCTCGGCCGGTGCCTCCGTGCAGCTGCTGGCGAAGGAGGGCACGATGGCCCACCTCCGCATGCCGTCCGGTGAGATCCGTCTCGTCGACGCCCGCTGCCGCGCCACCATCGGCGAGGTCGGCAACGCCGAGCAGTCGAACATCAACTGGGGCAAGGCCGGCCGCAAGCGCTGGCTGGGCGTTCGCCCGACCGTCCGCGGTGTGGCGATGAACCCGGTCGACCACCCGCACGGTGGTGGTGAGGGCAAGACCTCCGGTGGTCGCCACCCGGTCTCCCCGTGGGGTCAGAAGGAGGGTCGTACTCGTTCGCCGAAGAAGGCTTCGAACAAGTACATCGTCCGCCGCCGCAAGACGAACAAGAAGCGCTAGGAGCGGGTTTAGATGCCGCGCAGTCTCAAGAAGGGACCCTTCGTCGACGGCCACCTCGTCAAGAAGGTGGACGCCCAGAACGAAGCCGGTACCAAGAACGTCATCAAGACCTGGTCCCGTCGCTCGATGATCATCCCGGCCATGCTCGGCCACACGATCGCGGTGCACAACGGCAAGACCCACATTCCGGTGTTTGTCACCGAGTCGATGGTCGGCCACAAGCTCGGCGAGTTCTCGCCGACGCGCACCTTCCGGGGTCACGTGAAGGACGACCGGAAGTCGAAGCGCCGCTAACAGCGGGGTGGAATGACCATGACAGACACTGGAAGGACAACCATGGAAGCCAGGGCCCAGGCGCGGTACATCCGCGTCACGCCCATGAAGGCCCGCCGCGTGGTGGACCTTATCCGTGGCATGGACGCCACGGAGGCTCAGGCGGTCCTGCGTTTCGCCCCGCAGGCCGCGAGCGTGCCGGTTGGCAAGGTGCTGGACAGCGCCATCGCCAACGCCGCGCACAACTACGACCACAGTGACGCCTCTTCGCTGTACATCAGCGAGGCGTACGTGGATGAGGGCCCGACCCTGAAGCGGTTCCGTCCGCGTGCCCAGGGCCGTGCCTACCGGATCCGTAAGCGGACCAGCCACATCACCGTGGTCGTCAGCAGCAAGGAAGGAACCCGGTAATGGGCCAGAAGGTTAACCCGCATGGGTTCCGGCTCGGCATCACCACGGACTTCAAGTCCCGCTGGTACGCCGACAAGCTGTACAAGGACTACGTCAAGGAAGACGTCGCCATCCGTCGGATGATGACGTCCGGCATGGAGCGCGCCGGCATCTCGAAGGTGGAGATCGAGCGCACCCGTGACCGCGTGCGTGTGGACATCCACACCGCTCGTCCGGGCATCGTCATCGGCCGCCGTGGCGCCGAGGCCGACCGCATCCGCGGCGACCTCGAGAAGCTCACGGGCAAGCAGGTCCAGCTGAACATCCTCGAGGTCAAGAACCCCGAGATGGACGCCCAGCTGGTCGCCCAGGCCGTTGCCGAGCAGCTCTCCTCCCGCGTCTCCTTCCGTCGTGCCATGCGCAAGAGCATGCAGGGCACGATGAAGGCCGGCGCCAAGGGCATCAAGATCCAGTGCGGCGGTCGTCTCGGCGGCGCCGAGATGTCCCGCTCGGAGTTCTACCGCGAGGGCCGCGTGCCCCTGCACACGCTCCGCGCGAACGTCGACTACGGCTTCTTCGAGGCCAAGACGACCTTCGGCCGCATCGGCGTGAAGGTCTGGATCTACAAGGGCGACGTCAAGAACATCGCCGAGGTCCGCGCCGAGAACGCCGCGGCCCGTGCGGGCAACCGCCCGGCCCGTGGCGCCGGCGCCGGCGACCGCCCCGCCGGCCGTGGTGGCCGTGGTGGCGAGCGTGGCGGCCGCGGCCGCAAGCCGCAGCAGCAGTCCGCGCCGGCTGCCGAGGCCCCCAAGGCCGAGGCTCCCGCCGCCGCTGCCGCTCCGGCTGAGAGCACCGGAACGGAGGCCTGACCGACATGCTGATCCCCCGTAGGGTCAAGCACCGCAAGCAGCACCACCCGAAGCGCTCCGGCGCGAGCAAGGGTGGTACGCAGGTTGCGTTCGGCGAGTACGGCATTCAGGCCCTCACGCCGGCGTACGTGACCAACCGCCAGATCGAGGCGGCCCGTATCGCGATGACCCGCCACATCAAGCGTGGCGGCAAGGTCTGGATCAACATCTACCCGGACCGCCCGCTGACGAAGAAGCCCGCCGAGACCCGCATGGGTTCCGGTAAGGGTTCTCCGGAGTGGTGGATCGCGAACGTCAAGCCGGGTCGGGTGATGTTCGAACTGTCCTACCCGAACGAGAAGATCGCGCGCGAGGCCCTGACCCGTGCGGCCCACAAGCTGCCGATGAAGTGCAAGATCGTGAAGCGCGAAGCAGGTGAGCTGTGATGTCGGCCGGTACCAAGGCGTCCGAGCTGCGCGAGCTGGGCAACGAGGAGCTTCTCAACAAGCTCCGCGAGGCCAAGGAAGAGCTGTTCAACCTCCGCTTCCAGGCGGCGACCGGTCAGCTCGAGAACCACGGTCGGCTCAAGTCCGTCCGTAAGGACATCGCCCGGATCTACACCCTGATGCGTGAGCGTGAGCTGGGCATCGAGACGGTGGAGAACGCCTGATGAGCGAGAGCAACGTGACTGAGAAGACCGAGCGCAACGCTCGCAAGGTCCGCGAGGGCCTGGTCGTCAGCGACAAGATGGACAAGACCGTCGTCGTCGCTGTCGAGGACCGCGTCAAGCACGCGCTGTACGGCAAGGTCATCCGCCGTACGAACAAGCTCAAGGCTCACGACGAGCAGAACGCTGCCGGCATCGGCGACCGCGTCCTCCTGATGGAGACCCGGAAGCTGTCCGCCACGAAGCACTGGCGCGTCGTCGAGATCCTCGAGAAGGCCAAGTAATTACTCGAGGGGTTTCCCTCGGGTCAGTTCCGCCAGGCTCGGCAGGGGCTTCCTGTGAAGCCCCTGCCGGGAACCGGCAGACAATCAGGAGATAGACGTGATCCAGCAGGAGTCGCGACTGCGTGTCGCCGACAACACTGGTGCCAAGGAGATCCTTTGCATCCGTGTTCTCGGTGGCTCGGGTCGCCGCTACGCGGGCATCGGTGACGTCATCGTCGCCACCGTCAAGGACGCGATCCCCGGTGGCAACGTGAAGAAGGGTGACGTCGTCAAGGCGGTCATCGTTCGCACCGTCAAGGAGCGCCGCCGCCAGGACGGCTCGTACATCCGCTTCGACGAGAACGCCGCCGTCATTCTCAAGAACGACGGCGACCCTCGTGGCACCCGTATCTTCGGCCCGGTCGGCCGTGAGCTGCGCGAGAAGAAGTTCATGAAGATCATCTCGCTCGCGCCGGAGGTGCTGTAAGCATGAAGATCAAGAAGGGCGACCTGGTCCAGGTCATCACCGGTAAGGACAAGGGCAAGCAGGGCAAGGTCATCACGGCCTTCCCGCGCGAGAACCGCGTCCTGGTCGAGGGTGTCAACCGGGTCAAGAAGCACACCAAGGCCGGTCCCTCGCAGGCCGGCGGCATCGTCACGACCGAGGCTCCGGTCCACGTCTCCAACGTCCAGCTGGTCGTGGAGAAGGACGGCAAGAAGGTCGTCACGCGTGTCGGTTACCGCTTCGACGACGAGGGCAACAAGATCCGCGTTGCCAAGCGGACGGGTGAGGACATCTGATGGCTACCACCACTCCGCGTCTCAAGACGAAGTACCGCGAGGAGATCGCGGGCAAGCTGCGTGACGAGTTCAAGTACGAGAACGTCATGCAGATCCCCGGCCTCGTGAAGATCGTGGTCAACATGGGTGTCGGCGACGCCGCCCGTGACTCGAAGCTCATGGACGGTGCCGTCCGTGACCTGACCACCATCACCGGTCAGAAGCCGGCCGTCACCAAGGCCCGCAAGTCCATCGCGCAGTTCAAGCTGCGCGAGGGTCAGCCGATCGGTGCCCACGTCACCCTCCGTGGCGACCGCATGTGGGAGTTCCTGGACCGCACCCTGTCGCTCGCGCTCCCGCGCATCCGCGACTTCCGTGGTCTGTCCCCCAAGCAGTTCGACGGCCGTGGCAACTACACCTTCGGTCTCACGGAGCAGGTCATGTTCCACGAGATCGACCAGGACAAGATCGACCGTGTCCGGGGTATGGACATCACCGTGGTGACCACGGCGACCAACGACGACGAGGGCCGTGCCCTTCTGCGTCACCTCGGCTTCCCGTTCAAGGAGGCGTAAGCGAGATGGCGAAGAAGGCTCTCATCGCGAAGGCTGCCCGCAAGCCCAAGTTCGGCGTGCGTGGCTACACGCGCTGCCAGCGCTGTGGTCGTCCCCACTCCGTGTACCGCAAGTTCGGCCTGTGCCGCGTGTGCCTCCGTGAGATGGCTCACCGTGGCGAGCTGCCGGGCGTGACCAAGAGCTCCTGGTAATCCCCTTCTGTCCTCAGGACGTTAGGGATTCCCGGAGTCTCTCGGTAAGCATTGGGTCGGCGGAGGCCCACCCCCGCATGCCTTAGGCTTGTGGGGTTGGGCGTCCGCCGCCCGTACGACTTACTACGCCGTAGGTCCCCGCGCCGCACCCGTCCCACCCCTGTGTGGGGAGAGGGATGGCGCATACAGGAAACCCCGGCGAGAGAGGCCGAAGGCCAATTCATGACCATGACTGATCCGATCGCGGACATGCTGACTCGTCTGCGTAACGCGAACTCGGCATACCACGACTCCGTGACGATGCCGCACAGCAAGATCAAGTCTCACATCGCGGAAATCCTCCAGCAGGAGGGCTTCATCACGGGCTGGAAGGTCGAGGACGCCGAGGTCGGCAAGAACCTCGTCCTCGAGCTCAAGTTCGGTCCGAACCGTGAGCGCTCCATCGCGGGCATCAAGCGGATCTCGAAGCCCGGTCTCCGGGTTTACGCGAAGTCCACCAACCTGCCGAAGGTCCTCGGCGGCCTGGGCGTGGCGATCATCTCCACGTCCCACGGTCTCCTGACCGGCCAGCAGGCAGGCAAGAAGGGCGTAGGTGGGGAAGTCCTCGCCTACGTCTGGTAGTCGGGAACGGAGGAATAGCTAATGTCGCGTATTGGCAAGCTGCCTATCCAGGTTCCCGCCGGCGTGGACGTCACCATCGATGGCCGCACGGTCACGGTCAAGGGTTCCAAGGGCACCCTGAGCCACACCGTCGCCGCTCCGATCGAGATCGTTAAGGGCGAGGATGGCGTGCTCAACGTCAACCGTCCGAACGACGAGCGTCAGAACAAGGCCCTGCACGGCCTGTCCCGCACGCTGGTGGCCAACATGATCACCGGTGTGACCCAGGGTTACGTCAAGGCGCTCGAGATCAGCGGTGTCGGTTACCGCGTGGCCGCGAAGGGCTCCGCTCTGGAGTTCCAGCTCGGCTACAGCCACCCGATCCTGGTCGAGGCGCCCGAGGGCATCTCGTTCAAGGTCGAGTCGCCGACCAAGTTCTCGGTCGAGGGCATCGACAAGCAGAAGGTCGGCGAGGTCGCCGCCAACATCCGCAAGCTTCGCAAGCCCGACCCCTACAAGGCCAAGGGCGTGAAGTACGCGGGCGAGGTCATCCGCCGCAAGGTCGGAAAGGCTGGTAAGTAAGCCATGGCATACGGTGTGAAGATCGCCAAGGGCGACGCCTACAAGGGCGCCGCCAAGAAGCGCCGCCACATCCGCATCCGCAAGAACGTGTCGGGTACGGCGGAGCGTCCGCGCCTCGTCGTGACGCGTTCCAACCGCGGTATCACCGCCCAGGTCATCGACGACCTCAAGGGTCACACCCTTGCGTCGGCGTCGACCCTGGACGCGTCGATCCGCGGCGGCGAGGGTGACAAGTCCGCGCAGGCCAAGCAGGTCGGCGCCCTGGTCGCCGAGCGCGCCAAGGCCGCCGGCGTCGAGGCTGTCGTGTTCGACCGTGGTGGCAACAGGTACGCCGGGCGCATTGCCGCTCTGGCTGACGCCGCCCGCGAAGCCGGGCTGAAGTTCTAAGCCCCGGTTCCGGGACTAACGGACGTAACAGAGAGAGGTAATCCAATGGCTGGACCCCAGCGCCGCGGAAGCGGTGCCGGTGGCGGCGAGCGGCGGGACCGGAAGGGCCGCGACGGTGGCGCTGCCGCCGAGAAGACCGCGTACGTTGAGCGCGTTGTCGCGATCAACCGCGTCGCCAAGGTTGTCAAGGGTGGTCGTCGCTTCAGCTTCACCGCGCTCGTCGTGGTGGGTGACGGTGACGGCACCGTAGGTGTCGGTTACGGCAAGGCCAAGGAAGTTCCCGCGGCCATCGCCAAGGGCGTCGAGGAAGCCAAGAAGAACTTCTTCAAGGTTCCCCGCATCCAGGGCACCATCCCTCACCCGATCCAGGGCGAGAAGGCCGCGGGCGTCGTCCTGCTCAAGCCGGCTTCCCCCGGTACCGGCGTCATCGCCGGTGGCCCGGTGCGTGCCGTGCTCGAGTGCGCCGGCGTTCACGACATCCTGTCGAAGTCGCTCGGCTCCGACAACGCGATCAACATCGTGCACGCGACCGTGGAGGCCCTGAAGGGCCTGCAGCGTCCCGAGGAGATCGCGGCTCGCCGTGGTCTGCCCCTCGAGGACGTCGCTCCCGCGGCTCTGCTCCGTGCGCGTGCTGGGGCGGGTGTGTGATGGCTCGCCTCAAGGTCACGCAGACGAAGTCGTACATCGGCAGCAAGCAGAACCACCGCGACACCCTGCGCTCGCTCGGCCTCAAGAAGGTCAACGACGTGGTTGTCAAGGAGGACCGCCCCGAGTTCCGCGGCATGGTGCACACCGTCCGCCACCTCGTGACGGTCGAGGAGGTTGACTGACATGGCGGAGAACAACCCGCTGAAGGCCCACAACCTCCGTCCGGCCCCCGGCGCCAAGACCGCCAAGACCCGTGTGGGTCGTGGTGAGGCGTCGAAGGGTAAGACGGCCGGTCGTGGTACGAAGGGCACGAAGGCCCGCTACCAGGTTCCGCAGCGCTTCGAGGGTGGGCAGATGCCCCTCCACATGCGCCTGCCGAAGCTGAAGGGCTTCAAGAACCCCTTCCGCACCGAGTACCAGGTCGTGAACCTGGACAAGCTCACCGCGCTCTACCCGCAGGGTGGCGAGGTCACGGTGGCCGACCTGGTCGCCAAGGGTGCCGTTCGCAAAAACCAGCTCGTCAAGGTCCTGGGCCAGGGCGAGGTCTCCGTGGCGCTGCAGGTGACGGTCGACGCCGTCTCCGGCTCCGCCAAGGAGAAGATCGCCGCCGCCGGCGGCACCGTCACCGAGCTCGTCTGAGACGACTCGATGGCTTGAACATCCGACCGGGGATGCCTCTCAAAAGGGGCATCCCCGGTTGGTCGTTCCTAGGGGGGCATGGTCGCCGGTAAGGTGGCGTGCACTGTCTAGGCTCCGTGCGGTATGCCCGCACGGAATTGATGACCGATACCCAATCGTCGAACCTCAAGACCGTCACCCTTGACGCATAGCGCGGGGGTCGCAGGAGGCACCGTGCTCACCGCGTTCGCCCGGGCGTTCAAGACGCCCGACCTGCGCAAGAAGCTGCTCTTCACGCTCGCCATCATCGTGCTGTACCGCCTCGGGGCCCACATCCCGGTGCCCGGCGTCAGCTACGAGGCCGTCCAGCAGTGTGTCAAGCAGGCCAGCGAGGGCAACAACAGCCTGTTCGGCCTGGTCAACATGTTCAGTGGCGGAGCGCTGCTGCAGATCACCATCTTCGCGCTCGGCATCATGCCGTACATCACGGCGAGCATCATCCTGCAGCTGCTGACCGTCGTGATCCCGCGCCTCGAAGCCCTCAAGAAGGAGGGTCAGTCCGGCACTGCCAAGATCACGCAGTACACCCGGTACCTGACCGTGGCCCTCGCCATCCTCCAGGGCACCGGTCTCGTCGCGACCGCCAAGAGCGGTGCGCTCTTCAGCGGCTGCATCGTCGCCGACCAGGTCGTGCCCGACCAGTCGATCTTCACCATCGCCACGATGGTCATCACGATGACCGCGGGCACCGGCGTCGTCATGTGGCTCGGTGAGCTGATCACCGACCGCGGCATCGGCAACGGCATGTCGATCCTGATGTTCATCTCGATCGCCGCGGGCTTCCCCGGCGCCCTGTGGGCGATCAAGGAGAGCGGCAAGCTCGCCAAGGGCTGGATCGAGTTCGGCACCGTCATCCTCATCGGCTTCGTGATGGTGGCCCTCGTGGTCTTCGTCGAGCAGGCCCAGCGACGCATCCCCGTCCAGTACGCGAAGCGCATGATCGGCCGACGCTCCTACGGCGGAACGTCCACTTACATCCCGTTGAAGGTGAACCAGGCGGGTGTGATTCCTGTCATCTTCGCGTCGTCGCTGCTCTACATTCCGGCCCTGGTCGCGCAGTTCTCGAACTCCACCGCGGGCTGGAAGACCTGGATCGAAGCCCACTTCGTCAAGGGTGACCACCCCTATTACATCGCCGCCTACTTCCTCCTGATCGTGTTCTTCGCCTTCTTCTACGTGGCGATCTCGTTCAACCCCGAGGAAGTCGCGGACAACATGAAGAAGTATGGTGGCTTCATCCCGGGTATCCGGGCTGGTCGACCTACTGCCGAGTATCTGAGCTACGTGCTCAACCGGATCACTTGGCCGGGCTCGCTGTACTTGGGTCTGATCGCTCTTGTGCCGACGATGGCGTTGGCAGGCTTCGGTGGCGCCAATGCCAACTTCCCCTTCGGCGGGACGAGCATCCTCATCATCGTGGGTGTGGGGCTGGAGACCGTGAAGCAGATCGAGAGCCAGCTCCAGCAGCGCAATTACGAAGGGTTCCTCCGCTGATGCGAATCGTCCTCGTCGGACCGCCCGGTGCGGGCAAGGGCACGCAGGCCGCGTACCTCGCCAAGAACCTGGGCATCCCGCACATCTCTACGGGCGACCTGTTCCGTGCCAACATCTCGCAGGGCACGCCGCTGGGCGTAGAGGCGCAGTCGTACATGAAGGCCGGCCAGCTCGTGCCGGACTCCGTGACGATCGGGATGGCCGAGGACCGCATGCGCCAGGCGGACGCCGAGGGCGGCTTCCTGCTCGACGGGTTCCCGCGGAACGTGGCCCAGGCCCAGGCCCTGGACGCGTTCCTCAAGTCCGACGGCATCGAGCTGGACGCGGTCCTGGACCTCGAGGTCCCCGAGGACGAGGTCGTGAAGCGGATCGCGGGTCGCCGCATCTGCCGCAAGGACTCCTCGCACGTGTTCCACGTGACGTACAACGCCTCGAAGACCGAGGGCGTCTGCGACGTCTGCGGCGGCGAGCTGTACCAGCGCGACGACGACACGGAGGAGACCGTCCGCAAGCGCCTGGCGGTCTACCACACCGAGACCGAGCCGATCATCGACTACTACCGGGCGCAGAACCTGGTCGAGACGATCTCGGCGCTCGGCAAGGTGGACGAGGTCACGGCCAAGGCGATGGCCGCGCTCAAGAAGTAACCCCGGTTCGTTCGACACGGCCGCGGTGCCCCTCGGGGGCGCCGCGGCCGTATCGTTGTTCTGTTCCCCGTACTCGATGGAAAGGCCGCGGCCACGATGGTGCAGATCAAGACCCCCGAGCAGATCGCGAAGATGCGCGAGGCGGGGCTGGTCGTCGCCGCCATCCACGCGGCGACCCGTGAGGCGGCCGTGCCGGGCGCCACGACGAAGGACCTCGACGAGGTCGCGCGGAAGGTCATCGCCGATCACGGGGCGAAGTCGAACTTCCTCGGGTACGGCGGCTTCCCCGCGACGATCTGCACCTCGGTGAACGAGGTCGTCGTCCACGGCATCCCCGACGAGAAGACCGTCCTCAAGGACGGCGACATCATCTCGATCGACTGCGGCGCGATCGTGGACGGCTGGCACGGCGACGCGGCCTACACGGCCTTCGTCGGCACCGGTCACGCCCCGGAGCTGATCGAGCTCTCCCGGGTGACCGAGGAGTCGATGTGGGCGGGCATCGCGGCGATGAGGCTCGGCAACCGTCTGGTGGACATCTCGCGGGCGATCGAGACGTACATCAAGCGGCAGCCGCGGCCGGCCGTGGGCGACCACAGCCTGGGCCGCTACGGGATCATCGAGGACTACGGCGGCCACGGCATCGGCACCGAGATGCACATGGACCCGCACCTGCTGAACTACGTCTCCCGCAAGCGCGGCAAGGGCCCGAAGCTGGTCCCCGGCCTCTGCCTGGCGATCGAGCCGATGGTCTCCCTGGGCACCCCGCACACGGAGGTCCTGAAGGACGACTGGACGGTCATCACGACCGACGGCACCTGGTCCTCCCACTGGGAGCACTCCATCGCCCTGACGGAGGAGGGCCCGCTGGTCCTCACGGCCGTGGACGGCGGCAAGGCGAAGCTCGCCGAGCTGGGCGTGACGGCGGCGCCGGACCCGCTGGCGTAGGCGGCTGCCGGCCGGCCGGGTCCGAGTGGGCCGCGGTCGGGTTCCGTCCGGCGGACGGAGTCCGGCGCAGCGGGTCGAAGCCCGTGAGGCGCCCCGGGCGCCGAGCCCGCGAGGGCCGCGTCGGGGATCGGGTCGGCGGCAAGGCGAAGCTCGCCGAGCTGGGCGTGACGGCGGCGCCGGACCCGCTGGCGTAGGCGGCTGCCGGTCGGCCGGTCCGAGTGGGCCGCGGTCGGGTTCCGTCCGGCGGACGGAGTCCGGCGCAGCGGGTCGAAGCCCGTGAGGCGCCCCGGGCGCCGAGCCCGCGAGGGCCGCGTCGGGGATCGGGTTCGTGGCGTCGGGGTTGCTGGGGTAAGGATCTTCCGCCTTGGGCAGACTTCCCGATTCGTCTTTTCCTGGGGCCTGACGTAGACTGATGCGTCGGCTCTCGTGTACCCGTGTGCCTGCACACGGCGGCGGGAGTCGATCAAGGTAGCCGATTCGAAAGGCGAAGCGTGGCCAAGAAGCAAGGTGCCATCGAAATCGAGGGCACCGTGATCGAGTCCCTCCCGAACGCCATGTTCAAGGTGGAGCTCCAGAACGGTCACAAGGTCCTCGCGCACATCTCCGGCAAGATGCGGATGCACTACATCCGAATCCTCCCGGACGACCGGGTCGTCGTGGAGCTCTCTCCGTACGACCTGACGCGTGGCCGGATCGTCTACCGCTACAAGTAGATCTTGCCCGCACCCGCCTTCCGCGCGGGTGGTGGCACTGACCCGGAGAACCTCACATCCCATGAAGGTCAAGCCGAGCGTCAAGAAGATCTGCGACAAGTGCAAGGTGATCCGCCGTCACGGCCGGGTCATGGTCATCTGCGACAACCTGCGCCACAAGCAGCGCCAGGGCTGACGCACGCCGACCGACCTGCAACTTCGCAGTTCTTCGCGCGACGCATAGCAATACGTACATACGCAGAGCCCGTCGGGCCGTTTCTCAACGGTTGACGGCACCTCCGGCGGGGGCCGGGGACCCGACCTGTACCTCATACGGCAGCCGGGAACGGTTCTGTAGCAGACCCCCGAGAACACAGGAGCCATTGAATGGCACGCGTTTCCGGTGTTGACATCCCGCGCGAAAAGCGTGTGGTGGTCGCACTCACCTACGTCTTCGGCATCGGGCGTACCCGGTCCGAGGAGATTCTCGCCGCGACCGGCGTGAACCCGTCCACCCGTGTCCGCGACCTCGCCGAGGAAGACCTCGTCAAGATCCGCGAGTACGTGGACGCCAACCTCCAGACCGAGGGTGACCTCCGCCGCGAGATCGCCGCCGACATCCGCCGCAAGGTCGAGATCGGCTGCTACCAGGGCCTGCGTCACCGTCGTGGCCTGCCCGTCCGCGGTCAGCGCACCAGCACGAACGCCCGTACCCGCAAGGGCCCGCGTCGCGCCATCGCCGGCAAGAAGAAGCCGGGCAAGAAGTAGTCCTCAGCGGACGCTTGACCAAGCGGTCTTCGCTGTAGGACCGACCACCTCCCGTAGGAGTAAGAGATGCCCCCCAAGGGACGTCAGGGCGCTGCCAAGAAGGTGCGCCGCAAGGAAAAGAAGAACGTCGCTCACGGCCACGCGCACATCAAGAGCACGTTCAACAACACGATCGTCTCGATCACGGACCCCTCGGGCAACGTGATCTCCTGGGCCTCCGCCGGCCACGTCGGCTTCAAGGGCTCGCGCAAGTCCACCCCCTTCGCCGCGCAGATGGCCGCCGAGTCGGCCGCCCGCCGCGCGCAGGAGCACGGCATGCGCAAGGTCGACGTCTTCGTCAAGGGTCCCGGCTCCGGCCGTGAGACCGCGATCCGTTCCCTCCAGGCCACGGGCCTCGAGGTCGGTTCGATCCAGGACGTCACCCCCACGCCGCACAACGGCTGCCGTCCCCCCAAGCGCCGCCGCGTCTGACGCACGGGCTGCTTGAGCAGGACCTTTCGGGCGGTGCGTCCCTTCGCGGGACGTACCGCCCGTACCCTTGCAGTACGCAGTACCCCGAGGACGTCAAATAGTGGGCGTCCACGACTGAAGGACACACAGACATGCTTATCGCTCAGCGTCCGTCGCTGACCGAAGAGGTCGTCGACGAGTTCCGCTCCCGGTTCGTGATCGAGCCGCTGGAGCCGGGCTTCGGCTACACCCTCGGCAACTCCCTCCGCCGTACCCTCCTCTCCTCGATCCCGGGTGCCGCCGTCACCAGCATCCGCATCGACGGCGTCCTGCACGAGTTCACCACCGTGCCGGGCGTCAAGGAGGACGTCACCGACCTCATCCTCAACATCAAGCAGCTGGTCGTCTCCTCGGAGCACGACGAGCCGGTCGTGATGTACCTGCGCAAGCAGGGCCCGGGTCTGGTCACCGCCGCCGACATCGCGCCCCCGGCCGGTGTCGAGGTGCACAACCCCGACCTCGTCCTGGCGACTCTGAACGCCAAGGGCAAGCTGGAGATGGAGCTGACCGTCGAGCGCGGTCGCGGCTACGTCTCCGCCGTCCAGAACAAGCAGGTCGGCCAGGAGATCGGTCGCATCCCGGTCGACTCGATCTACTCGCCGGTCCTCAAGGTCACCTACAAGGTCGAGGCGACCCGAGTCGAGCAGCGCACCGACTTCGACAAGCTCATCGTCGACGTCGAGACCAAGCAGGCCATGCGCCCGCGTGACGCCATGGCGTCCGCCGGCAAGACCCTGGTCGAGCTGTTCGGTCTGGCGCGCGAGCTCAACATCGACGCCGAGGGCATCGACATGGGCCCGTCCCCGACGGACGCCGCCCTCGCCGCCGACCTGGCGCTGCCGATCGAGGAGCTCGAGCTCACCGTTCGTTCGTACAACTGCCTCAAGCGCGAGGGCATCCACTCCGTGGGTGAGCTCGTCGCCCGCTCCGAGGCGGACCTGCTCGACATCCGCAACTTCGGTGCGAAGTCGATCGACGAGGTCAAGGCGAAGCTGGCCGGCATGGGCCTCGCGCTCAAGGACAGCCCGCCCGGGTTCGACCCCACCGCCGCCGCCGACGCCTTCGGCGCCGACGACGACGCGGACGCCGGTTTCGTCGAGACCGAGCAGTACTAGTCGCAGTCTTGCTGCGGGCCGGTTCCGGCTGGCCGCGCAGTTCCCCGCGCCCCTTTCGGGGCGCGGGGTCTCCGACGGGTGACCGCCCGCTCGGACACTGACACCGGTACCTCATACGGCCGGTGCAGATCACAAGGAGAAACACCATGCCGCGTCCCGCGAAGGGTGCCCGCCTCGGCGGTTCCGCCGCGCACGAGAAGCTGCTCCTCGCCAACCTGGCGAAGTCGCTCTTCGAGCACGGCCGCATCACCACGACCGAGGCCAAGGCCCGTCGCCTGCGTCCGGTCGCCGAGCGTCTGATCACCAAGGCGAAGAAGGGCGACATCCACAACCGTCGCCTGGTGCTGCAGTCGATCACCGACAAGGGCATCGTCCACACGCTCTTCACCGAGATCGCCCCGCGCTACTCGGAGCGCCCGGGTGGCTACACCCGCATCACCAAGATCGGCAACCGTCGTGGCGACAACGCCCCGATGGCCGTGATCGAGCTGGTCGAGGGCGAGATCGCCAAGAAGGCGACCGTCGCCGAGGCCGAGGCCGCCACCAAGCGCTCCGTCAAGGAGGCCGACGAGGCCGCCGCCGTCGAGGCGACCGAGGACGAGGCGAAGGACGCGTAAGCGTTCCGCCGACGTTTCTCGTGAGCGGGCCCGTACCCCCTGGGGTGCGGGCCCGTTCCCGTGTGTTTGAGAGGATCTCCGCGTGAGCGATGACGTGCAGGACGGTTTCGTACGGGTTCGGCTGGACCTCTCGTACGACGGCAAGGACTTCTCCGGCTGGGCCAAGCAGGCCCGGGGACAGCGGACCGTGCAGGGAGAGATCGAGGACGCCCTGCGGACCGTGACCCGGTCGAAGGAGACGTACGAGCTGACCGTCGCCGGCCGGACCGACGCCGGGGTGCACGCGCGCGGCCAGGTCGCCCACGTCGACCTCCCCGTGGAGGTGTGGGAGGAGCACCGCGACAAGCTGCTCCGGCGGCTCGCCGGGCGGCTCTCGCACGACGTGCGGGTGTGGTCCGTCGCCGAGGCCCCCGCGGGCTTCAACGCCCGGTTCTCCGCCGTCTGGCGCCGCTACGCCTACCGCGTCACCGACGACCCCGGCGGCGTCGACCCGCTGCTCCGCGGGCACGTGCTGTGGCACGACTGGGCCCTCGACATGGACGCCATGAACGAGGCCGCCACCGCGCTCGTCGGCGAGCACGACTTCGCCGCGTACTGCAAGAAGCGCGAGGGCGCCACCACCATCCGCACGCTCCAGGTGCTGCGCTGGGAGCGGCGCGAGGACGGGGTCCTGGAGGCGACCGTCAAGGCGGACGCCTTCTGCCACAACATGGTCCGCTCGCTGGTCGGCGCCCTGCTCTTCGTCGGCGACGGCCACCGGCCGGTCGACTGGCCCGGCAAGGTGCTCGCCGCCGGCGTCCGCGACTCGGCCGTCCACGTCGTGCGGCCGCACGGCCTCACCCTCGAAGAGGTCGGCTACCCGGAGGACGCGCTGCTCGCCGCCCGCAGCAAGGAGGCCCGCAACAAGCGGTCACTCCCGGGGAGCGCCGGCTGCTGCTGAGGCCTGGGCGCGGCCCCGGGCGTAGATCTGGTTGAAGGCGAAGGTGCCGAGGTCGTCGCTGGCCCGGAAGACGGCCTGGTCGGCCTTGGTGACCTTCTTGCCGTTGCCGAACCCGGCCTGGGTGAAGTACGCGTACCGGCCGATCGCGTTCGAGCGGCGCAGACAGACCGTGGCGTGGCAGAAATCACCCACGCCCGCGCCCGTCAGGGGCGCGATGCCGCCGGTGGCCTGGTCCTTCGCCTTCTGGGCCGTCGCCTCGGACGGGAAGACGGCGACGCCGACGGTGATCGCCACGCCGTCCTTCACATAGGTCGCGCGGAGCACCCGCTGGCAGCCGTTCCGCTGCAGGACGCCGCCGAGGCCGCCCTGCGTGACGGCCGCGCAGTTCGTCGTGGCGGAGGTCGCGCCCTTCTTGTACGCGCGGCCGCTCATGGTCAGCTTCTTGCCCGGGAAGAGGCCCTCGGCGCTGAGCGGGGCCTTGTCCTTCTTCGGGTCCGAGATGTAGTCCTTCGGGTTCGGCGGGGGCGGCGGGGCCACCGAGGAGAAGGTCGGCTCGGGGGACGGCGTGCCGGTGGGGGAGACCGTGCCGGTGGGGAGCGGGCCGTTCTTGGCCTCGTCGTTCTTCCTGTCGGCGCTCACGACGGCTGTCGCCACGATCGCGCCCACGGCCACCGTGGCCAGGACCCCGCCGCCGACCAGCAGGAGGCGTCGGCGGCGCCCGCGCGAGGCCGAGGCGTCGGCCAGGGCGCTCCAGTCGGGCGTCTCACCGCTGCCCTGCGCACCCGGGAACGGGTTCGGCTGCACCGGCTGCCCAGGCCCCGGGTACCCGTACCCCTGCTGCTGTCCCGGTGCCTGCTGTCCGTACCCGGGCTGCCGTCCGTACCCCTGCTGCCCCTGCTGCTGCGGCTCCTGCGGCCACTGCGGTCCCCCAAAGCTCATGCCGCGCATCCTAAACCGGTTGGGCGGGGCCCCGGCGGGCGGTGACAATGCATCCCATGGGACACGTCGAGGCCGCGCATCTGGAGTACTACCTTCCCGACGGGAGGGTCCTGCTCGGGGACGCCTCCTTCCGGGTCGGGGAGGGCGCCGTCGTCGCCCTCGTCGGGGCCAACGGCGCCGGCAAGACCACACTGCTCCGGATGATCGCCGGGGAGATCCAGCCGCACGGCGGCACCGTCAGGGTCAGCGGCGGCCTCGGCGTGATGCCGCAGTTCGTTGGTTCCGTACGGGACGGGTCCACCGTCCGCGACCTGCTCGTCTCCGTCGCCCAGCCCCGGATCCGGGAGGCCGCGAAGGCGGTCGACGAGGCCGAGCACCTGATCATGACGGTCGACGACGAGGCCGCGCAGATGAAGTACGCGCAGGCCCTCAGCGACTGGGCCGAGGTGCAGGGGTACGAGGCCGAGACCCTCTGGGACATCTGCACCACGGCCGCGCTCGGCGTCCCGTACGAGAAGGCGCAGTTCCGGGAGGTCAGGACGCTCTCCGGCGGCGAGCAGAAGCGGCTCGTCCTGGAGTCGCTGCTGCGCGGCCCCGACGAGGTGCTGCTCCTCGACGAGCCGGACAACTACCTCGACGTGCCCGGCAAGCGGTGGCTGGAGGAGCGGCTGCGGGAGACCCGCAAGACCGTGCTCTTCATCTCCCACGACCGTGAGCTGCTCTCCCGGGGCGCCCAGAAGATCATCGCGGTCGAGCCCGGCCCGGCAGGCTCGGACGTCTGGGTGCACGGCGGCGGCTTCGACACCTTCCACGAGGCCCGGCGGGAGCGGTTCGCCCGCTTCGAGGAGCTGAAGCGGCGCTGGGACGAGAAGCACGCCCAGCTGAAGAAGCTGGTGGTCACCCTGCGGCAGGCGGCCGCGGTCAGCCACGAGATGGCCTCCCGGTACGCCGCCGCGCAGACCCGGCTGAAGAAGTTCGAGGAGGCGGGACCGCCGCCGGAGCCGCCGCGCGAGCAGGACATCCGGATGCGACTGCGCGGCGGACGGACCGGGGTGCGGGCCGTGACCTGCGAGAACCTTGAGCTGACCGGTCTGATGAAGCCGTTCTCGCTGGAGATCTTCTACGGGGAGCGGGTCGCGGTCCTCGGCTCGAACGGCTCCGGGAAGTCGCACTTCCTGCGGCTGCTCGCGGGGGACCCGTCGGTCGCGCACACGGGCGACTGGAAGCTCGGCGCCCGGGTCGTGCCGGGGCACTTCGCGCAGACCCACGCGCACCCGGAGCTGACCGGACGGCCGCTCGTCGACATCCTGTGGACCGAGCACGCCAAGGACCGGGGGGCGGCGATGTCGATGCTGCGGCGGTACGAGCTGGAGCGGCAGGGGGACCAGTCGTTCGACAAGCTGTCGGGCGGGCAGCAGGCGCGGTTCCAGATCCTGCTCCTGGAGCTGGCGGGCACGACGGCGCTGCTGCTCGACGAGCCCACGGACAACCTGGACCTGGAGTCGGCGGAGGCGCTCCAGGACGGTCTTGAGTCGTACGACGGGACGGTCCTCGCGGTCACGCACGACCGGTGGTTCGCGAAGAGCTTCGACCGGTTCCTGGTCTTCGGCTCGGACGGGGTCGTACGGGAGACGCCGGAGCCCGTGTGGGACGAGCGGCGGGTCGAGCGGGTGCGGTGACCTCGGCGGGCGGCGGGCGGCGGGCGGAGTCCGGCGCAGCCGTGCGAGCGCGGCGTCGGGGAGAGGCCGAGCGGGTCCGGCAGGTGGTCGCGGGGCGGGCCGGGGCGCGGGAGGCGCGTCCGGGGCCGTGCCCACCCGTTCCGCCCCGCGGAACGATCGCCCACGGCCGGGGCACCGGCCGTTTTGACCCTGGCGGGGGCGCGCGGGTACTGTTGCGGTTTGTTATGCGTATCGGCTTCGACGTTCTCGTGCGAACGGCCCTTACGTAAGTTCCCTGGAGCAGTTACCAGTGGCTCGCATACGGGCGGTGTCCCGGCAGTGCAGGCCCCAGCTGCATGATCGCTTCAGGTGTGTCTGGACTCCATCCACTGAAGAAGCGAAGGCTACGAAGTGCGTACGTACAGCCCCAAGCCCGGCGATGTCACTCGCCAGTGGCACATCATCGACGCGCAGGACATCGTCCTGGGCCGTCTGGCGACGACGGCTGCGAACCTCCTGCGAGGCAAGCACAAGCCGGTCTACGCCCCGCACATGGACATGGGCGACTTCGTCATCATCATCAACGCCGACAAGGTCCACCTGTCCGGCAACAAGAAGACCCAGAAGATGGCCTACCGCCACTCTGGCTTCCCGGGTGGTCTGCGCTCCGTCCGTTACGACGAGCTGCTCGACAAGAACCCCGAGAAGGCCGTCGAGAAGGCCATCAAGGGCATGATCCCCAAGAACTCCCTGGGCCGTCAGATGCTCTCGAAGCTGAAGGTCTACGCGGGCGAGAACCACCCGCACGCTGCCCAGCAGCCGGTCCCGTTCGAGATCACCCAGGTCGCGCAGTAGTTCCGGCCACACCCCCTAAGAACGAAAGAAATCTGAGGAGAATCGTGGCCGAGACCACCCCCGAGACCCCCGTCGACGAGTTCGAGGGCGTCGAGGAGTACACCACCGAGACCGAGCTCGTCGAGGGTGAGTACACCTCCGAGTCGCTCGCGTCCCGCTTCGGCGACCCGCAGCCGGCCGCCGGCCTGGGCCGTCGCAAGAACGCCATCGCCCGCGTCCGGATCGTTCCGGGCACCGGCAAGTGGAAGATCAACGGTCGCACCCTTGAGGACTACTTCCCCAACAAGGTGCACCAGCAGGAAGTCAACGAGCCCTTCAAGGTGCTCGAGCTCGACAACCGCTACGACGTCATCGCCCGCATCGCGGGTGGCGGTGTCTCCGGCCAGGCCGGCGCCCTGCGCCTCGGCGTGGCCCGTGCGCTGAACGAGGCGGACGTCGAGAACAACCGCCCGGCGCTGAAGAAGGCCGGCTTCCTCTCCCGTGACGACCGTGCGGTCGAGCGGAAGAAGGCCGGTCTCAAGAAGGCCCGCAAGGCTCCGCAGTACAGCAAGCGTTAATCGCCTGCGGTCTGCTTTCGTACGCCCCGGCGGCACTGCCCGTGCCGTCGGGGCGTACGTTTTTTCATAACCTCTTGCGTCACCTCTTTCACCTTTCATCAGCTTGGGCACGTATTTTCGGAGGACAGCTGTGGGACGACTCTTCGGCACGGACGGCGTACGCGGCGTCGCCAACGCGGACCTGACGGCGGAGCTGGCGCTCGGCCTGTCGGTCGCGGCCGCGCACGTGCTCGCCGAGGCGGGCACTTTCGAGGGCCACCGGCCGACCGCCGTGGTCGGGCGGGACCCGCGCGCCTCCGGAGAGTTCCTCGAGGCGGCCGTCGTCGCGGGCCTCGCCAGCGCCGGCGTCGACGTGCTGCGCGTCGGCGTCCTGCCCACCCCGGCCGTGGCCCACCTCACCGGCGTCCTCGGCGCCGACCTCGGCGTGATGCTCTCCGCCAGCCACAACGCCATGCCCGACAACGGCATCAAGTTCTTCGCGCGCGGCGGCCACAAGCTCGCCGACGAGCTGGAGGACAAGATCGAGGCCGTGTACGAGGAGCACCGCACCGGCGCCCCCTGGGAGCGTCCGACCGGTGCCGGCGTCGGCCGCGTCCGCGACCACCAGGAGGGCTTCGACACGTACGTCGCCCACCTCATCGCCGTCCTGCCCAACCGCCTCGACGGCCTGAAGATCGTCCTGGACGAGGCCCACGGCGCCGCCGCCCGCGTCTCGCCCGAGGCCTTCGCACGGGCCGGGGCCGAGGTCGTCACCATCGGTGCCGAGCCGGACGGCCTCAACATCAACGACGGCTGCGGCTCCACCCACCTGGAGCTGCTCAAGGCCGCCGTCGTCGAGCACGGCGCCGACCTGGGCATCGCCCACGACGGCGACGCCGACCGCTGCCTCGCCGTGGACGCCTCCGGCGAGGAGGTCGACGGCGACCAGATCCTCGCCGTGCTCGCCCTCGCCATGCGCGAGGCCGGCACCCTGCGCGGCGACACCGTCGTCGCCACCGTCATGTCCAACCTGGGCTTCAAGCTCGCCATGGAGCGCGCGGGCCTGAACCTCGTCCAGACCGCGGTCGGCGACCGCTACGTCCTGGAGGCCATGAAGGAGAACGGCTTCGCGCTCGGCGGCGAGCAGTCGGGTCACGTCATCGTGCTCGACCACGCCACCACCGGCGACGGCACCCTCACCGGTCTGATGCTGGCCGCCCGCGTCGCCGCCACCGGCAAGTCGCTCGCGGACCTCGCCGGGGTCATGGAGCGGCTGCCGCAGATCCTCATCAACGTCAAGGACGTCGACAAGTCCCGGGTGACCACCTCCGGCGAGCTCGCCGCCGCCGTCACCGAGGCCGAGCGCGAGCTCGGCTCCACCGGCCGCGTCCTGCTGCGCTCCTCCGGCACCGAGCCGCTGGTCCGCGTCATGGTCGAGGCCGCCGACATCGAGCAGGCCCGCGCGGTCGCGCAGCGCCTCGCGGACGTCGTGAAGTCCGCGCTGGGCTAGCCTTCCCGAGGCGCCGTCCCGCTCAGGGGAGAGGCCCCGCCGTACCGGACTCCGGTACGACGGGGCCTCTTCGCGTCGGGCCGGGATCAGCCCCTGCGCAGGCGGCGCTTCAGACGGCCGCGCTGGGTCCGCCACAGCCTCTTCTGCAGGGACAGGGTCGCCGTCCCCGCCAGCATGATCCCCAGCAGGTTGAGCAGCAGCTGCTGGATCGACCCCCACATCTGCCCGACCTCGCCGTAGCTGAGCGCCACCGCCGCGTTCGCCGCCGCCGGGACCGTCGTCACCGAGATCGCCACCCCCACCAGGGCGCCCGACTTGGACGAGGTCAGCGAGAGCGTGCCGGCGGCGCCCGCGAGGAGCGCCACCACGAAGGAGAACGGGTCCGGCTGCCAGATGAAGCTGGTCTGCGGCCGCTGCGCGTCGAGCATGGACTGGCTGAACAGGCCCATCCAGTCCATGAGCAGGCTGAACAGGGTGGTCACCAGGATCGCCGACGCGAAGCCGACGAGGAGCGCCACCAGCGAGCGTGCCGCCAGTCTCGACGCCCGTTGCACGATCGCCGTGCACACTCCGGCGAGCGGGCCGAACTCCGGGCCGACCGCCATGGCGCCCACGATCAGGATCGCGTTGTCCAGGACGACACCGCAGGCCGCGATCATCGTCGCCAGGCCCATGAAGGAGAAGTACGTGAAGGAGAGCGTCGACTCCTCGTGGGTCGCCTCCGCCAGCTGTTCCCAGAGGACGGCGTCCGCGCCCTCGCCCGGGGCCTCCTCCTCGGCGGTGTCGGCCCGGGTGGACAGCGACAGGTCGATGTTCTCCACCGCGATCGAACCGTCCCGGTCGATCCCCAGTTCCCGCAGTCCGTGCAGCAGTTCGTCCCCCGCCTCGCGGGCCGCGTCGCACAGCACCAGGTCGCCCGCGGGGTCCCGGGCGGCTCCGGGCAGCACCACCAGATGGGTGGTGCCGACCGTCGACTCGATCAACCGGACCGCGGCGGAGGTGCGGTCGGACGGGACGATCATCCTCAGATGCAGCATGGGGAGAGCGTACGGAGGTCAGAGCTTCCGGAGGCTCAGACGCTGCACCTTGTGGTCGGGGCCCTTGCGGACGACGAGGGTCGCCCGGCCGCGGGTCGGGGCCACGTTCTCCAGCAGGTTGACCTTGTTGATGGTCCGCCACATCGTGCGGGCGTAGTCGAAGGCCTCCTCCTCGGAGACCTGCGTCCAGCGCCGGAAGTACGAGGACGGGTCCTGGAAGGCCGTGTCGCGCAGCTTCCGGAAGCGGTTCAGGTACCAGCGCTCGATGTCCTCCGGCCGGGCGTCCACGTACACCGAGAAGTCGAAGTAGTCGGCGAGGCCGACGCGGGTGCGGCCGTCCTTGCCGGGGAGCGCGGGCTGGAGGACGTTCAACCCCTCCACGATGAGGATGTCCGGGCGGCGGACGACGAGCCGCTCGCCGGGCACGCGGTCGTAGATCAGGTGCGAGTAGACCGGGGCCGAGACCTCGTCCTTGCCCGCCTTGACGTCCGCGACGAAGCGGGTCAGGGCCCGGCGGTCGTACGACTCGGGGAAACCCTTGCGGGACATCAGACCGCGCGCCTTCAGCTCCTCCATCGGGTACAGGAAGGCGTCCGTGGTCACCAGTTCCACGCGCGGGTGCTCCGGCCAGCGGGCGAGCAGCGCCTGGAGGAGCCGGGAGACCGTCGACTTGCCGACCGCCACCGAACCGGCGACCCCTATGACGAAGGGGGTGCCGCGCTGCTCGGCGCTCTCGCCGAGGAAGGTGTTCAGCGCGCCGCGCAGACCACTGGTGGCCTGCACGTACAGGTTGAGCAGCCGGGACAGCGGGAGGTAGACGTCCCGCACCTCGTCGAGGTCGATGACGTCCCCGAAGCCGCGGAGCCGCTCGACCTCGTCGGCGGTCAGCGGGAGCGGCGTCTTGTCGCGCAGGGCGCTCCACTCGGCCCGGGTGAGGTCGACGTAGGGGGTCGCCTCGGACGGCCGGCGCTGCCCGGTCCCGTTCCGGGGGCTCCCGTGGCCGGCGGCCTCTCCGGTCCCGGCACCGTTGCCGGGGTCCGGGTCGGGGCCGTCCCCGTTGGCGCTTCGTGGCGGCGAAGTGATCACCCCGCCATTGTCGGGGGTCGGCGGGCCGTGTGGGCCGTGGGGTCGGTCACGCCGCAAAAGCCGTTGTCACACCCCTGTCCTGAGGTGATCATGCTGATGCCGCGTGGGCTCCTGTCCTTCACGCGGGGGGAGCCGCCCCGAGGCGGCACGAAGAGAACAGAGAGCCGTTCACCGATGCGTACGTCCATCCGCAGCACCGCCGTCGCCGTCACCGCCGTCTCCCTCGCGCTGCTGGTCACCGCCTGCGGCGGCGGGGAGAAGAGCGACGGGAAGGACACCGGCGGGGCCGCCGCCCCGAGCGCCTCCGCCACGAGCAGCGCCCCGGCCGCGAAGGCGCTGTCCGCCGCCGAGCTGGAGAAGCTGATCGTCGAGCAGGCCGACCTGCCGGGCCACCAGGTCCAGAAGGCCAAGGCCGCGGACGTCGTGAAGGCCGACGCCGTCTCCGCCGACAAGGCCTCCTGCACGCCCCTCGCCCACGCGATGTCGTCCGTCGCCACCGGAGACCCGGGCGCGTCCGCGCAGCGCAAGACCATCGAGGTGCCGAAGGGCGAAGGGGCCTCGGCCTCGCCGAAGGACGCCCTCGGGGCGCTGGCCGCGCCCGTGACGAGCGTGACCCTCGGCTCGTACGACGGGCGGGGCGCCCAGGAGGCCTTCGCCTCCCTGAAGGCCGCCGGCACCGACTGCGCGGGCGGCTTCACGCTCCTCGGCGGCGGAGAGAAGACGAAGATCGCCGAGGTCGCGCCGGAGGCGGTGTCGGCCGGTGAGGAGTCGCTCGCCTGGACGGTGACCACCGACGTGGACGGCGAGCCGTTCGTCACCAAGCTGGTCGTCTTCCGCAAGGGCAACACCCTGGCCTCGTTCTCCACCCTCAGCCTCGGCGGCACGGTCAAGGCCCTGCCGAAGGCCGTGATCGACGCGCAGGCCGCCAAGCTCGGCTGACCCCGGAGCCCCGGCGCGCCCCCGCGACACGGGCGGAGGCGCGCCCCGCGTCGACTCCGGCCGGCGGGAGGGGTTCCGGCGTAGCCTGCCGTCATGTGCGGAATCGTGGGTTACGTCGGCGGGCAGTCGGCGCTTGATGTGGTGGTCGCGGGCCTCAAGCGGCTCGAATACCGGGGCTACGACTCGGCCGGTGTCGCGGTGCTCTCCGACGGGGGGATCGCCGCGGCCAAGAAGGCGGGCAAGCTCGTCAACCTGGAGAAGGAGCTCGCCGACCGGCCGCTGCCCGGCGGCTCCGTCGGCATCGGACACACCCGCTGGGCCACCCACGGCGGGCCCACCGACGCCAACGCGCATCCGCACCTGGACAACGCCGGGCGCGTCGCCGTCGTCCACAACGGCATCATCGAGAACTTCGCCGCCCTCCGGGAGGAGCTCGTCGAGCGCGGTCACGCGCTGCTCTCCGAGACCGACACCGAGACCGTCGCCCACCTCCTCGCCGAGGAGTTCTCCTCCGCCGGGGACCTCGCCGAGGCCATGCGGCTCGTCTGCCGCCGCCTCGACGGGGCCTTCACCCTCGTCGCCGTCCACGCCGACCAGCCCGACGTCGTCGTCGGCGCCCGCCGGAACTCGCCGCTCGTGGTCGGCGTGGGGGAGGGGGAGAACTTCCTCGCCTCCGACGTCTCCGCGTTCATCGCCCACACCCGCTCCGCCATCGAGCTCGGGCAGGACCAGGTCGTCGAGCTGACCAGGGACGGCGTCACCGTCACCGACTTCGACGGCGTGCCCGCCGACGTCCGGGCCTACCACGTCGACTGGGACGCCTCCGCCGCCGAGAAGGGCGGCTACGCCTCCTTCATGCTCAAGGAGATCGCCGAGCAGCCCAAGGCCGTCGCCGACACCCTCCTCGGGCGGATCGACGGCTCCGGCCGGCTCGCCCTCGACGAGGTGCGCATCCCCGACGCCGTGCTCCGCGAGGCCGACAAGGTCGTCATCGTCGCCTGCGGCACCGCCTTCCACGCCGGGCTCATCGCCAAGTACGCCATCGAGCACTGGACCCGCATCCCCTGCGAGGTCGAGCTCGCCAGCGAGTTCCGCTACCGCGACCCGATCCTGAACCGGCGCACCCTGGTCGTCGCGATCTCCCAGTCCGGCGAGACCATGGACACCCTCATGGCGCTCCGGCACGCCCGGGAGCAGGGCGCGAAGGTGCTCGCCGTGTGCAACACGAACGGCTCGACCATCCCCCGGGAATCGGACGCGGTGCTCTACACGCACGCCGGGCCCGAGGTCGCCGTCGCCTCCACCAAGGCCTTCCTCACCCAGCTCGTCGCCTGCTACCTGCTCGCCCTCTACCTCGGCCAGGTGCGCGGCACCCAGTGGGGCGACGAGATCCACGCCGCCGTCCGCGACCTCGCCCGGATCGGCGACGAGGTCGAGCGCGTCCTGGAGACCATGGAGCCGGTACGGGCCCTCGCCCGGTCCCTCGCCGACAAGGACACCGTGCTCTTCCTCGGCCGGCACGTCGGCTACCCGGTGGCCCTGGAGGGCGCGCTCAAGCTCAAGGAACTCGCGTACATGCACGCCGAGGGCTTCGCGGCGGGCGAGCTCAAGCACGGGCCGATCGCGCTCGTCGAGGAGGGCCTGCCGGTCGTCGTGGTCGTGCCGTCGCCGCGCGGGCGTTCCGTCCTCCACGACAAGATCGTCTCCAACATCCAGGAGATCCGGGCGCGGGGGGCGCGGACCATCGTCATCGCGGAGGAGGGCGACGAGACCGTCGTCCCGTACGCCGACCACCTCGTCCGCATCCCCGTCACGCCTACGCTGCTCCAGCCGCTGGTCGCCACCGTGCCGCTCCAGGTCTTCGCCTGCGAGCTCGCCACCGTGCGGGGCAACGAGGTCGACCAGCCGCGCAACCTGGCCAAATCGGTGACCGTGGAGTGAGTGGGAAATGATCATTGGGGTGGGGATCGACGTGGCGGAGATCGACCGCTTCGCCGCGTCCATCGAGCGGACACCGGGGCTGCTCCAGCGCCTCTTCGTCGAGCGCGAGGTGCTCCTCCCGAGCGGCGAACGGCGCGGGCCCGCCTCGCTCGCGGTGCGCTTCGCCGCGAAGGAGGCGCTCGCGAAGGCGCTCGGCGCGCCGGGCGGACTGCACTGGACGGACGCCGAGGTGTACGTCGAGGGCAGCGGGCAGCCGCGGCTGCGGGTCCGGGGGACGGTGGCGGCGCGGGCGGCGGAACTGGGCGTTCGGCACTGGCACGTGTCGCTGAGCCATGACGCGGGGGTGGCGTCGGCGGTGGTGATCGCGGAGGGGTGAGCCCGCGCGGCGGGGACGGGCGGGGGTGCGGGAGGATCGTCCGCGTCGCGGGCAGACTGCTGGCATGCGTACCGCTTATCGCGTGGAGACCGTCCGGGCCGCCGAGGCCGACCTCATGGCCCGCCTGCCGCACGGCGCCCTCATGCAGCGCGCCGCCGCCGGCCTCGCCGCCGCCTGTTGCTCGCTGCTCGGGAAGGGGCGGGTGTACGGCGCCCGGGTCGTCCTGCTCGTCGGCAGCGGCGACAACGGCGGCGACGCCCTGTACGCCGGGGCCCGGCTCGCCCGGCGCGGCGCCGGCGTCACGGCGGTGCTGCTCGGGGAGCGGGCGCACGACGGCGGGCTCGCGGCGCTCCGGGCCGCCGGGGGCCGCGTCGCCGACGAGCCGTTCGCCCCGCTCGCCGGCGCCGACCTCGTCCTCGACGGCATCACCGGCATCGGAGGACGCGGCGGCCTGCGCCCCGACGCGGTGCCCGTTGCCCGGGCCGCGCGCGGCTCGGACGCCGTCGTCGTCGCCGTCGACCTGCCGAGCGGCGTCGACGCCGACACCGGCGAGGTCCACGGCGAGGCGCTGCGGGCCGACGCGACGATCACGTTCGGGGCGTACAAGCCGGGCCTGCTCGTCGACCCGGCCCGGGAGTACGCGGGGGCGCTGCGCCTCGTCGACATCGGGCTCGGCGCCGCGCTTCCCGGAGTGCCGGACCTGGAGGCCCTCCAGCACGAGGACCTGGCACGGCTGCTGCCGGTACCGGGCGCCGAGAGCGACAAGTACCGGCGGGGCGTCGTCGGCGTCCTCGCCGGCTCCGCCCGCTACCCCGGCGCCGCCGTCCTCGCCGTGGCGGGCGCGCTGCGCGGCGGCGCGGGGGCGGTGCGGTACGTGGGCCACGCCGGCGACGCCGTGATCGCCGCGCACCCCGAGACGCTGGTGCACCCCGGACCCCCCGACAGGGCGGGGCGGGTCCAGGCGTGGGTCGTCGGACCCGGTCTCGGGGAGGGCCCGGGCGCCGGGGTCGCGGTCTCGGAGGTCCTCGCCTCCGACGTTCCCGTGCTCGTCGACGCGGACGGCCTGCGGGGGCTCGCGCCGGACGCCGTCCGGGCCCGTACGGCTCCGACCCTGCTCACCCCGCACGCCGGCGAGGCGGCGGCGCTGCTCGGCGTCGCGCGGGAGGAGGTCGAGGCCGGGCGGCTCGCGGCGGTGCGCGAACTGGCGGGCCGCTTCGGGGCGACGGTCCTCCTCAAGGGGTCGACGACGGTGGTGTGCGGGCCGGACGGCGGGCCCGTGCGGGTCAACCCGACCGGGACGTCCTGGCTGGCGACGGCCGGCAGCGGCGACGTCCTCTCCGGACTCGCCGGCTCCCTCCTCGCGGCGGGCCTCCCCGCCCTGGACGCGGCCTCCTGCGCGGCCTACCTGCACGGACTCGCGGCGCGGCGGGCGTCGGAGGGGGGCGCGCCGGTGACGGCCACGGAGGTGGCGGACGCCCTGCGGAGGGCGTGGCGGGACGTGACGGCGGGGGCGTAGGAGCGGGCCCCGGAGGACCGGCCGGGGCCTCTGGGGGCACCCCGCGGGACCGGCCCGGGCCCGACCCCCACTCGGGCGAACGCCGTTGACCCAGCCGTGGGTTACCGCGTGCAGGCGGGGCGCGGGGCGGATTGGGTGGGTGGGGTGACCAGTTGGAGAACTCGTACCGCGCCCGTGTTGCTCGTCCTCGCCGCCTCGCTCGCGCTGGGCCCCGTCGCCCTCGCCGCCCCGTCCGTCCCCGGAGCCGCTTCCCCCGCCGCCCCTCCCGGCGGCGATCCCGATCCGCTCGTGCCCGGGGTCGTCGGGGGCGGGCGGGTCGAGTACCCGATGGACACGCCCGATCAGGTCCTGCCGCCCCTGCGGACGGAGGAGGACGTGGCCGTGCCCGAGCCCGAGGAGGAGGTCGACGAGCTGGTCGAGTACCTGCCGCGCAGCGCCGTCGGGTCCGTCGGCGCCGCCTGCACCGCGAAGGCGAGCGCCTACCAGCGGCAGGTCGAGCGGCTGCTCGGACTGCGGGTCGACGGGAAGCAGTCCACCGCCGACTGCCGGGCGATCCGCGCCTTCCAGGTCAAGGAGAAGATCAAGCCGGCCGTCGGCTACGCCGGGCCCGTCACCTGGGCCCGCGCCGAACTGCTCGCCGCCCGGAAGAACCTCGACCCGGGCCGGCGCTGCCCGGTGAAGACGTACGCCGTCGCCTGCGTCGACCTCGACCGCCAGCTCATGTGGGTGCGAAAGGGGAAGAAGGTGACGTACCCGGTCGTCAACGTACGGACCGGACGGCCCGGTTACGCCACCCGCACCGGCTGGCACACCGTCTACTGGCGCCACAAGGACCACTGGTCGTCCCTCTACGACACCCCCATGCCGTACGCCCAGTTCTTCAGCGGGGGCCAGGCCTTCCACGCCGTCTACGGGCAGCTCGCCACGCCCGGTGGCAGCCGTGGCTGCGTCAATCTGAGCCACGGCGACGCGCGCAGGCTCTGGGACGTCCTCCGCAAGGGTGACCGGGTCTACATCTGGGGAAAGCGGCCCGGGAGCTGACACCTGAGAGACTGGGCGCGATGACTGAGACACCTCCGCCCCCCAGGGCTCGCGCCGAGATCGACCTCGGTGCGCTGCGTGCGAACGTCCGCACGCTGCGCGCCCGTGTCGCCCCCCACGTCCGGCTCATGGCCGTGGTCAAGGCCGACGCGTACGGACACGGCGCGCTGCGCTGCGCCCGCGCCGCCCTGGAGGCCGGCGCGGACTGGCTGGGCACGGCCACCCCGCACGAGGCGCTCGCGCTGCGCGCCGCCGGGATCACCCACGTGCCCGTGCTGTGCTGGCTGTGGACCCCCGGCGACCCCTGGGACCGGGGCATCGAGGCCGGGCTGGACATGTCCGTCAGCGGGATGTGGGCCCTGCGGGAGGTCACCGAGGCGGCCAGGGCGGTCGGCGCGGCCGCCCGGATCCAGCTCAAGGCCGACACCGGCCTGGGCCGCAACGGCTGCCAGCCCGCCGACTGGCCCGAGCTGGTCGCCGCCGCGCTGAAGGCCGAGGCCGACGGGCTGGTCAAGGTGACCGGCCTGTGGTCGCACCTCGCCTGCGCCGACGAGCCGCACCACCCCTCCATCGCCGCCCAGCTCGCCCTCTTCGGCTCGATGCTGGAGCACGCCGAGCAGGCGGGCGTGCGGCCCGAGGTCCGGCACATCGCGAACTCCCCGGCCACCCTGACCCTGCCCGGGGCCCACTTCGACCTGGTCCGGCCGGGCATCGCGATGTACGGCCTCTCGCCCAGCCCCCAGCTCGGCACCTCCGCCGAGCTGGGCCTGCGGCCCGTGATGTCGCTCAAGGCGGGCGTGGCGCTGGTCAAGCAGGTGCCCGCCGGGCACGGGGTGAGCTACGGCCACCACTACGTCACCGAGGAGGCCACCACCCTGGGGCTGGTCCCGCTGGGCTATGCCGACGGGGTGCCCCGGCACGCCTCCGGGCGCGGCCCGGTCCTGGTCGGCGACCGGCTGCGCACGGTGGCCGGGCGGGTGGCCATGGACCAGTTCGTGGTCGACCTCGGCGGGGACACCCCCGAGCCCGGCACCGAGGCGGTCCTCTTCGGCCCCGGCGACCGGGGCGAGCCGACCGCCGAGGACTGGGCGGCGGCCGCCGACACCATCGCCTACGAGATCGTCACCCGGATCGGGGCGCGCGTCCCGCGGGTCTACCTGGGGGAGTAGCCCGCCATGGCGGAGTCGAGCGGGAGCAGTTGGAGGCGTGCCGGGGGGTTCGCCGGTGCCGCGATAGGCGTCCTCGCCGCCGGAGCGGCCGCCGGGGTCGCCGTCGAGCGGCTCACCGTCGGCCGTTCCGTACGGCAGAAGGCACGGCTCGCCCTGGACGCCACCGGCCCGTACGGCGGGCTGCGCGGCACGCCCGGCCGAGCGCTCACCGACGACGGGACCGTCCTCCACTACGAGGTGGACGAGGTCGAGCCGGACGCCCCGCCGGCCCGTCGGCGGAGGCTCTTCGGGCGCCGGGAACCCGCCCCCGTCACCGTCGTCTTCAGTCACGGCTACTGCCTCAACCAGGACTCCTGGCACTTCCAGCGGGCCGCCCTGCGCGGGCTCGTCCGCACCGTCCACTGGGACCAGCGCAGCCACGGCCGCTCCGGGGCCGGGACCGACGGGGCGCCCGTCTCCATCGACCGGCTCGGGCGCGACCTCAAGACCGTCCTCGACGTCGCCGCGCCCGAGGGGCCGCTCGTCCTCGTCGGGCACTCCATGGGCGGCATGACGGTGATGGCGCTCGCCGAGCAGTACCCGGAGCTGATCCGCGACCGGGTCGTCGGCGTCGCCCTCGTCGGCACCTCGGCGGGGAAGCTGGCGGAGGTGTCGTACGGGCTGCCGATCGCCGGCGTCAACGCCGTCCGGCGGGTCCTGCCGGGCGTCCTGAGGGCCCTCGGCTCCCAGGCGGAGCTGGTCGAGCGCGGGCGCCGGGCGACCGCCGACCTCTTCGCGGGGCTGATCAAGAAGTACTCGTTCGCGTCGAAGGACGTGGACCCGGCGGTCGCCCGCTTCGCGGAGCGGATGATCGAGTCGACCCCGATCGACGTGGTCGCCGCCTTCTACCCGGCCTTCGCCGAGCACGACAAGGCCGCCGCCCTCGCCGTCTTCGGCGAGCTGCCGGTGCTCGCGCTCGCCGGGGACAACGACCTGGTCACCCCCAGCTCGCACACCGAGGCCATCGCCGCCCTGCTGCCGGACGCGGAGCTGGTCATCGTCCCGGACGCGGGCCACCTGGTGATGCTGGAGCACCCCGAGGCGGTCACCGACCGGCTCGCCGACCTGCTGGTGCGGGCCGGGGCCGTCCCGGCCGGGGAGTCCTTCCCCACGAGCTAGATTTGCCGTCATGGAAGCAGCGCACCCGCCCGTTCCCGGCGCCGACCCGTCCGTCTCCGAGACTTCGCAGCCCGTCTCCGAGACCACCCTTTCCGTCGAGTCCCCGCAGCAGATGCAGGAGCTCGGCCGCCGGCTCGCGAAGATCCTCCGCCCCGGCGACCTCGTCATGCTCACCGGCGAGCTCGGCGCCGGGAAGACGACCCTGACCCGTGGCCTCGGCGAGGGGCTCGGCGTGCGGGGCGCCGTCACCTCCCCGACCTTCGTCATCGCCCGCGTCCACCCGTCCCTGGCCGGCGGCCCGGCGCTGGTCCACGTCGACGCGTACCGCCTCGGCGGCGGCCTCGACGAGATGGAGGACCTGGACCTGGACGTCTCGCTGCCCGAGTCCGTGGTCGTCGTCGAGTGGGGCGACGGCAAGGTCGAGGAGCTGACCGACGACCGGCTGCACCTCCTCATCCACCGGGTGACCGGCGACACCGACGACGACCGGCGCACGGTCGTGCTGCGCGGGATCGGCGGGCGCTGGGCCGAGGAGGACCTCGCACTGGTCTGAACGCACGTAGGTTCCGACAACCTGTCGGGAAAATGTTGCGTGGGTCCCACGAGCCGTGGTCACATGGAGGCACGAGCTGGTTAGGTGTACCTAACCTACGGGAGGCATGCATGGCGACGCCCGAACGCGCGGAACCCGCCCGGGACCACGTCCCGATGAGTGAGCTGCTCGCGTCCTGCGCGGCCGCCCGGACCCTCTCGACCCCGCCGCCGGAGCCGCCGGGGCAGGGGGAGGAGGACGCCTCCGCCGTGCGGGACGAGGCCGCCTAGACCGTCGCCGGGACCAGGGCCGCCCGGACCGGAACGTCGTCGGAACCGGAGGCCGTCCGGGCCGTCCCGGGGGTCAGGCGACGACGACGACCTTCGCGCCGATCACCGCGAACGTCCACATCGCGTCGCCGTCGGCCCGCTTCATCCGGATGCCGCCGGTCTTCCGGGCCGGGTCCGGGGACGGCGTCGAGCCGTCGACCGCCGCGCTGAAGCCGATCGCCACGTCCTGGGCCGTCGCGAACCGCACCACGTGCTCGATCTGCACCCCGTCGGAGCCGCGCACCGAGCCCGAGCGCGAGCTCACCGCGTACGAGCCGGGGACCGGGTCGACCGTGCTCGGCCACACCGTGAACGTACGGGTCGCCCGGCCCGCCCCGTCCACGAGCCACACCCGGCGGTCGGCGAGCGAGTACACCACCCGCTCGCCGCTGCCCGAGCCCACGGGGACGGCGAGGGGGTCCTTGGCCGGCTGCTTCGGGCCGCCGCTCGGCGAGGCGGAGGGGGCGGCCGTGCCCGAGGTCCGCGGCTTCGTCGACAGGTCGGCCGGTGCGTTCGCCGAGGCCTGGTAGGCGAGGACGCCGACCGCGACGACGGCCGCCGCGGTGAGCCCGGCCACGAATCCCGAGCTGCTCCTTGCCACCGTGCCCACCTCTCGTACGTACGTATCGAAGGGTGACGGTAGCAGCCGCTGCCCCGAGGTTCGGGGCAGCATGCCCGGGAGCCGTAGGCTGTTCGCGTGCTGTTGCTCGCCATGGATACCGCCACCCCCGCCGTCACCGTCGCCCTCCACGACGGCGAGGCCGTCGTCGCCTCGTCGAGTCAGGTCGACGCCCGCCGCCACGGGGAGCTGCTGCTGCCCGCCGTCGACCGGGTCCTGAAGGAGGCCGGGCTGAAACTCGACGCGGTCACCGGGATCGTCGTCGGCGTCGGCCCCGGCCCGTACACCGGCCTCCGCGTCGGCCTCGTCACGGCCGCGGCCTTCTCGTCGGCGCTCGGCGTGCCGGTGCACGGCCTGTGCACCCTCGACGGCCTCGCGTACGCCTCCGGGATCGACGGGCCCTTCGCCGTCGCGACGGACGCGCGCCGCAAGGAGGTCTACTGGGCGCGGTACGAGGACTCCCGCACCCGCGTGGGCGACGCGGCCGTCGACCGGCCCGCCGACATCGCGGGGCAGCTCGCCGGGCTCCCCGTCGTCGGCGCGGGCGCCCGCCTCTACCCCGAGGCGTTCCCCGACGCCCGCGACCCCGAGCACCAGTCGGCCGCCGCGCTCGCCGGGCTCGCCGCCGAGAGGCTGGCCGCGGGCGGCGACGGCTTCCTCGACCCGCTGCCGATGTACCTGCGGCGCCCCGACGCGCAGGTGCCGAAGAACTACAAGGTGGTCACCCCCAAGTGAGCGCCGCCGTGACCGGGGCCGTGCTGCGCGAGATGCGGTGGTGGGACATCGGGCCCGTGCTCGCGCTCGAAGCCGAGCTGTTCCCCGAGGACGCCTGGTCCGAGGGGATGTTCTGGTCGGAGCTCGCGCACGCCAGGGGACCGCGGGCCACCCGCCGCTACGTCGTCGCGGAGGACCCGTCCGACGGCCGTCTCGTCGGGTACGCCGGGCTCGCCGCCGCCGGCGGACTCGGCGACGTGCAGACGATCGCCGTCTCCCGCGACCAGTGGGGCACGGGCCTCGGCGCCCGGCTCCTCACCGACCTGCTGAAGGAGGCCACCGCCTTCGAGTGCGAGGAGGTCCTCCTCGAAGTGCGCGTGGACAACACCCGGGCCCAGAAGCTCTACGAGCGCTTCGGCTTCGAGCCCATCGGTTTTCGGCGCGGCTACTACCAGCCGGGCAACGTCGACGCGCTCGTGATGCGACTGATCGTTCAAGGAACTGGGACTGAGATCTGATGGCTGCTGACGAACCGCTGGTACTCGGCATCGAGACCTCCTGCGACGAGACCGGCGTCGGCATCGTCCACGGGACCACGCTCCTCGCCGACGCCGTCGCCTCCAGCGTCGACACCCACGCCCGCTTCGGCGGCGTCGTGCCCGAGATCGCCTCCCGCGCCCACCTGGAGGCCATGGTCCCGACGATCGAGCGCGCCCTGAGGACGGCCGGGGTCTCCGCGAAGGACCTCGACGGCATCGCCGTCACCGCCGGCCCCGGCCTCGCGGGCGCCCTGCTCGTCGGCGTCTCCGCCGCCAAGGCGTACGCCTACGCCCTGGGCAAGCCGCTCTACGGCGTCAACCACCTGGCCTCGCACATCTGCGTCGACCAGCTGGAGCACGGCAAGCTGCCCGAGCCGACGATGGCCCTGCTGGTCTCCGGCGGACACTCCTCGCTGCTGCTCTCCACCGACATCACCTCCGACGTGCGGCCGATGGGCGCCACCATCGACGACGCGGCCGGCGAGGCCTTCGACAAGATCGCCCGGGTCCTCGACCTCGGCTTCCCCGGCGGACCGGTCATCGACCGGCTCGCCAAGGAGGGCGACCCCGCGGCGATCGCCTTCCCGCGCGGCCTCAGCGGCTCCCGCGACCCCGCCTACGACTTCTCCTTCTCCGGCCTCAAGACCGCCGTGGCCCGCTGGATCGAGGCCAAGCGGGCGGCCGGCGAGGACGTGCCCGTACGGGACGTCGCCGCGTCCTTCCAGGAGGCGGTCGTCGACGTGCTCACCCGCAAGGCCGTCCGGGCCTGCAAGGACGAGGGCGTCGACCACCTGATGATCGGCGGCGGCGTCGCCGCCAACTCGCGGCTGCGGGCCCTCGCCGAGGAGCGCTGCGAGCGCGCCGGGATCCGGCTGCGGGTGCCCCGGCCGGGCCTGTGCACCGACAACGGCGCGATGGTCGCGGCCCTCGGCTCCGAGATGGTCGCCCGGGGCAGGGCGGCCTCCGACCTGGAGCTGTCGGCGGACTCGTCCCTGCCGGTGACGGACCCGCACGTCCCGGGGGCGCACGGCCACGACCACGTGCACGAGGTCAGCAAGGAGAACCTGTACTCGTGAGGCTCGCGCTCATGTGGGAGGCCAGGGCCGCCCAGGGCCGGGGCGCCGAGCTCCTGGAGTGGGCGCGGTCCCGGGTCCTCGTCCGTGAGCCGGTCCGCCGGGAGGTCTTCCGGGCCCCGCAGGACCGGGTCCTCGTCCTCACCTGGTGGGAGGCGGAGGCCTTCGACGCCGAACTGCCCGAGCTGCCGGAGCCGGACGCGGAGCTGATCTCCCGTCCGGTCCACCGCTGGCGCTTCGAATCGGTCGAACAAGAATCGGTCGAATAAGCGGGGACCGGGCAACCTTTCGACTCCCTGGGGCATCCCACAGCGCGTGAAGAAGACGATCGCGCTGTGGGCGGCCCTGACCACCGTCGCCCTCCTGGTGACCGGCTGCACGGTGGAGGAGCCCTCCGCGGCCGCCGCCCCGACGGCTTCCCCGGCCACCCCGCCCACCAGGGAGGCCGGGCGCAAGGCGCCCGAAGCCCCGGGAGCCGCCGCTGCCGCCGCGTACCGGAGATGGGGCCTGAAGCCCCTCGCCGCCCCGCCCGCCCCGCCCGCGGTCAAGCCCGTGGTCCGCGCGGCCGGCGGACCGGTGCCCGTCATCAGCGAGATACCCACCCACGAGAAGATCGTCTTCCTCACGATCGACGACGGGGCCGAGAAGGACCCCGAGTTCGTCCGGATGATGAAGGACCTCGACGTCCCCTTCACGATGTTCCTCACGGACGCCGCCGTACGCGCCGACTACCGGTACTTCGAGCCGCTCCTCGCCCAGGGCCACGGCCTCGCCAACCACACCCTCACCCACCCCGACCTGCGCACCCTCTCCCCGGAGGCCCAGCGCCGGGAGATCTGCGGCCAGCAGACGAAGCTGAAGCAGCGGTACGGCACCACCCCGCGGCTCTTCCGGCCGCCGTACGGCAACTGGAACGAGGCCACGCGCGCGGCGGCGGGGGAGTGCGGGCTCGACGCGATCGTGCTGTGGCGCGAGTCCATGCAGATCAAGAACATGCAGTACCAGCGCGGCGACCGGAAGCTGCGCCCCGGCGACATCGTCCTGGCCCACTTCCGGGGCCCGTCCGAGCTCAAGGGCCGGACGATGACCGAGATGACGGCGACGCTGCTGCGGAAGATCCAGGAGCAGGGCTTCACGGTGGCGCGCCTGGAGGACTACGTCTAGGGGGCGTCCTGCCGGCCCGGCCCGGCCGGCAGGACACCCCCCCCGGAAATTCTCCGGGCGCGGTGTCGATGCGGACGGACCCCGTTCGACGTATGTGTGGACGGCGGGGAACGGCCCCGCCCACCGCACCCCGAGGAGTCGTCATGCCCCGCTTCCTGTCCCTCGTCCGCATCGAGGAGAACACCATCGACATGGAGAGCGCCGACCCCGGCTTCGAGCAGCGCATGGGCGCCCTCTTCGAGGAGATCACCAAGGCCGGCGCCATGGTGGACACGGCCGGTCTCAAGCCGACCGCCGAGGCCACCCGGATCACCTGGTCGGACGGGGCGCTGTCGTTCACCGACGGCCCGTTCACCGAGACCAAGGAGGTCGTCGGCGGCTACGCGATGCTCCAGTGCAAGGACATGGCCGAGGCCGTCGAGTGGGGGAAGCGGTTCCTGGCCGTCCACCCGACGCACTGGAAGGTCGGTCTGGAGGTCCGCGAGGTCGAGGAGATGCCGGAAGGCTGACCCGGGCCGTGCTGTCATGTGAGACGTGACGGTGGTGGAGAGCACGCTGGAGACGGTCTTCCGGATGGAGTCGGCGCGGATCATCGCCACGGTGGCGCGGATCGTCCGGGACGTCGGCATCGCCGAGGAGCTCGCGCAGGACGCGCTCGTCTCCGCCCTGGAGCAGTGGCCGCGGTCGGGCGTCCCGGACAACCCGGGGGCCTGGCTGACGACCGCCGCGAAGCACCGCGCCGTCGACCTCGTGCGGCGCCGCGAGACATACGCCCGGAAGCTCGCCGAGGTGGGCCGGACGCTCGACCTCGGCGAGGTGTCGTACGACCCGGAGCCGTCCGGCCCGGGCGACATCGACGACGACGTCCTCCGGCTCGTCTTCACCACCTGCCACCCGGTGCTCTCCGCGGACGCCCGCGCGGCGCTCACCCTGCGGCTCGTCGGCGGGCTGCGGACGGACGAGATCGCCCGCGCGTTCCTGGTGCCGGAGGCGACGGTCGCGGCGCGGATCACCCGCGCCAAGCGGACGCTCGCGAAGGCGGGCGTGGAGTTCGAGGTGCCGTACGGGCGGGAGCGGGCGGCCCGGCTCGGCTCCGTCCTGGAGGTCGTCTACCTGATCTTCAACGAGGGGTACGCGGCGACCGCCGGCGACGACCTGCTCCGCCCCGGCCTGTGCGAGGACGCGTTGCGGCTCGCCCGGGGCCTGTCCGCCCTGATGCCGGGGGAGAGCGAGGCGCACGGCCTCTGCGCGCTCCTCGAACTCCAGGCCTCCCGCACCGCCGCCCGCACCGGCCCCGACGGGCGGCCGGTGCTCCTCGCCGACCAGAACCGCAGCCGCTGGAACCGGCTGCTCGTGCGCCGCGGGTACGCCGCCCTCGCCCGTGCCGGGGACGGCCGCTCCTACGGGCCGTACGCCCTCCAGGCCGCGATCGCCGCCTGCCACGCGCGGGCCGCCTCGTACGAGGAGACGGACTGGGCGACCATCGCCGCGCTCTACGGACGGCTCGGCACCCTCGCGCCCTCCCCGGTGGTCGAACTGAACCGCGCGGTCGCCGTCTCGATGACCGAGGGTCCCGCCGCGGCCCTCGCCCTCGTCGACGCCCTCGCCGCCGAACCGTCCCTCGCCCGCTACCACTTGCTCCCGAGCGTCCGCGGCGACCTGCTCGCCCGCCTCGGGCGGACGGAGGAGGCCCGCGCGGAGTTCGTGCGCGCGGCCACCCTCACCCGGAACGAGAGCGAACGGGAACTGCTGCTCGGGCGGGCCCGGAAGTCGGACGGGGCGCAGGGGAGCCGGGCGCGGTGACGGGAGCCCGCGGAGGAGACACCGGGGGCGTCCGGCCGTCCCGGCAGGACACCCCCTAGGGTGCTGGGCATGTCCCCGCGCGCCCCGCTTCCTCCCCCCGCCTCCGCCCGCCGAACTCCAGAGCTGGCCCGACCGGGAGGCACGGCTCGCCGACCGGGCGCTGGCGCTCGACGAACTCGGCAGGCGGCTGCTCGGCGGCGGGCGACTCGCGCTGTTCCTGCTCTGGTTCCTCCTGCTCGAACTGGGCTGGTCGCTGATCGGCGTGCTGCTCGTCGCGATCGGCGCGCCGCTCCCCGACCCGATGACGACGATGTTCGGGCTCTTCGCGGCGGTCCCCGGCATCGGGATCCTCGTCCCGGCCGTGTGGCTGACCGTCCGCAGCCTGCGGCGCGACCGGACCGTCCGTGAGCGCCTCGTCCTGTGGGCGGCCCTCGACCGCCACGGTCCGACGGACGCCCGGCTGCGCGCCCCCGTCCTCAGCGTCTGCTGGCTGCTGCTGTCCTTCGTGATGTGCGGGGCCGGCCTCTGGCTGGGCTTCGCGGTCCCGGCGCGCGCCGACCGGGAGGACGGTTACGGCGTGGTCGCGTACGGCATGGGCGTCGCCCTGCTCCTCTGGGTCACGGGGCTGACCGGCCTGGCGAAGGCCGTCGGCCACTACCGCTTCGCGGTGCGGCTCACCGGCCCCCGCCCGCCGGCCGACCGATCAGCATCGTCGGGGCTCCCGCGACCCGAGTGAGCAGGACCGTCGCCGCGTTGGGGCCCTTCGGCTTCACCTTGCGGCGGATCTCCTCGGGTTCGACCGCCGAGCCGCGCTTCTTCACGGTGAGGGTGCCGACCTCGCGCTCCCGCAGCAGAGCCTTCAACTTCTTCAGGTTGAAGGGGAGTTCGTCGGTGATCTCGTACGCGGCGGCGTACGGCGTGGCGACGAGCGCGTCCGCCGTCACGTACGCGATCGTCTCGTCGATCAGACCGCCGTCCACCTCCCCGGCCACCTCGGCGACGAGGTGCGCGCGGATCACGGCGCCGTCCGGCTCGTACAGATAGCGGCCGACCGGGCGGACCGCCGGATCGGGCAGCCCCCGGCCGACGAGTCCGGCGCCGGAGGGCAGCAGAGTGGCCCGGCGCGCGCCCGGCTCCGTGCCGAACCAGAGCACGGCCTCCTTCACGTCCCCGCCGTCCGAGATCCACTCCGCCTCGGCCTCCTCGGGGACCGCCTCGTGCGGGATGCCCGGCGCCACCTTCAGCGCGGCGTGCGGCGCCCGGCGGGCCGCGCCGGTCGCCCAGGAGAGCGGCGGGGAGTACGCCTCGGGGTCGAAGATCCTGCCCCGGCCACCGCGCCGCGCCGGGTCGACGAAGACCGCGTCGTACGGGCTCGTGTCGATCCCGGTCACGTCCGCGCACCGCACCTCGATCAGGTCGGACAGGCCGAGCGCCTCGGCGTTGGCCCTCACCGCCTCGGCGGTCAGCGGGTCCCGGTCGACGGCGAGGACGGAGATCCCGGCGCGGGCCAGCGCGATCGCGTCGCCGCCGATCCCGGAGCAGAGGTCCGCGACGCTGCCGACGCCGAGCGCCTTCAGCCGGGCCGCCCGGTACGTGCCGACCGAGGCGCGGGTCGACTGCTCGACGCCGTGGGGCGTGAAGTACATCCGGTACGCGTCCTCGGCGCCGAACTTCGCCACCGCCCGCTGCCGCAGCCGCGCCTGGCCGAGGGCCGCGGTGACGAGCTCGGCGGGGTGGTCGCGGCGCAGCCGGGAGGCGACCGCCAGCTCCTGGGCGGGGTCGTAGTCGCGCAGGGCGGCGAGGAGCGCCTGCCCCTCGGGGGCGAGCAGGGCGGCGAAGGAGGCGAGGTCGGTCACCCGTCCCATTCTGGCCCCTGGGCGGGTGTGGGCCGGCCGGGGGACGGCGGGCGCGGTACGGCGGTGTCGCGGCCCGGAAGGGGCTCCCGCGCTGACAGGATGCGGCGCCATGCAGCTCGTACGACAAAAGGACCAGATGATGGCAAAAGGTGCGCATCGCTCCCGTCGGACGCTCGGGGCGGCGCTCGCCGCGACCGCCCTCGCCTCCGCCGCCACGGCCTGCTCCGGCGGCGCCGCACCCGAGCGCGGCGCACCCGCACCCGCCGCCGGACAGCAGGCCCCGGCCGCCGGAGCCCTCGACGCGTACGTCGAGAGGGTCCGCGCGCAGCGGGCCGCCCGCGTGCTCGCCGCCAGGAAGTGGGGCCTCGCCAAGCCCCCGCTCGAAGCCCCCGCCCCACCCGCCGTCAAACCGAGGATCACCACCCGCAAGGGCTTCGAGACGGACGGGGAGGGCCTGCCGCCCGTCTTCACCACCGTGCCGACCAAGCAGAAGGTCGTCTTCCTGACGATCGACGACGGCGCGGAGAAGGACCCCCGGCTGCTCGCGATGATGAAGGAGCTGCGGATCCCCTACAGCGCCTTCCTCAGCGACTACGTCGTCAAGGACGACTACGGCTACTTCGCGAAGATGCAGAAGTCGCAGGAGTCCGGCGTCTCCCTGCACAACCACACCCTCCACCACCGCTACCTGCCCGCGCTCTCGTACGCCGAGCAGAAGCACGAGATCTGCGACATGCAGGACGTCATCGAGAAGCGGTTCGGCAAGCGGCCCCCGCTCTTCCGCCCGCCGTACGGCAACTACAACGAGGACACCCTGCGCGCCGCGAAGAGCTGCGGCGTCAAGGCCGTCCCGCTCTGGGCCGCCGAGGCCTTCCCCGACCACATGGAGTGGCGCGAGTGGGACCGGGACCTGCACCCCGGCGACATCGTGCTCACCCATTTCCGCGGCAAGGAGGACTGGAAGGGCACCATGCCGGACATGATCCGCCGTGTGATGAACGTGATCACGGCCAAGGGGTACGCGGTGGCGAAGCTCGAGGACTACGTATGACCCGAGGGCCGCGCACGACCCGGGGGCCGGGTGCGAGGTGGGCCGCCGCCCTCGCCGTGACCGGCGCGCTCCTCGCCCTCCCGGCCTGCGCCTCCTCGGTCGACCCGATCGAGCGGCTCGGACGGAAGGCGGCGGAACGGGTGGGCCCCCACCCCTCGCCGGTCCGGCGCGCGCGGGCGGCGGTGGACGCGAAGCGCTGCGAAGAGACCCGGGCGCCCCGGGCGGTCCCGCCCGCCGCCGCACCCGCCGCGCCGCCCGTCGTCAGGCCCGTCCTCGGGCCCGCGGGCCCGCCCGTCGTCACGCCACGGGGCGATGAATTGGCACTCCGCTTGACCGAGTGCTAATCGCGGTCATAGTCTCGGCTCTGGCACTCCCCACCGGAGAGTGCCAACACAGCGACGGGCAGGTCCGGCACCCGCGACGACGGATCCACCTGGTCGCCACCTCAGACAGTTAACCCCGTGAGATCTCCGAAGGGGGAGGTCGGATCGTGACGACCACCAGCTCCAAGGTTGCCATCAAGCCGCTCGAGGACCGCATCGTGGTCCAGCCGCTCGACGCCGAGCAGACCACCGCCTCTGGCCTGGTCATTCCGGACACTGCCAAGGAGAAGCCCCAGGAGGGCGTCGTCCTGGCCGTGGGCCCGGGCCGCTTCGAGAACGGCGAGCGTCTGCCGCTCGACGTCAAGACCGGCGACATCGTGCTGTACAGCAAGTACGGCGGCACCGAGGTGAAGTACAACGGCGAGGAGTACCTCGTCCTCTCGGCTCGCGACGTGCTCGCGATCGTCGAGAAGTAATTCTCCGAAGTACCGAAGTACCTGAAGCAGATGCTTTGAGCTGCGCCCCGAGGCCCCTTTCCCAGGCGCCCCGGGGCGCGGTTCGTTCCACCTGAATCCGAGAGGGCTGAACCGCTCCCATGGCGAAGATCCTGAAGTTCGACGAGGACGCCCGTCGCGCCCTTGAGCGCGGCGTCAACAAGCTTGCCGACACGGTGAAGGTGACGATCGGCCCCAAGGGCCGCAACGTCGTCATCGACAAGAAGTTCGGCGCCCCCACCATCACCAACGACGGTGTCACGATCGCCCGCGAGGTCGAGATCGAGGACCCGTACGAGAACCTCGGCGCCCAGCTCGTGAAGGAGGTGGCGACCAAGACCAACGACATCGCGGGTGACGGCACCACCACCGCCACCGTGCTCGCCCAGGCCCTGGTCCGCGAGGGTCTGCGCAACGTCGCCGCCGGCGCCTCCCCGGCCGCCCTGAAGAAGGGCATCGACGCCGCCGTCAAGGCCGTCTCCGAGGAGCTCCTCGCCACCGCGCGCCCGATCGACGACAAGTCCGACATCGCCGCCGTCGCCGCGCTCTCCGCGCAGGACCAGCAGGTCGGCGAGCTCATCGCCGAGGCGATGGACAAGGTCGGCAAGGACGGCGTCATCACCGTCGAGGAGTCCAACACCTTCGGCCTGGAGCTCGACTTCACCGAGGGCATGGCCTTCGACAAGGGCTACCTGTCCCCGTACATGGTGACCGACCAGGAGCGCATGGAGGCCGTCCTCGACGACCCGTACATCCTGATCCACCAGGGCAAGATCTCCTCGATCCAGGACCTGCTGCCCATCCTGGAGAAGGTCATCCAGGCCGGCGCCAGCAAGCCGCTCCTGATCATCGCCGAGGACGTCGAGGGCGAGGCCCTCTCCACCCTCGTCGTCAACAAGATCCGCGGCACCTTCAACGCCGTGGCCGTCAAGGCCCCCGGCTTCGGCGACCGCCGCAAGGCGATGCTCGGCGACATGGCCACCCTCACCGGTGCCACCGTCATCGCCGAGGAGGTCGGCCTCAAGCTCGACCAGGCCGGTCTCGACGTGCTGGGCACCGCCCGCCGCGTGACGATCACCAAGGACGACACCACCATCGTCGACGGTGGCGGCAACTCCGAGGACGTCGCGGGCCGCGTCAACCAGATCAAGGCCGAGATCGAGTCCACGGACTCCGACTGGGACCGCGAGAAGCTGCAGGAGCGCCTCGCGAAGCTCGCCGGCGGCGTCTGCGTGATCAAGGTCGGCGCCGCGACCGAGGTCGAGCTCAAGGAGAAGAAGCACCGTCTGGAGGACGCCATCTCCGCGACCCGCGCCGCGGTCGAGGAGGGCATCGTCTCCGGTGGTGGCTCCGCGCTCGTCCACGCCGTCAAGGTCCTCGAGGGCAACCTCGACAAGACCGGCGACGAGGCCACCGGTGTCGCCGTCGTCCGCCGCGCCGCCGTCGAGCCGCTGCGCTGGATCGCCGAGAACGCCGGCCTCGAGGGCTACGTCATCACCTCGAAGGTGGCGGAGCTGGAGAAGGGCAACGGCTTCAACGCCGCCACCGGCGAGTACGGCGACCTGGTCAAGGCCGGCGTCATCGACCCGGTGAAGGTGACGCGCTCCGCCCTGGAGAACGCCGCCTCGATCGCCTCCCTCCTCCTCACCACCGAGACCCTCGTGGTGGAGAAGAAGGAAGAGGAGCCGGCGGACCACGGCCACGGTCACGGCCACTCGCACTGAGCTCCTTAGCGCGTGATCGAGGCCCGGTGCTCCCGTCGCGGGAGCACCGGGCCTCATCGCTTTCCTACGGCTCCACGGCCCCGAGCTGCTCCATCAGCCCGAGCAGGTCGTACTGCCACCAGCCCTCGACGGCCTTGCCGTCCTCCCGGAAGCGGTGGACGAGCATCCCGGTCATGCTCACCTCCATCCCGGTCGGCTGGATCCCCATGAAGTCGCCGACGTGGGCGCCCTTCCAGGTCCAGCGCGTGCAGACCCGGTCGCCGTCGGCGATCTGGTCCTCGAGGGTGAAGGCGAAGTCGAAGGCCGCCCGCCACATCTCGGCGTCGCGCCGCAGCGCGTCCATGCCGTACGAGTCGTTCGGGGTGCCCGGATTGTGGTCGTGGTACCCCTCGTCGAGCACCTCGTCGAGCGGCGGGAGCTCCCCGGGCTCCGAGAGCAGCTCGAAGAACCGGCGGGAGGCCGCCTTGTACATCTGCTCGTCCCGGACCACGTCCAGATCGGTGAAGGTCGGCATCTCGTCACAGAGCGCGACCATCTCCCGGAAGATCCGGTCGGTCTCGGGGAGCTGCGAGTTGAGCATGGCCACGTCGTACGAGGGGAACTCGACGATCTCCACGACGTGCGAGGCGTCGGAACGGTCCTTGCCGACGATGCTGTGCGTCGCGGTCCGCTTGCCCTTGGTCTGCTCGACCCACCGGTCCATGAGCCGGTCGAGGTCCTCGACCCGGCTCGTCCTGCAGTCGATGATCTGCACGAATGTCATGACGCCTCCCGACCCAGACCCCAGGTAGGACCTTTCCAGTCTAGGTCCGGGCGCGGGAGATGCCCTGGCAGCACGGGGGGCGTGGACCCGGGGCCGCCGGCTCCACGAACGGTCCCGGGACGATCCCTACGCCGAGTGCTGGAGGTCCGATGCCCGGACCTCCTCCGCGAAGGGCTCTCCGCGTCCGTAGCGGGCCACCTCCTCGATCGCCTGGTCCGCCATGCGGTGGAGTTCGTTGCCGAGCGAGCCGGCGACGTGGGGGGTGAGGAGGACGTTCGGGAGGGTCCACAGCGGTGAGCCGGGCGGGGGGAGTTCCGGGTCCGTCACGTCGAGGATCGCGTGGAGGCGGCCCGAGACGAGGTGGGGGAGGAGGGCCTCCTCGTCGATCAGGGAGCCGCGGGAGGTGTTGACGAGGGTCGTGCCGTCCGGCATCGCGGCCAGCTGTCCGGCGCCGATCATGCGGTACGTGGAGGGCAGTTGCGGCGCGTGCACGGAGACCACCGTGCTGCGGGCGCAGAGTTCGTCGAGGCCGACGAGCTCGGTGCCGGGCGGCGGGGCCGTCACGTACGGGTCGTACAGCAGGACCTCGAAGTCGAAGGGGCGGAGGAGTTCGAGGACCCGCCGGCCGATGCGGGAGGCCCCGACGACGCCGATCGTGCGGCGGTGGTTGCCCCAGGCGGTGGACTCCTCCAGCCAGGCGTGCCCGGTGCGCAGTTCGGCGTACCGCTGGGCCGAGCGGAGGACCCGCTTCCCGGCGAAGAGGATCGCGGCGAGCGTGTACTCGGCGACCGGCAGCGCGTTGGCGGCGGCGGCCGAGGTGACGCGCAGGCCCCGCTCCCAGCAGGCGTCGGTGACGTGGTGCTTGACGGAGCCGGCCGCGTGGACGACGGCTGCGAGCCGTGGGGCGCGGGCCAGGACCTCGGCCGTCAGCGGGGGTGCTCCCCAGCAGGTCAGGAGGACTTCGGCCTCGGCCAGGGCGGCGGCGACCCGCGGGTCCGGGGCGGTCAGGTCGTGGGCCACCAGGTGGGGGTCGGTGCGCGCGAACCGGGTCAGGAGGGTGCGGTGGGCGGGCGTGAGGAGGCGTTCGTCGACTCCGGGGCCCATGGCGAGGAGGAGGGTCGGGCGGTTGTCAGTGGTGGGGTGCATCGTGGGTACTGGCCTTCCTCACTTGACGCTGCCGGCCGTCAGGCCGGCCTTCCAGTGCCGCTGGAGGGAGACGAAGGCGATGACGAGGGGGACGACGGCGAGCAGGGATCCGGTGACGACGAGGGGGTAGTAGTCGGGTTCGGCGTGGGCGTTGCTGTTCCACGCGTACAGGCCGAGGCTCAGCGGGTAGAGCTTCTGGTCCGAGAGCATCACCAGGGGGAGGAAGAAGTTGTTCCAGACGGCGGTGAACTGGAAGAGGAAGACGGTCACGAAGCCGGGCATGACCATGCGCAGGCCGATGGACCAGAAGACGCGCATCTCCCCGGCGCCGTCGATACGGGCGGCTTCGAGGGCCTCGTCGGGGACGTAGCCGGCGCAGAACACCCGGGAGAGGTAGACCCCGAAGGGGTTGACGAGGACCGGGACCAGGACCGCCCAGTGGGTGTTGACGATGCCGACCTCGCTGGCGAGGAGGTACATCGGCAGGGCGAGCGCGGTGGTGGGGACGAGCACGCCCAGCAGGACGAGGCCGAAGAGCTTCTCCTTGCCCCGGAAGTCGTAGACGTGGAAGGCGTATCCGGCGGCGACGCTGATCAGGGAGCAGGCGAGGGCGCCGAGGCCCGCGTAGAGGAGGCTGTTGGCGTACCAGTGGAAGTAGATGCCGTCGTTGTACTCGGCGAGCCGGGAGAGGTTGCCGCCGAGGTCGAAGCCCTCGAAGGAGAAGGCGTTTCCGGCGAGGAGGCCTCCGGCGTCCTTGGTGGCGGCGGTGAGCAGCCAGACCAGCGGGAAGAGCATGTAGACGACGGCGAGGACGAGGGCGCCGTTGACGGCGGTCCTGGACAGCCATCGGTGGGGGGAGCGGTTACTCATGCCGGCTGCTCCTTCCGCGCCGTGACCGCCTTGCGCACGGCGTCCGCCGTGCCCGCCGCGCCCGCCTTGCGGCGGCCCGTCAGCCGGGTCACCGCGAAGGAGAGCAGCGCCGCCGCCAGGGCGAGGAGCACGGAGGCCGCGGCGGCGAGTCCGTAGTCGTTGCGGTCGAAGGCCGCGGTGTAGGCGTACATGTTCGGCGTCCAGGTGGAGGTGACGGCGGAGCCGGTGCCCTTGTTGAGGATGAGCGGCTCGGTGAAGAGCTGGAGGGAGCCGATGACCGTGAAGAGGCCGACCATCGCGAGCGAGGACGTGATGAGCGGGACCTTGATGGCGAAGGCGATGCGCCAGGCGCTCGCGCCGTCGACGGTGGCGGCTTCGAGGACGGAGCGGTCGATGGCCTGGAGGGCGGCGTAGAAGATGACCATGTTGTAGCCGAGCCATTCCCACAGGGCGATGTTGACGACGGAGGGCAGGGTGCCTCCGGGGGAGAAGAAGTCGAAGCCGACGCCTCCGGCGTCCATGGCCTGGACGACCGGGCTGAGCTGGGGCGTGTAGAGGTAGACCCAGATCAGGGCGGCGATGATGCCGGGGACGGCGTGCGGCAGGAAGAGCGCGAGCTGGAAGAAGCGGCGGGCGCGGGCGAGCGCCGAGTCGAGCAGGAGGGCGAGGCCGAGGGCCCCGGCGAGCAGCAGCGGGATGTAGAGCAGGCAGTACCCGAGCAGGACGCCGAAGCCCTCGAGGAAGGCCCGGTCACCCAGCGCCGCGGTGTAGTTGTCGAGGCCGGTGAAGACGGTCTCGGTGCCGCCGAAGCCCAGTCCGGACTGCTTCTCGGTGAAGAGGCTGAGCCAGACCGCGTATCCGATCGGCACCACCATCACCGCGGTGAACAGGACGAAGAAGGGGGTCAGCAGGAGCGTGGCGGCGCGGGTGCGGGCCTTCATCCGGTCAGCCCTCGACCTTCAGGCCGCGCTTGGTGAGCTCGGCGACGGTGGCGTCGTGGCCGGCCTCGACGGCGTCGGCGAGGGACGGGCCGCCCCGGGCGATCGTGCCGAACCTGTCCTTGATCGCGGTGTTGGTGGTGCCGGTGGTCGGGCCCCAGGACCAGTGGGGGTTGATGGAGGCGCCGGCGGACTCGAAGAGGGCGTAGATGTCCTGGCCGCCGTAGAAGCCGGCGTCGAAGGCCTTCTTGGCGACCGGGCGCAGGGCCGCGGCGGCGGGGAAGGCGGAGGAGGTGCCGGAGGCGATCCGGGCCTTCACGCCCTCCTCGGTGGTGGACATCCACTCGGCGAAGGCGACGGCGGCGGCCTTCTGCCCGCTGTCCTTGGTGACGGCGAAGGAGGTGCCGCCGAGCATGCCGCTGGCGGGCTTGCCGTCCCAGGTCGGGACGGGGGCGACGGCCCACTTGCCGCTCATCTCGGGGACGTTGCCCTTGAGGGCGCCCGCTCCCCAGGAGGCGCCGAGGTAGCCGACGGTGGTGCCGTTCTTGAGGGAGCCGACCCACTCGGGGCTGAAGGAGGCGTCCTTGTGGACCAGGTCGGCGTCGAGGAGGCCCTGCCAGTAGTCGGTGACCTTGGTGGTGGCCGGGTCGGTGGTGTTCACCTTCCAGGTCTCGTCCTCGGCCTTGAACCACTGGGCGCCGGCCTGCCAGGCCATGGCCTCGAAGGTGGTCGGGTCGTCGGGGAAGAAGGTGGCGATGCGGGCCTTGGCGTCGGCCTTCTTGACCTGCTCGGCGGCCTTCCTGAACTCGTCCCAGGTGGTGGGGACCGCCACCTCGTACCGGGCGAAGAGGTCCTTGCGGTAGAAGAAGGCCTGCGGGGCGGCGTCGAAGGGGACGGCCCAGGACTTCCCGCCGAGGGTGGTGAGTTCGACGGACTGCGGGAGGAACTTGGCGCGGTCGGCCTCGGTGAACCGGTCGCCGATGTCCTGGAGGGCGCCGGAGCTCACGAACTCGGGGAGCGAGGAGTACTCGATGGAGACCAGGTCGGGGGCGTTGCCCGCCTTCACGGCATTGGAGATCTTGGCGTAGCCGCCCGCGGTGCCGGAGGGGATCTCCTCGAACTTCACCCGGATGTCGGTGTGGGAGGCGTTGAAGGCGTCCACGACGTCCTTGGTGCCCTTGGCCCAGCCCCAGAAGGTGATGGTCACGGGCCCGTTCGGCTTGCTTGCGGTGTCGCCGCCACCGCCGCAGGCCGTGAGGACGGCCAGGGCGGTGGCGGTGCCGGCTATGACGCGGGACGTTCTGCTCCAAGTACGGGACACGGCGCGGCTCCTGAAGGCGGGCGGCTGGAGGTTGTGGCCGTGATCCTGTGACCGTTCGTGACCGAAGTCAAGAGCGAAAGATTGATTGATCGAAAAGAGATCAGATCGAAGGTGTGGAGTCCCCGGTGGCGCGCGCCCCGCAGGAGTCCCGCACCCGCAGCCGCGGCAGCAGGCTCAGATGCCGCCGCGCCGCCTCCTCCCCGGACCCCTCGCCCGGGCCCCCTCCGTGCCCCTCCGTGAGTCGCTCCACCAGGAGCTCCGTGGCGTGTCGCCCCACCTGCCGCTTCGGCGGCGCGACCGCCGTCAGCGGGGTGTCGGCGAGGGCGGCGACCTCGTCGTCGTACGCGATCAGGGCCAGGTCCTGCGGCACCCGCACGCCCAGCTCGGCCAGGCGCTGCACGATCTCGATCGCGTCCACGTCGTTGTGGACCAGGGCCGCGCTCGCCAGGCCCGAACCGACGGCCTCGTGCAGCGCCCGCACCGCCCGCTCGAAGCCCTCCGGATCCGCCTCGGCCGGTACGGAGTCGATGACCGGGCGGGGCTCCCCCAGGCCCAGCGTCCCCAGCGCCTCGGCGTAGCCCGCGCGCACCGCGAGCGCGGTCGGGGAGTCCCGGCGGGCCACGAGCAGCGGTGTCGCGTGGCCGAGCGAGAGCAGGTGGCGCAGGGCGAGCAGCACGCCGTGGGCGTGGTCGGAGGAGACCCGGTCCAGGCCGTCGAGCGGGCTCCCGGGCTCGGCGCGGCGCTCCAGGAGCACGGTCGGCACCGGCAGCTCGGCCAGCCAGTCCCCGTACGCGAGCCGGTCCTCGGGCCCCCGCCAGCCGGGCGCGACGAGGACGCCCTCGGCGCCGGCCGCGAGGAGGCCCTCGGTGCGGGCGCGGTCCTCCTCCGGCCGGTAGTCGGAGATCCGCAGCACGAGCCGCGCCCCGGCGCGGGCCGCCGCCTCGTGCGCCCCCCGGATGACCTCGGCGAAGTAGTACGTGGCGGAGGGGGCGAGCAGGCCGAGGACCAGGCCCTCGCCGGGGCGGCCGCCGCCCGGGGCGCCCTGCCGCCGGGGCCAGGAGACCTGGCCGTGCACCCGGTCGAGCAGGCCCCGGCCGGCCAGGACCTCGACGTCGCGGCGGGCGGTGACGGGGGAGACCCCGAGGCGTTCGGCCAGTTCGGAGACGCGGGCGGTGCCGCGCTCGCGCACCAGGGCCAGCAGTCGGTCGTGTCGTTCGGCAGCACTCTCGCGCACGGCGCGGTTCCCCTCGCGGTGGTGGTGGTCCGTCGGCCCCGGTGGTGTGTCGCCCCTGCGGCGCCTCGGCTCCGGTGGGGCTTCGGTTCCGGCGGAACGTCGGCCCCGGCGGTGTCCTGGCTCCGGCGGTGCCTCGGCTCCGGTGGTGCGGAGACCCCGGGGTGGGTCACCCTAACCCAGAAATGATCGAACGACGGTACTTTCGATCATTCGCTCCAAGACTCTTGACGTTCGATCGGAGTCTGTTCAGGATTCCGACGACGCAGAGGCCGTCGCAGGGAGCCCCAGGGAGCATCATGCCCACGCCGCCCGAGAACCGCGGGCTCAGCCCGTACACCGGCTGGACCCGTGCCCACTGGGAGGCCACGGCCGACCGACTCCTCCTGGACGTGCGCCCGTTCGCCTCCCCCGGGTACGGCCTCGTCGACCTCCCCGGACCGCGCCCCAGCTGGTCGGGCCCCCGCTCCGACGGCCTGGAGGGCTGGGCCCGCACCTTCCTCCTCGCCGCCCTCCGCGTCGCGGGCGCCCACGGCGAGGACCCGGGCGGCCACCTCGACCGGTACGCCGCGGGGCTCGCCGCCGGCACCGAGGAGCCGGGGCGGGAGGACCGGGACTCCTGGCCCCCGATGGCCGACACCCGCCAGGCGGTCGTCGAGTCCGCCTCGATCGCCCTCGGCCTCCGCCTCACCCGCCCCTGGCTCTGGGACCGCCTCGACGACCGCACCCGACAGCGGGCCGTCGACTGGCTCCTCCCCGCCCTCGGGCCGTCCCCCGTCGACAACAACTGGTGGCTCTTCGGCCTCACCGTGGCCGGCTTCCTCCAGGACGCCGGCATCGAGACCGACCGCGCCGCCGCCACCGTCGACCGCTCCCTCGCCCGCGTCGAGGACTGGTACCTCGGCGACGGCTGGTACAGCGACGGCGACAACCGCGCCTTCGACCACTACAACGCCTGGGCCCTGCACTTCTACCCCGTCCTCCACGCCCACCTCGCCGACGACCGGGACCTCCTCGACCGGTACGGGCCCCGGCTGCGGGCCCATCTCGACGCGTACGTCCACCTCTTCGACGCGAACGGCGCCCCCGTCCCGTACGGGCGGTCCCTGATCTACCGCTTCGCCGCGGCCGCCGCCCCCTGGCTCGGCGCCCTCACCGGTCACACCCCGCTCGCCCCCGGCGCCACCCGCCGCCTCGCCTCCGGAACCCTGCGCTACTTCCTCGACCGCGGCGCCACCGACGAGCGCGGACTGCTCGGCCTCGGCTGGCACGGCCCGTACCCGCCGCTCGTCCAGGAGTACTCGGGGCCCGGTTCCCCCTACTGGGCGTCCAAGGGCTTCCTCGGCCTCCTCCTGCCCGCCGGCCACCCCGCCTGGACCGACCCCGAGGAACCCCTGCCCGCCGAACGCGCCGACGCGGTCCGCGCCTTCGCCCCCGCCGGGCTGCTCGTCCAGACCACCGCGGCCGACGGACTCGTACGCCTCCACAACCACGGCAGCAACCACGTGGGCAGCGCGGCGGGCGAGGAGGACGACCCCGGCTACGCCCGCCACGCCTACTCCACCCGTACGGGACCCACCACCGGGGCCGCCCCCGCGGACAACCACTTCGCCCTGATCGTCGACGGGAAGGCCACCACCCGGGGCCCCGCCGTCCCGGTCGGCACCGGCCCCGACCGGGCCGCCTCCCTCCACCGCCCGCTGCCCGGCGTCCGGGTGCTGTCCGCGACCCTCGTCCACGGCCGCGCCGAGCTCCGCGCCCACCTCGTCCTCGGCGCCCCGGAGGGGACCCCCGTACGGCAGACCGGCTGGGCCGTCACCCCCGACGGCCCGCACGCCCAGCTCCATCCGGTCCACGGCTACCGCCCCGGGACGACGGAACTCCCCACGGGGGAGACCCTTCAGGGGCCCGGCAGCCGCGCCTTGGCCCTGCACGGCGCCACGAGCGGCCCGGCCGCCCTCTTCGTGGCCCTCGCCTCCCTCACCGCCGAGCCCGCCCCCGCTCCCGCACCCACCCTCGCGAACGTCCGGATCACCGGCCACGCGCTGCACGTGACCTGGCGGGACGGCACCACCGCACACCTGGACGTCGGTGCGTACGAGGAGGCGGGCCCGAGCTGACGGCCGGACGGCTACTGCGGGCCGTACCTGCGGCCCGCCCTGGAGGACACCCCGCCGAGCAGGCCGCGCGGCGCCAGCTTCACCACGCCCATGAGGGCCTTGTAGCGGGGGTCCGGGATCGACAGGGTCCTGCCCCGCTCCAGGTCGTGCAGCGCCGCCGCCACCAGCTTGTCCGCGTCCAGCCACATCCAGCCCGGGATGTTGTCCGTGCCCATCCCGGCCCGCTCGTGGAACTCGGTCCGGACGAAGCCGGGGCAGAGCGCCATCAGCCGCACCCCGCTGCCCGCGAGGTCCCGCGCCGCGCCCTGCGTGAACTGCACGACCCAGGCCTTCGAGGCGCCGTACGTGCCCCGGGGCACGAAGGCCGCCACCGAGGCGACGTTCACCACGGCGCCCCGGCGGCGGTCCCTCATCGAGGCGGTGGCGGCCGAGGTCAGCCGCAGCACCGCCTCGCAGTGCACCGTCAGCATCTTCAGCTCGTCGGCCATGGAGACCTCGAGGAACCGGCCCTTGTTGCCGAAGCCGGCGTTGTTCACCAGCACGTCCACCGGCTGCCTCCGGTCCGAGAGCCGGGCCTCGACGGCGGCGATCCCGTCCTCCTCGGAGAGGTCCGCCGCGAGCACCTCGGCCTCGACGCCGTGCCGGTCGTGCAGCTCGGTCGCCTGCTCCCGGAGCCGCTCCACGTCCCTGGCCACGAGCACGACGTCATGGCCGTCCGCCGCCAGCCTCCGTGCGAAAGCGGCCCCGATGCCCGCGGTGGAGCCCGTAATCAGTGCAGTCGTCATACGGGCAACCTAGTGCCTGTCCTCCGGGCCGGGCCGGGCCCGTGGGGCCCCGCTCCCGCGGGCTACGCCGTGGCGTACTTCTCCGTGTACTGGCGGGCGAGCGCGAGGAGCCCGGACTCCATCCACTCGGCGGCGACCAACGTGGAGGGCAGCAGGGCGCGTTCGGTGGTCGCGGCGCGGTGCAGGAGCGCCACGGTGATCTCGTGGTCCGGCCGGTGCAGCACCGTGATCGGGTCGCCGGCCCGCACCTCGCCCGGCACGATCACCCGCAGCAGCGCGCCGGGACCGGCCTCCGCCTGCGTGAACCGCTTCATCCAGCCCTTCTCCCCGAGGAAGCCCGCGAACGTGCGGCACGGGATGCGGCCCCCGGTCACCTCCAGGACCACCTCCCCGCCGATCCGCCACCGCTCGCCGATCAGCGCCCCGTTCACGTCGAGGCCGCGGGTGGTGAGGTTCTCGCCGAAGGAGCCGTTGGCCAGCTCGCGGCCGAGCTCCCGCTCCCACAGGTCCATGTCCTCCCGGGCGAAGGCGTACGCCGCCCGGTCGTCGCCCCCGTGGAAGCGGAGGTCGCAGACCGAGTCCCCGGCGACCCCGCTCGCCCCGACGCCGGGCGCCCCCGGCGCCTCGATGCGCACGGCCCCCTCGACGGGACGCTTGTCGATGCCCGTCATTCCCGAGGCCGCGTCCGTGTAGTCCACGGCCCTGGCACGGCCCACATTCACACTCAGCAAGGTCATGCGGGCACTGTACGACCGGCGATCTCAAAGGCGCCCGCGAGAACGGGCAGCTTCACCCAAGAGTCGCTTATGCTGGACGCATGATCGAGGCCCGCCACCTCCGCGTCCTGCGTGCCGTCGCCGCCACGGGCTCCTTCTCGGCCGCCGCGCGCGAACTCGGCTGCACCCAGCCCGCCGTCAGCCAGCAGATGAAGGCGCTCGAAGCCTCCGCCGGCACGCCGCTGCTGATCCGCACCGGACGCGAGATGCGCCTCACCCAGGCCGGCGAGGTCCTGGTCCGGCACGCCTCCGGCATCCTCGCCGGGCTCACCGCCGCCGAGGAGGAGGTCGCCGCCATCGCCGGGCTCCGGGCGGGCCGGGTCCGCCTGGTCTCCTTCCCGAGCGGCAGCTCCACCCTCGTGCCCACCGCCCTCGCCGCGCTGCGGGCCGCGCACCCCGGCACCCGGGTCTCCCTCGTCGAGGCCGAACCGCCGCGCTCGATCGAGATGCTCCGCGAGGGCGACTGCGACATCGCCCTCGCCTTCCGGTACGGGGCCGGGCAGGCCGAGTGGGACGACCTGGTGGTCCGCCCGCTCCTCGCCGACCGGCTCGTCGGCCTGGTGCCCGAGGGGCACCGGCTCGCCGGGGCCGAAGCGGTCGGCATCGCGGAGCTCGCGGACGAGGCCTGGATCGCGGGCTGTCCGCGCTGCCGCCGTCAGCTCGTGGACGTCTGCGAGGAGGCGGGCTTCACCCCGCGCATCGACTTCGCCACCGACGACTACCCGGCCGTGGTGGGCCTGGTCGGCGCCGGTCTGGGCGTGGCCGTCCTGCCGGAGCTGGCCATCGAGTCCGTACGCCCCAAGAGCGCGCGGACCGTGGCCGTGGAGCCGGCCGTGGAGCGGGAGATCGTGGCCCTGACGCTGCCGGACCTCGCTCAGGTCCCGGCCGTCGCCGCCACGCTCGACGAGCTGATCCGCGCCGCCGCGCGCGTGTAGCCGGGCCGGTGCGCACAGCCGAGCCGAGCCGGCCCGTGTGGTACGCGCGTGGTCGGTCACGACGTACGCGGGCGCAGTCGGGTCACGACGTACGCGGGCGCGTGGGTCCGTTCATCGTCCAACTGCTGCTCGACGCAAGAGAGAAACGTTCCTTCACATACGTTCCCCGAGCGACGTCATGGATGTCGCGGACGCGCCGGACGCGGCCGGCGCGGAGGTGGGCGCCGCCGCGATCAGGCGATTGCGCGCGCGTCCCATGAGTTCTTCGCGTTCGTCCTCGGTGAGGCCGCCCCATACGCCGTAGGGCTCCCGCACGGCGAGTGCGTGTGCCGCGCACTCCGCGCGCACCGGGCACCGCATGCAGACCTCTTTCGCCGAGTTCTCACGCGCACTCCGTGCCGCGCCGCGCTCTCCCTCGGGGTGGAAGAACAGGGAGCTGTCGACCCCGCGGCAGGCCGCGAGCAGTTGCCAGTCCCACAGATCGGCGTTGGGTCCGGGAAGGCGGGAGAAATCTGCCATTGCGCTTGTCCCCTTGAAACCGTGTCGAACGGATAGGTGGGCGGGTGGATGGCTGATGGCCGGGGTTCCTCGTCTTCCCCGACAGGTCCGGGCGATACACCTACTGTCTAAGTAGATGTAAATATGACTCATTGCGAATCTAGCCACAGACACTGCGAAAAGGGAAGAAATCCCGCTAAATGGGGCATAGCTTTCGATGTTGGGACGAACGACCTGCGTCACTCTCCTCCGCGCACGCCCCCTCACGTAGAGTGCCGAAGACGCCGTCCGACCCGTAACTCTTTCGAGTGACCGTCGTTGAGAGTGCGGAGGCGGTTGAAGGAACAAGCGCTCGGGCACATGTCCGAGAGCGTCAACCGCACAGGTGACGATACGTACAGCCCTGGAGGCTCAAGGTGACGCGCAACAGCTGCGAGAGCCGCGGAGGTCAGGCATGACATCCGTCCTCGTCTGCGACGACTCCCCGCTTGCCCGAGAGGCGCTCCGCCGCGCGGTCGCGACCGTGCCCGGCGTCGAGCGCGTGACCACCGCGGCCAACGGCGAGGAAGTCCTCCGCCGCTGGGGCGCGGACCGCTCGGACCTGATTCTGATGGACGTGCGCATGCCCGGCCTGGGCGGCGTGGAAACCGTCCGCCGGCTGCTCTCCGCGGACCCCGGCGCCCGCATCATCATGCTCACGGTCGCCGAGGACCTCGACGGCGTGGCGCTCGCCGTCGCCGCGGGTGCCCGCGGATACCTGCACAAGGACGCCTCGCGCGCCGAGCTGCGGGCCACGGTCACGCAGGCGCTCGCCGACCCGACCTGGCGGCTGGCCCCGCGCCGGCTCCGTTCGGCCGAGATGGGCGCCGCGCCCACCCTCACCGCGCGCGAGATCCAGGTCCTCGAAGGCATGAGCCACGGCCGGTCCAACGCGGAGATCGGGCGCGAGCTCTTCCTCTCCGAGGACACGGTCAAGACGCACGCCCGGCGCCTCTTCAAGAAGCTCGGCGCCTCCGACCGGGCGCATGCCGTCGCCCTCGGATTCCGCTGGGGCCTGGTCCGCTGAATCGCAGGTCACCTGCCGTCTCCCCGTCCTCGCCCGCGTCCGTCGTGGGGTGGACGGGGTGGGCTTGTGTCACTTCCCCGCGGAATGCCGCATCCTTGAGATGTGGAGTTCCTCGGGGACGAGTCGATCGAGCGGGAGGGGAGGGCGCGGGAGATGAGTGCCGGCGCACCTGCTCATAACGCTTCGGTGCACAACTACGGACGCGGTGCCGCGAACCGAGAGGCATCGGGGCACCATGGAGCGATGCGCGACGACGAGACCGTGGGTACCCCCGTGCCTGCCGGGCAGGGGGAGATCGGCGCGCTCGTGCACCGCGCGGTCGACGGTGACGCGCAGGCCACCCACGACCTGCTCGCGCGCGTCCACCCGCTCGCCCTGCGGTACTGCCGCACCCGCCTCAACCGGCTGCCGGGCGACGCCCGGCACTTCGTCGAGGACCTCGCCCAGGAGGTCTGCGTCGCCGTCCTGATGGCGCTGCCGCGCTACAAGGACACGGGCAGGCCCTTCGAGGCCTTCGTCTTCGCCATCGCCGGACACAAGGTCGCCGACCTCCAGCGGGCCGCCATGCGGCACCCGGGTTCCACCGCCGTGCCCTCCGACGAGATGCCCGAGCGGCCCGACGACTCGCTCGGCCCCGAGGAGCGCGCCCTGCTCAGCGACGACGCCGAGTGGGCCAAGAAGCTGCTCGCCAACCTCCCGGAGAACCAGCGCGAACTGCTCGTGCTGCGGGTCGCGGTCGGACTGACCGCCGAGGAGACCGGCCAGATGCTCGGCATGTCCCCGGGCGCCGTCCGGGTCGCCCAGCACCGCGCCCTCAGCCGGCTGCGCGCGCTCGCCGAGCAGTGAGCCCGGCGCCCGTCGGCCCCCGGCCGCACGCACTGGCCGACCAGGAGGCCTTGCCGGGTCCCGTCGTCCCTTTCGTACACGTGTGAACGTCCAAAGCTGCCCGCTGATCTTGCTCGTGGAATGAGACACCGCTCCAGCCCGTTAGCATGGACATCCCGCACCGATCAAGGCCATTTGGGAAGGTGTCATGACTGCCAACGTCGACGGAGTGCCCGAGAAATTCGCGACACTCGGGCTGACCTACGACGACGTGCTGCTGCTGCCCGGCGCGTCCGACATGGCGCCCGACCAGATCGACACCGCCTCGTACATCTCGAAGAACGTGCGGGTGAACATCCCGCTGCTCTCCGCCGCGATGGACAAGGTCACCGAGTCCCGCATGGCGATCGCCATGGCGCGGCAGGGCGGTGTCGGCGTGCTGCACCGCAACCTCTCCATCGCCGACCAGGCCAACCAGGTCGACCTGGTGAAGCGGTCCGAGTCCGGCATGGTCACCGACCCGATCACGGTCCACCCGGACGCCACGCTCGCCGAGGCCGACGCGATCTGCGCCAAGTTCCGCATCAGCGGCGTCCCCGTGACCGACCCGGCCGGCAAGCTCCTCGGCATCGTCACCAACCGCGACATGGCCTTCGAGTCGGACCGCGCCCGCCAGGTGCGCGAGGTCATGACCCCGATGCCGCTGGTCACCGGCCAGGTCGGCATCTCCGGCGTGGACGCCATGGAACTGCTGCGCCGTCACAAGATCGAGAAGCTGCCGCTGGTCGACGAGGCGGGCCTCCTCAAGGGCCTCATCACGGTCAAGGACTTCGTCAAGGCCGAGAAGTACCCGAACGCCGCCAAGGACAAGGAGGGCCGGCTGCTCGTCGGCGCCGCCGTCGGCGTCGCCGGTGACGCGTACGAGCGCGCCCAGGCCCTGATCGAGGCGGGCGTCGACTTCATCGTCGTCGACACCGCGCACGGCCACTCCCGCCTGGTCGGCGACATGGTCGCCAAGATCAAGTCGAACTCCTCGGTCGACGTCATCGGCGGAAACGTCGCCACCCGCGACGGCGCCCAGGCGCTGATCGACGCCGGTGTCGACGGCATCAAGGTCGGTGTCGGCCCGGGCTCCATCTGCACCACCCGCGTGGTCGCCGGCATCGGTGTCCCGCAGGTCACCGCGATCTACGAGGCCTCCCTCGCCGCCAAGGCGGCCGGCGTCCCGGTCATCGGCGACGGTGGCCTGCAGTACTCCGGCGACATCGCGAAGGCCCTGGTCGCCGGTGCCGACACGGTGATGCTCGGCTCGCTGCTCGCGGGCTGCGAGGAGTCCCCGGGCGAACTGCTCTTCATCAACGGCAAGCAGTTCAAGTCGTACCGCGGCATGGGCTCGCTCGGCGCCATGCAGTCCCGCGGCGAGCAGCGCTCCTTCTCCAAGGACCGCTACTTCCAGGAGGGCGTCGCCTCCGACGAGAAGCTCGTGCCCGAGGGCATCGAGGGCCAGGTGCCCTACCGCGGCCCGCTCTCGGCCGTCGTCCACCAGCTGGTGGGCGGTCTGCGCCAGTCGATGTTCTACGTCGGCGGGCGCACGGTGCCGGAGCTCCAGGAGAACGGCCGCTTCGTCCGGATCACCTCGGCGGGCCTCAAGGAGAGCCACCCGCACGACATCCAGATGACGGTCGAGGCACCGAACTACAGCAGGAAGTAACACAGCGCGACGCGCGGGGCGGTTCCGGCATGTGGCCGGAGCCGCCCCGCGCGCTTGTGTCGGGGATACTGGTAGGCGCAGACGTAGAGGGAAAGGCCACACATCGTGACTGAGATCGAGATCGGGCGCGGCAAGCGCGGCCGCAGGGCGTACGCGTTCGACGACATCGCCGTCGTGCCGAGCCGGCGCACCCGGGACCCGAAGGAGGTCTCGATCGCCTGGCAGATCGACGCCTACCGCTTCGAGCTGCCGTTCCTGGCCGCCCCGATGGACTCGGTCGTCTCGCCGCAGACCGCCATCCGCATCGGCGAGATGGGCGGCCTGGGCGTGCTGAACCTGGAGGGTCTCTGGACCCGGTACGAGGACCCGCAGCCGCTCCTCGACGAGATCGCCGAGCTGGACGAGGCGACCGCGACCCGTCGGCTGCAGGAGATCTACGCCGCGCCGATCAAGGAAGAGCTGATCGGGCAGCGCATCAAGGAGGTGCGCGACTCCGGTGTCGTCACCGCCGCCGCGCTCTCCCCGCAGCGCACCGCGCAGTTCTCCAAGGCCGTCGTCGACGCCGGCGTGGACATCTTCGTCATCCGCGGCACGACGGTCTCCGCCGAGCACGTCTCGGGCGCGGCCGAGCCGCTGAACCTGAAGCAGTTCATCTACGAGCTGGACGTCCCGGTCATCGTCGGCGGCTGCGCCACGTACACCGCGGCCCTGCACCTGATGCGCACCGGAGCGGCCGGCGTGCTGGTCGGCTTCGGCGGCGGCGCCGCGCACACCACCCGCAACGTCCTGGGCATCCAGGTCCCGATGGCGACCGCGGTCGCCGACGTGGCCGCGGCCCGCCGCGACTACATGGACGAGTCCGGCGGCCGGTACGTGCACGTCATCGCCGACGGCGGCGTGGGCTGGTCCGGCGACCTGCCGAAGGCGATCGCCTGCGGCGCCGACGCCGTGATGATCGGCTCCCCGCTGGCCCGTGCCACGGACGCGCCCGGCAAGGGCCACCACTGGGGCATGGAGGCCGTCCACGAGGACGTGCCGCGCGGCAAGCTGGTCGACCTGGGCATCGTCGGCACCACCGAGGAGATCCTCGCGGGCCCGTCGCACACCCCGGACGGCTCGATGAACTTCTTCGGCGCCCTGCGCCGCGCGATGGCCACCACGGGCTACAGCGAGCTCAAGGAGTTCCAGCGCGTCGAGGTCACGGTCGCGGACGCCCAGCACAAGCGCTGACCCGTTTCCGCACGCAGGAGGGGCCCCGCACCGGGTGGTGCGGGGCCCCTCCTGCGTACGGGGGACGGCGCACCGGGTGGTGCGGGGCCCCTCTCCTCCGTACGGGGACGGCTACGCGGCGGCCTTCTTGGCGCCGGAGAACGCGGCGAAGGCGGCGAGCGCGAAGAACAGGAAGGTCAGCGGGTCCGCCTCCGTGCTCCACACCTCCGTCACGGCGCCGAACTCCTGGAAGAAGAGGTCCGAGGCGGAGACGTTCAGGTCCTCGGCCCCCAGGATCGCGATGCCCACGAGCTGGCCGAGGTAGACGGCACCGAGGGAGATCACGGCGCCGGCGACCGGCAGGACGGGGTTGCGGCCGCCGACCTTGCCGGCGGCGAGGCCGACGAGGAAGCCGACGCCGACGGCGGCCCAGCCGATCTCGCGCTCGGTGCCGCCGATGACGGCTCCGTACACCACGCCCGCGACGATCGCCGCGACCACGGCGGCGACGAGGCCGAGCGCCACGTTGCCACGGGCCGGGGCCGGCGGCGGGGCCATCGGGTACTGCTGGGGCGCGGCGCCGTCGGCGAACGGGTTGCCGGGCGGCGGAACGGGCTGGCTCATGCGGATTCCCCCCCAGGGAACGGTGAAGAGCGGATGGTCGGTCAGGTGTGGGCGGTCGCCGCGGGTTCGCGGGCGCGGGGTCGCGCCGGGCCGGGATGCGGGCCGCCGGGGGCGTCAGGCCGAGAACGCCACGATCAGCAGCGTGGCGGGCAGCCCCAGCCCGCACAGGGCCAGGGTTCCGCCGAGCAGGCGGAAGCCGACGGCGGGGAGGAACCGGTCGGGCGGCCCCAGGTCGCCCCGTGCCTGCGCGCGCAGTGCGTGGTTGCGCAGCTGGTTCTGTTCCAGCCGCACGGCCGAGTCCTTGATGTTCAGGGCCACATAGAGGCCTGCCGCCCCCACCGCAAGGAAGAAGACGAGCAGCAGCAGAGCGATGATCACATGGGCCCCCGGGACGGTGCGCGCGGTGCGGACGCGCGCGATTGCCCCGGAGGCTAGCAGTCGGCGATGACAGTGGCATAGGCGAATTCGGTGCGGGCGGCCCCGGCCGCGCTCACAGGCGGTGGGCCGCTCCGGCGGGCGTCGCCCCCCGCGTGTCCAGGAGGAGCTGCGCCTTCACCGAGAGGCCCTGCAGGTCGTACGTGCGGTGGTGCTGGAGAAGGACCGTCAGGTCGGCGTGGGCGGCGGCCTCGTAGAGGGAGTCCGCGCGGGGGACGGGCAGCTCGCGGACGCGCCAGTCGGGGACGTGGGGGTCGTGGTAGCTGACGGCGGCGCCCAGGTCCATGAGGCGGCGGGCGATCTCGTCGGCGGGGGAGCCCTGCCGGTCGGGGAGGTCGGGCTTGTACGTGATGCCGAGGAGCAGGATCCGGGCGCCGCGGGCCGACTTGCCGTGCTCGTTGAGGAGGGTGGCGGCGCGCTGGACGACGTACTGCGGCATGCGCTCGTTGACCTGGCCGGCGAGTTCGACGAGGCGGAGCGGGCGGTGGGCGCCGACCGTGTCGACGGGGACGCCGTGGCCGCCGACGCCGGGGCCGGGGCGGAAGGCCTGGAAGCCGAAGGGCTTGGTCTCGGCGCAGCGGATGACGTCCCACAGGTCGACGCCGAGTTCGTGGCAGAGGACCGCCATCTCGTTGACGAGGGCGATGTTGACGTGCCGGAAGTTGGTCTCCAGGAGCTTGACCGTCTCCGCCTCGCGGGGGCCACGCGCGCGTACCACCTTGTCGGTGAGCCGGCCGTAGAAGGCGGCCGCGGACTCGGTGCAGGCCGGGGTGAGGCCGCCGATGACCTTGGGGGTGCCGGCGTAGCCGTGGGTGCGGCTGCCGGGATCGAGGCGGCCGGGCGAGTACGCGAGGTGGAAGTCGCGTCCGGCGCGCAGTCCGGAGCCCGCCTCCAGGGTCTCGCGGAGGAGGCCCTCGGTGGTGCCCGGGGGGACCGGGGACTCCAGGAGGACGGTGGTGTGCGGGCGCAGCCGGGCGGCGAGCGCGCGGGCGGCGTCGGTGACGGCGGTGAGGTCGAGCGTCCGGTCGGGGCCGAGGGGGGTGGGGGCGCAGAGGACGGCGGTGCGGACCCGGCCGAGCTCGGCGGGGTCGGCGGTCGGCCGGAAGCTTCCCGAGAGCATCCGGCGGATCTCGGGGGCGGTGAGGGGGCCGTCGACCGGGGAGCGGCCGGCGGCGAGTTCGGCGACGGGGTGGGGATCGGTGTCGTAGCCGATGGTGTCGATGCCTGCGGCGGTGGCGGCCTGGGCCAGGGGGAGTCCGTGGTGGCCGAGGCCGATGACGGCGAGATCAGCGGGCATGGAGGGTGGGCCGTCCTTCCCAGTAGCCGGAGGGGGCGCGACGCGCAAGCCCGGTGGACAGAACGGGTCGAGCGCAATGTCAGACTAGGCGTAAATATGACCGATATGCGGCATTGCGGAGCCGAAGATCGCCGAGTGTTATCCACAGGTCGGCGGTGAGGCGGTGGCTGAAGTCGCGGGAGCGGGACAGAATCGAGCTGTGAGCCGGACCGCACGGGCCCGGTTCACGGCTTGTGCGCGTTCCGCCCGCGGACGTCCGCGACGTCCGTGAACGCTCGCGAACGTCCGCGAACAAGGGGCGGTGGCGTGCGGGGCCCGTGCGGGACGGACGGGACGGACGGGACCGACGGGGGACGACGGGAGGCAGCAGCATGAGGACAGCGACACTGGGACCCGCCGAGCGCGCCGAGGCGCTCGCGGCCATGGCCGAGCGAGAGCTGGACGTGCTGGTCGTCGGCGCCGGAGTGGTCGGCGCCGGAACCGCCCTCGACGCCGTCACCAGAGGGCTCTCCACCGGCATCGTGGAGGCCCGCGACTGGGCCTCCGGCACCTCCAGCAGGTCCAGCAAGCTCATCCACGGCGGCCTGCGCTATCTGGAGATGCTGGACTTCGCCCTCGTGCGGGAGGCGCTCAAGGAGCGCGGACTGCTCCTGGAGCGGCTCGCGCCCCACCTGGTGAAGCCGGTCCCCTTCCTCTACCCGCTCCAGCACAAGGGCTGGGAGCGGTTCTACGCCGGCTCGGGAGTCGCGCTGTACGACGCGATGTCGCTCTCCTCCGGCCACGGCCGCGGGCTCCCCGCCCACCGGCACCTCTCCCGCCGCGGCGCCCTGCGCGTCGCGCCCTGCCTGAAGAAGGACGCTTTGGTCGGCGCCCTCCAGTACTACGACGCCCAGATGGACGACGCCCGCTTCGTCACCACCCTCGTGCGCACCGCCGCCTCCTACGGCGCCAGGGCCGCCAGCCGGGCCCGCGTCATCGGCTTCCTCCGCGAGGGCGAGCGGGTCGTGGGCGCGCGCGTCCAGGACGTGGAGGCCGGGATCGCGTACGAGATCCGGGCCAAGCAGATCGTCAACGCCACCGGCGTGTGGACGGACGACACCCAGGCCCTCATCGGAGAGCGCGGCCAGTTCCACGTCCGTGCCTCCAAGGGCATCCACCTCGTCGTGCCCAAGGACCGCATCCACTCGACCACCGGACTGATCCTGCGCACCGAGAAGTCCGTGCTCTTCGTCATCCCCTGGGGACGCCACTGGATCGTCGGCACCACCGACACCGACTGGGACCTCGACAAGGCGCACCCCGCGGCCTCCAGCGCCGACATCGACTACCTCCTGGAGCACGTGAACACCGTGCTCGCCACCCCGCTCACCCGGGACGACGTCCAGGGCGTCTACGCCGGCCTGCGCCCCCTCCTCGCCGGCGAGTCCGACGCCACCAGCAAGCTCTCCCGCGAGCACACCGTCGCCCACCCGGTCCCCGGCCTCGTGGTCGTCGCCGGCGGCAAGTACACGACGTACCGCGTGATGGCGAAGGACGCCGTCGACGAGGCGGTGCACGGCCTGGACCAGCGTGTCGCCCCCTGCGTCACCGAGGACACCCCGCTCCTCGGCGCCGAGGGCTACCGCGCCCTGTGGAACGCGCGGGCGAGAATCGCCGCGAGGACCGGGCTGCACGTCGTCAGGGTCGAGCATCTCCTCAACCGCTACGGCTCCCTGACGGAGGAGCTCCTCGACCTCGTCGAGGCCGACCCGAGCCTCGGCGAACCGCTCGCGGCGGCCGAGGACTACCTGCGCGCCGAGATCGTCTACGCCGCCTCGCACGAGGGGGCGCGCCACCTCGACGACGTCCTCACCCGGCGGACCAGGATCTCCATCGAGACCTTCGACCGGGGCACGCTCAGCGCCCGCGAGTGCGCGGAACTCATGGCGCCGGTCCTCGGCTGGGACGAGCGGCAGATCGAGAAGGAGGTCGAGCACTACGAGAAGCGGGTGGAGGCGGAGCGGGAGTCGCAGCGGCAGCCCGACGACCTGACGGCGGACGCCGCACGGCTCGGGGCGCCGGACATCGTGCCCATCTGACAAGGCGTCCGGGGGGTCCGCGTCCGGCGGGAACCCCGGGGGTGCGCGGAGGCGTCGTATCCCGGAGTGCGGACCCGGGGGCGTCACCCGCCCCGAGGTGAGAGACAATGGCCTCTCTTCCAGGGCGGGTTACCGCATCGCGAGGGAAGCGGCAGACGCGGCGGAGATCAGGGATCGCAGAGGGGACGCATGTCGGAGGCGGAGCAGTCGCGGGACAAGGCGAGGGACCCCAGGCGGGACGCCGCCGCGGGGGCCGCGACCGACGGCGACCGAGGAGCGGTCCCGGCCGCGCGCGAGTCGGAGCGAGACATGGAGGACGCGCAGGTCAGCCGGGGTGCACAGGCCCCGGAGGACGGGCGGGAGACCGGGCGGCAGACCGAGGACGAGAAGCCCGCGGAGACCGTGGAGACCGCGGAGTCGGAGGGGTCCGTGGAGTCCACGAGGCGCCTGACGGCCGCGAAGCCCGCGCCGGGCGCCGCGGTTCCCGAGTCCAGGAAGTCCGAGAAGTCCGTGGAGTTCGCGAAGTCCGAGGAGTCGGCGAAGTCCGGGAAGTCCGTGAAGCCCGTGGAGTCCGTGGAGTCCGTGGAGTCCGCGAAGGCGGTGGAGTCCGCGAAGGCCGTTCCGGAGGTGCCGGACGTCGCGATTCCGGCGGCCCGGGAGTCTGGTTCGGACGTGAAGGGGCCTCAGGACGCGCCGCCCGCCCGGCCTACGGGTTCGAGCGCGGCGGCTTCGAGCGCGGCGGGTTCCGGGACCGGTGGCGACGACGCCGTCGTGGCCGGGCGGCTGCGCGGCACCGAACCCTCGACCGGGCGCGCCGGTTTCGGAGCCGGTGACGGAGACGGCGAGGGTGACCGCCGGACCGGTGCGGCCACCGCGCGCGGCGGCGACAGGCTCCGCAAGACACCGGTCGGCGAGGGACGGCTGCTCGCGGGCCGCTACCGGCTCGGCGCGGTCCTCGGCCGCGGCGGCATGGGCACCGTGTGGCGCGCCGTCGACGAGACCCTCGGCCGCACCGTCGCCGTCAAGGAACTCCGCTTCCCCACGAGCATCGACGAGGACGAGAAGCGCCGCCTCATCACCCGGACCCTGCGCGAGGCGAAGGCCATCGCCCGGATCCGCAACAACGGCGCCGTCACCGTGTACGACGTCGTCGACGAGGACGACCGCCCGTGGATCGTCATGGAGCTCATCGAGGGCAAGTCGCTCGCGGACGCGGTCCGCGAGGACGGCACCCTCACGCCCCGGCGCGCCGCCGAGGTCGGCCTCGCCATCCTCGACGTGCTGCGTTCGGCGCACCGCGAGGGCATCCTGCACCGCGACGTGAAGCCGTCCAACGTCCTGATCGCCGAGGACGGCCGGGTCGTCCTCACCGACTTCGGCATCGCCCAGGTGGAGGGCGACCCCTCGATCACCTCCACCGGCATGCTCGTCGGCGCCCCCTCGTACATCTCCCCGGAGCGCGCCCGCGGCCACAAGCCCGGCCCGGCAGCCGACATGTGGTCGCTGGGCGGCCTCATCTACGCGGCGGTCGAGGGCAGTCCGCCGTACGACAAGGGCTCCGCCATCGCCACCCTCACGGCCGTGATGACCGAGCCGGTCGACCCGCCGAAGAACGCCGGTCCCGAGCTGGAGCAGGTCATCTACGGCCTGCTCGCCAAGGATCCGGCGCAGCGGCTCGACGACGCCCGCGCCCGGGTCCTGCTGCGGGCCGTGCTCGACGCGCCCGAGCCGGCGCCCGTGGCCTCGCCCGAGGTCACCACCGTCGTACCGCTGCCGCCGCGCCCCGAGGGGGCTCCGGGGGCCCCGGCGGGCGAGAAGGGCCCCGACGCGGCCGCGGAGCGGATGAGGGGCGCGCTGAAGTCCGTACGGAACGCGGCGGCCTCCGTGAAGGCCGAGCCGGCCCAGGCCCCGAGGCTCGCGACCGAGCCGCTGCGGGGCGGCGGCAGGCCCGCCCCCGCCCGTGCGCCGCTGACCGACGTCGTGCCGCGCCGCACCCTGGTGATCATCGCCGCGGTCGCCGTCCTCGCCGTGCTCGGGACGATCCTCGCGGTCTCCCTCGGCGGCGGGGGCGACGAGGGCAACCAGGGCAAGGGCGACGGGGGCACCACCGCCTCGGCCGGTGCCACGGCCGGCGGTGACGGCTCCGGAGGCGCCGACGGTTCCGGCGGTTCCGGCGGTTCCGGTGGAGCCCAGGGCCAGGCCTCGGGCGGTCCCGGCCAGCAGGGCGGCGTGCAGCCCGGCGGCGACGGCAGCACGGGAACGACGGGCACCGACGGCACGACGGGGTCCACGGGTGGGGGGAACGGCACCACGCCCACCGGTAAGCCCGGCGGCGAGACGGGCGCGAAGCTGCCCGCCGGCTACGGCCTCGTCACCAACGACCGGCTCCACTTCTCGATGGCCATGCCCTCGACCTTCACGTTCCACTCGATCCCGGGGTACTCCCTCGGCGGGATATACAACGAGAGCGGCGGCTTCCCGCGCGTCCAGGTCGACTACAACGGCAGCCCGAAGGACGACGCCGCGCACGCCTGGGAGCTGGCCCGGTACGGCGTGGCCGCCACCAGCCAGAACTACAAGCACCTCGGCATAAGGCCGGTCTCCTACAAGGGCTACCCGACCGTCGCCGACTGGGAGTTCGAGCGCACGCAGAAGGGCGTCCGCGTCCACGTGCTCAACCGCGGCTTCAAGGTGGACGCCACGCACGGCTACTCCATCATGATCAGCTGCGCGTCGGACGAATGGAACGGCGCGGAGTGCAGGACGCTGCGGGAGACGGCGTTCGTCACGTTCAGCCCCAAGGACTGACCGGTGGCACGTATCGTGAGGTTCTCGGACCGAAAACAGCCGAACAGAGCCGACAACTGCACGGTGCCGGACCGGAACTGACGGACTCGCGTGATCCCGCCCGATCCCGAGGGATCCGCGGGTCCACGGGGACATCGTGCGCGCGTGGGGAGGCGTCGTGGACGACTACGCGGGAAGGGTGCTCGCCGACCGCTACCGCCTGCCGTTGCCGCCGGCGGGCGCCGACGCGTACGACCCGGTGGAGACGCGCGCCTTCGACACGTACAGCGGGCAGGAGGTGCTGGTCCGCCAGGTGCCGCTGCCGGAGTTCGTCGACGCCGAGGTGCTCGACGGGCAGGGCGGTCCCGCCGGTTCCAGCGGCGGCGCGGGCGCGGCCACCCGCCGACCGGCCGAGCCCGTCGTGCGCCGGGCCATCGAGGCCGCCCAGGCCGCCGCGCAGATCCCCGACCACCCCCTGCTCGACCAGGTCTTCGACGTCTTCGCGGAGGCCGGCTCGCTGTGGATAGTGAGCGAGCGCGTGGCGGCCAGACCACTGGCCGCGCTCCTCGCCGAGCGCCCCCTCAACCCGTACCGCGCGGCCGAGATAGGCGCCGACGTCCTCACCGCCCTGCGCGCCCTCCACGCCCACGGCTGGGTGCACCGGAACATCACCGCCCGGACCGTGCTCGTCTGCGACGACGGCCGCGTGGTCCTCAGCGGCCTCGCGGTGGGCGCCGCCGAGGAGGCCCTCTGCGGCTACGCGGCGGTCCCGGAACCGCCGGACGAGTTCGCACCGCCCCCGATGACCGAACCCGGGGAGCACGAGCCGACGGTGCCCGGACAGGTCGCTCACGCGGCTGATCCGTACGCGCCCGAGGCGTACGGGGCGGAGGAGGACGAGTCCGAGGGGTACGGGACGGAGGAGTACGGCTCCGAGGGGTACGGGACCGAGCAGTACGGATCGGAGGAGTACGGATCGGAGGAGTACGGGACCGAGCGGTACGGATCGGAGGAGTACGGCTCCGAGGAGTACGGCTCCGAGGCGTACGGATCGGGCGGGTACGAGGCCGACGAGTACGGCTCCGAGACGTACGAGGTGGAGGTGTACGAGGAGGGCGACGAGGCCGAGGAGGACCACGGGTTCGGCGGCGAGCCGCACCCGGACGACACCGCCCCCGACACTGGCACCGGCACCGCCCTCGCCATCGGTCCCGGCCCGGACGGGCCCGCCGCCCCCGGCTCCTACGGTGTCGACCCCTACGGGCAGGCCACGCCCGCCGCCGCCGAGACGCGACCCGTGGTCGCGCCGCCCACCGCCGATGTGCGGGCCGCGCGCGCCGGGGCCATCGCCGCGTACCGCGCCGGTGCGCGAGCCGCCGCCCGGCTCGGCGAGACCGGGGCGCTTCCGGCCCAGCGCCCCGCACTGCCGGAGCCGCCCGGGCCGCCCCCGCCGCCGACGGCGCAGGCGTCCGGCGCGCCCGAACCGCAGTGGTGGGCGCGGGTGGCCGAGGACGAGGACGACGAGGACGACGGCGACGGCAACGGCGACGAGCCGTACGGCGGCGGTCCGCAGGCCGGTCCGCCGCCGCGCGTGATGCTGACCGGCAGCTGGAGCGACGGGCCGCACGTCGCGCGCGACGCCTCCGGGCCGGTCCCGGCCGGGGGCGGCCCCCTGCTGCCCGGTTCGGGCCGTCCGGCCCTGCCCGCCGGTTACACCGCGGCGACCCCGGACACCACTCCGCTCCCGGTCCCCGCCGGCACCGGGGCCGAAGCGCCGGTCGCGATCCCGGCCCAGGCGCACCGGGGGCCGACCACGCGGCTCGCCGCCGAGCGGGCCCGCCAGACCCGGATCGCGGTCGTCGGTGCCGTGACCGAGCGCTGGGCGCCCGAGCAGGCCGGGCCCGTGCACGAGAACTGGCGCCTCGCCCCGCCGATCGGCCCCGCCACCGACCTGTGGGCGCTCGGCGCGCTCCTCTACCGGGCCGTCCAGGGCCATGCCCCGTACCCCGAGGACAACGCGACCGAGCTGGTCCAGCTGGTCTGTGCCGAGCCGCCGGCCTTCGCCGAGGAGTGCGGGCCCCTGCGGCCGGTCGTGGAGTCACTGCTGCGTCAGGACCCCACCGAGCGGCCGGACTTCGAGGAGCTGCGCGGCTGGCTGCGCTCCCTCGTCCGTTCGGCGCCGGAGCCGGACGCCGGGCTCGGGGTCGTACCGCTGCCGTCCTTCGACGAGGCGCGGTTGCCGATCGTGCGCCGGCGCGGCGAGCTGGTGCGCCGGTGGCGCGGGGGAGCGGGGGCGGGCCGTCACCGTCACAAGCGCGGCAAGGACCCGCGCCCCGCGAGCCGGCACGAGGCCTCGCAGGGACCCGACGCGTACGGCCGGGGGCACAGTCACGAGTACGGCCGTGCGAACGTCCGGCCCGATGACCGCGAGGAGTTCCACGAAGGGCCCCGCGAGGACTTCCGTGAGGAATTCCGCGAGGACTTCCGTGACGAGTTCGACGGAGAGATCCCGCAGCGCGCCCCGCGCACTCCACGGTCTTCCGCGCGCCCCTCGTCCTCCAGGGCCCCGGGTTCCCCGGGGGCCCTGGGCCGTACGCTCCTGATCCTCGTCCTCCTGCTGCTCGTGGGGGCCGTCGCGTACGCCGTCCTGTTCATGCCGGGGAAGGGCGAGGGGTCCGCCGCGCCGACGACGCCCACGACCGCGACGGGCCCGGCGCCCGGTACGACCGCGCCCGCGCAGCCGACCGCCGAACCGACCGGGAGACCGCCGGGGGCGCCGACCACGAGACCGGCCACGAAGCCGGCCACCACCCCGCCTCCGGCGGGCCCTTCGGCTCCCGCGCTCGCCGCCGGGTACGAGCTGCGCCAGGACCCCGAGGGCTTCCGGATCGGGGTCCCGAAGGGGTGGCGCCGCAGCCCGATCAACGACGCCGGTCAAGTGCGCTACACCGGCGGGGACTTCACTCTGGTCGTCGTGCCCGGCCGGGACGGCGTCCGGGACAACGGCGCGGACCCGCTGGAGTACCAGAACGCCAAGGAGCGCGAGCTGGAGCCGTACCGGTCGTCCAGCTGGTCGCAGGTGGTGAGGGCGCGCCGGGTGGACATCGGCCGGACGCCGACGGCGGAGGGCGACTACACCTGGCTGGACAGCACGGGGCGCGAGGTGTTCGTGCGCAACCTCGCCCTGATCGACGGCGGTCGGTACCACGTCGTCCAGGTCATCGGACCGGAGAGCGAGCGCGACAAGGTGTCCGAGGTCTACGAGCAGGCCACGAAGGCGTTCCGCCCGGGACGTTGAGGGCACCGGCACGCCGGGCACCGGGGCGGTGAGGGCGCCGGGACGTCGGGCACCGGGACGGTTGCCACCGTCCCCCGGTCACAGTGCTGTTCCTATGACCGCCCCGAGGTTCCGTCGCCCGCACCCCCCTCCGTAACCTGGCATCAGAAGGAACGGGCGGGGGCAAGTGGAACATTCTCAGAGCACAGGGTCGGGGCTGCTGCTCGCCGGTCGCTACCGGCTGGGCGAGTCCATCGGGCGCGGCGGCATGGGCAAGGTCTGGCGCGCGCACGACGAGGTGTTGCACCGCGTGGTGGCGGTGAAGGAGCTGACGGCGGGTCGTTTCGTGGCCGAGGCCGACCGGCTCGTGCTGCACGCCCGCACGCAGAAGGAGGCGCGGGCCGCCGCACGGATCACGCACCCCGGTGTGGTGACCGTCCACGACGTCCTGGAGCACGACAACCGGCCGTGGATCGTGATGCAGTACGTCGACGGGCCCTCGCTCGCCGACGCCGCCAAGGAGGCCGGCACGATCGAGCCCCGCGAGGCGGCCAGGATCGGGCTGCACGTCGTCGGCGCGCTGCGCGCCGCGCACGCGGCCGGTGTGCTGCACCGGGACGTCAAGCCGGGCAACGTGCTGCTCGCGCGGGACGGGCGCGTCCTCATCACCGACTTCGGGATCGCGGCGATCGAGGGGGACTCGACGATCACGCGGACCGGCGAGATCGTCGGTTCCATCGACTACCTGGCGCCCGAGCGGGTGCAGGGCGGCGACCCGGGTCCCGCCTCCGACCTCTGGTCCCTCGGCGCCACGCTGTACACGGCGGTGGAGGGCACCTCGCCGTTCCGCCGCACCTCCCCGATCAGCACCATGCAGGCCGTGGTGACCGAGGAGCCGCCGCGTCCGGAGAAGGCGGGGCCGCTGGCCTCCGTCATCGTGGCCCTGCTGCGCAAGGACCCGGCGCAGCGGCCGCGCGCGGACGAGGCCGAGCGGATGCTGCTCGACGCGATGGAGGGGCGCACGCCGACGGCGGCGCAGGCGTACGTGCCGACCCAGCGCGTGGCCCGGGAGGACCTGGGCTTGGAGGCGGACGCGAGCGGCCCGGCCGGCGACGCGCGTAGCGCGGACGGCACGGGAACCGGCACCGGCACCGGCACGGGCCCGGGCACCGGCACCGGCACGGGCACCGGTACGGAGGGCCTGACGCCCGGCGGGCCGCGGAAGGTCACCGCGCAGTGGCCCCACGCCCCTCAGCAGCCCTATCCGCCCCACCCGTCCCATCCCTCCCCCGCACCCCCACAGCACCCCACGCTCGCCCCGGCCTCCGCCCCCGGTCGTGGTCGCTGGCGTTCCGCCGTGCTCGCGGCGCTGCTCGCCGGCGTCGTCGCGGGCGGTGCCGTCTTCGCGGCCATGAACCACGCGGGCGGCGACCACGGCGGCGGACGGACGACGGCGGCGACCCCCGTCACCAAGAAGGACGCGGGCGACGACGTCCCGGCCGGCTGGCACCGGGTCAAGGACCCGGAGGGCTTCAGCCTCCTCGTACCGGACGGCTGGAAGCGGCAGACGGAGGGCGACCAGATCGACTACACCCCGGACAACGGCCGCCACCGCATCCGCATCAGCATCGACCGCAGCCCCGACTTCGAGAACCCGTACATGCACGCCCTCGACCTGGAGGTCCTCCTCCAGAAGCGCATGGACTACCAGCGGGTCAAGCTCGACCAGGTCACCTACCGCGACCAGGTCCGCTCCTGTCTGTGGGAGTTCACCTGGACCGAGAAGAAGAACTTCCCCGGGCCGCGGCACGCGATCGACCAGATGTACTACGAGGACGACGGCACCGAGTACGCCCTCTACATGTCCTCGCCGGAGTCGAGCTGGGAGACCACCCGGGAGCAGTTCGACATCGTCGTCCAGCACTGGCGGGCGCCGGGGGACTGAGGGGGCGGAAAAATCTCCACTGGTGGCCTCCGCCAGCGGTAAGCCCCTGATCAGGACTTATGTGCCAGTGATCGCTGGCGTGATGTGTGCGGGCGGTGAAAACGCGTTACCGACGGGTACCCAAAGGTCGGAACGCGGCCTACGCTCGGCCCCATGACGGACTCGCAGGCCCCCGCCGCCCCCACGGTTCCCGCCGACACCGCCGCCGAGGCGGCCCGCCCGGCCGCGCCCGCCGGCGCGACCAACCCGGTCGCGCCCGCGCCCGCCGGCGTGCGGACCGCCGCCGACGTCGTGACGCCCGAGCTGGTCGCCCGGCTCACGCGCGGAGTCGTCGGCTCCGGCCGGACCGCCAACCACACCCCCTTCACCGGGGAGAAGCTGGCCGACCTGCCCGAGTCCACCCCCGAGGACGTCGCCGAGGCCTTCACGTGCGCGCGTGCCGCCCAGACCGCCTGGGCCGCCACCCCGGTCCGGGCCCGCGCCGCCGTCCTCCTGCGCTTCCACGACCTCGTCCTCCAGCGGCAGGCCGAGGTCCTCGACCTCATCCAGCTGGAGACCGGCAAGGCCCGTCTGCACGCCCACGAGGAGGTGCAGGCGGTCGCCGTCGCCGCCCGCCACTACGGCCGCAAGGCCGCCTCGTACCTGCGCGCCAAGCGCCACACCGGCGTCGTGCCGACCCTCACCAAGGTCACCGAACTGCGCCAGCCGCGCGGGGTCGTCGGCCAGATCGCCCCCTGGAACTACCCCCTGGAGCTCTCCGTCGGCGACGCCCTCCCCGCCTTCGTCTCGGGCAACGCCGTCGTCATGAAGCCCGACACGGAGACCGCGCTCACCGCGCTCTGGGCCCGTGACCTGCTCATCGAGGCCGGACTGCCCGCCGAGGTCTTCCAGGTCGTCCTCGGCGAGGGCCCGGTCGTCGGCCCCGAGGTCGTCGCCCACGCCGACTACGTCTCCTTCACCGGCTCCACCCGCACCGGCCGCGAGGTCGCCCGGGGCGCCGCCGCCCGCCTCGTCGGCGTCTCGCTCGAACTCGGCGGCAAGAACGCGATGCTCGTCCTCGAGGACGCCGACGTCGAGAAGGCCGCCGCCGGAGCCGTCCGCGCCTGCTTCTCCTCCGCCGGACAGCTCTGCATCTCCATCGAGCGGCTGTACGTGCACGAGTCGATCGCCGACGCCTTCCTCGACCGCTTCGCCACCCGCACCCGGGCCATGCGCCTGGGCAGCTCCCTCGCGTACGGGGCGGACATGGGCTCCCTGGTCGGCGAGCGGCAGCTGGAGACCGTCACGAAGCACGTGGAGGAGGCCGTCGCGAAGGGCGCCACGCTCGTCGCCGGCGGCGTCGCCCGCCCCGACGTCGGCCCCCTCTTCTACGAGCCGACCATCCTCGACGGCGTCGAGGCCCCGATGGCCGTCTGCGGCGAGGAGACCTTCGGCCCGGTCGTCTCCGTCTACCGCTTCACGGACGAGGACGAGGTCGTCGAGCTCGCCAACGCCACCCCGTACGGCCTCAACTCCTCCGTCTGGACGAAGGACTCGCGCCGCGGCCACGCCGTCGCGGCCCGGCTGCGCACCGGCACCGTCAACATCAACGAGGGGTACGCCCCGGCCTACGGCAGCGTGCAGTCCCCGATGGGCGGCATGAAGGACTCCGGGCTCGGCCGCCGGCACGGCTCCGAGGGCATCCTCAAGTACACCGAGGCGCAGACCGTCGCCCAGCAGCGGCTGATCCCGCTCGCGCCCTCCTTCGGGATGGACGACGAGAAGTACGCCGCGTTCATGAGCGTGTCCCTGAAGGCGATGAAGGCCCTGCGCCTGCGCTGACGCCGCCCCGTCCCTTTCCACACCTTTCCGTACGAGGAGAGCCATGGCCGCGGTACCCCCTACCCAAAATCAGGAGCTCGCGGACGACACCGCGTACGACTACGACGTCCTGGTCGTCGGCTCCGGCTTCGGCGGCTCGGTCACCGCCCTCCGCCTCACCGAGAAGGGCTACCGGGTCGGCGTCCTGGAGGCCGGGCGCCGCTTCACCCGCGCCACCCTGCCCAAGAACTCCTGGGACCTGAAGAACTTCCTGTGGGCCCCCGCCCTCGGCCTCTACGGCCTCCAGCGCATCCACCTGCTCGGCAACGTCATGGTGCTCGCGGGCGCCGGCGTCGGCGGCGGCTCCCTCAACTACGCCAACACCCTCTACGTACCGCCCAAGCCCTTCTTCGACGACCCGCAGTGGAAGGACATCACGGACTGGCAGGACGAGCTGCGGCCGTACTACGACCAGGCGAAACGGATGCTCGGAGTCCGCCTCAACCCGACGATGACCCCCTCCGACGTGCACCTGAAGTCCGCCGCCCAGGCCATGGGCATCGGCGACACCTTCCACATGGCGCCGGTCGGCGTCTTCTTCGGGGACGGCGACGACGCCGACGGCACGTCGACGGCGAAGCCGGGCGGGGAGGTCCCCGACCCCTACTTCGGCGGCGCGGGCCCGGCCCGGCGCGCCTGCACCGAGTGCGGCGAGTGCATGACCGGCTGCCGCCACGGCGCCAAGAACACCCTCAACGAGAACTACCTGTACCTCGCCGAGAAGGCGGGCGCCACCGTCCACCCCATGACCACGGTCGTCACCGTCACCGAGGACTCACGGGGCGGCTTCGCGGTGAAGACCCTGCCCACCGACAACCGGAAGAAGGGCAGGGGGCGCACCTTCACCGCCCGCCGCGTGGTGATCGCCGCCGGCACGTACGGCACGCAGACCCTGCTGCACCGGATGAAGGACAGCGGACTGCTGCCCCGGATCCCGGACCGGCTCGGCGAGCTCACCCGCACCAACTCCGAGGGCCTCGTCGGGGCCCAGACCACCGACCGCCGTTACCGCAAGCGGCACGGCAAGGAGAAGGCCGACTTCACCAGGGGCGTCGCCATCACCTCGTCCGTCCACCCGGACGAGAACACCCACATCGAGCCGGTCCGGTACGGCAAGGGCTCCAACTCGATGGGCAGCCTGACCGTCCTCCAGGTGCCCTACGGCGCCCACCGGGTGCGCGCCTGGTTCCTCAACCTGCTCAGGCACCCGGCGCTGGCCGTCCGCTCGCTCTCCAACCGGCACTGGTCCGAGCGGACCATCATCGGTCTGGTCATGCAGTCCCTCGACAACTCCCTCACGACCTACCGCAAGCCCGGCGGCCTCGGAAAGGGCCTGCTCACGGCCCGCCAGGGGCACGGCGCCCCGAACCCGGTCCAGATCCCCGAGGCCACCCGGGCCGCCACCCTCCTCGCCGAGGAGATCAACGGCTTCGCCGGCTCCAACGTCGGCGAACTGATGGGCACCCCGCTCACCGCGCACTTCCTGGGCGGCTGCCCGATCGGCGCCGACGGCGCGACCGGCGTCATCGACCCGTACCACCGGCTCTTCGGCTACCCGGGGATCTCCGTCGTCGACGGCGCGGCCGTCTCCGCCAACCTCGGCGTCAACCCGTCCCTGACGATCACGGCCCAGGCGGAGCGCGCCATGTCCTTCTGGCCGAACAAGGGCGAGGAGGACCCGCGCCCGCGGCAGGGCGAGGCGTACGTGCGGATCTCGGCGGTCGAGCCGAAGTCCCCCGCCGTCCCGTCCGAGGCCTTCGGCGCCCTGCGGCTGCCGTTCCTGGGGATCCCGGCGGTTCCGCCGAAGAAGGACTGAGCGTCGCCGACGCACAGAAAGGGCGCTGCACCCCCCTCCGAGTGCAGCGCCCTTCCGGCTTTGGTGTTGCTGCATAGATGACCTCCGGACCCCGCCCTTGGTTGTAGCGGTTGCCCGGGATCTTTGTGTGACGCGCGTCACGTCCTGTCGCGGACTGTGCCGCCGGAGGTGAAGAGCGGGCGCAAGGGCGGAGGTGGAGGCCGGGCGCAAGGGGGAGGTGGAGGCCGGGCGTGAGGGCGGAGGCGGAGGCCGGGCGTGAGGGCGGAGGTGGAGGCCGGGCGTGAGGAAGGGCCCCGCGCCCGCGATTCCGGTCGCGGCGCGGGGCCCTCGGGTCGGCACCGGTGTCAGGGCAGCGGCGGTGCCGAGCGGGGCGGCGCCGGGGGGTTGCGCCGCGGGGGAGGGGATCGGAGAGGGCGGGGTCGGGATCAGGGGGACGGGGAGGATCGGGAGATCGGCCGGTTGCGGCCGGTCCCGGGCGTCCCCGGGACCGACCGCCCTTTCTGGGTGACCGGGCTGCTGTCCCCTGCTGTCCGGTCACACGCGCTGGTGCGAGGTCCCACGACGTACCCGAGAGGTACGCCACACGCCCCAGCGAAGCCACGCGTGGTTTCTTTCGGGCCCGCCCCTGGCTGGCACGGACAACCGGACCAACGAAGCCCGGCCGGAGCCGGTCACGCGCCGTACGGGTGAGAGCCGTACCGAACTCCGGTACGGGCACGCACCCGGACGCGCTCCGGACGCCGCGTCCCTCAGACGCGGCCCCGGCAGAGCTCCAGCACCGTCATCGCCAGCGCCGTGCCCGGCTTGCCCAGCGCGTCCCGGTAGTGGCCGAGGACCTCCATCTCGCGGGCCAGGTTCACCCGGCGGCCGCCCGAGGAGATCCGGGCCTCCTGGATGACGGTCGAGACGGCCGTCCGTTCCTGGATGAGGCCGATGATCCGGTCGTCGAGGGAGTCGATGCGCTCGCGGGCGTCACCGATCAGCGTCGCCGCCTCGTCGGTGCGGGCGCCGGTCTGCTCGGTGATGGTCTTCGCGGTGGCGGTGGTCGTCATGGGGGCTCCTCGTGGTGTCGGGTCCGGGAGCCCCGGGGCGACATCGCCCGGAGACAAGCAGAACGCCCCGGGCCTTGTCGGCCCGGGGCGCCTGGGAAGTCGCTTGTCAGTGGCTCAAGCAGCACGACCATGGCAGCCGGTGGGCCGGTTGCCATAGGTAAAGACGAAGGTCGAGTGCTTGTGCATGGCGACAGTATGGACCCCTCCGCACACCCCGTCACAACCCGGGTTCGGATGGTGAGACGAAAAGGAGTCACCGGCGCGCCGGTAGAATCGACAAATAGCCCCCCTTTCGAGGGAACCCCGGGGAGCCTCCGGGGGACCTCCGAGGGAACCTCTCCTACCGCCGGAAGGCCGCCGTAGTGTCATCAGCGACTCCCGCTGCCGCGCCCGACGTCTCCAACCCGGACGTAGTCCTCGTTGTCGACTTCGGCGCCCAGTACGCCCAGCTCATCGCCCGTCGCGTCCGTGAGGCGCGGGTCTACAGCGAGATCGTCCCGTCCACCATGCCGGTGGCCGAGATGCTGGCCAAGAAGCCGAAGGCGATCATCCTCTCCGGCGGCCCGTCCTCCGTGTACGCCGAGGGCGCCCCCCGCCTCGACCGCGCCCTCTTCGAGGCGGGCGTCCCCGTCTTCGGCATGTGCTACGGCTTCCAGCTGATGGCGACGACCCTCGGTGGCACCGTCGACAACACCGGCGCCCGCGAGTACGGCCGGACCCCGCTGCACGTCTCCAAGGCCGGCTCCACCCTCTTCGAGGGCACCCCGGTCGAGCAGTCCGTGTGGATGTCGCACGGCGACGCCTGCTCCGCCGCCCCCGAGGGCTTCGCCGTCACCGCCTCCACGGACGTCGTGCCGGTCGCCGCCTTCGAGAACGACGAGAAGAAGCTGTACGGCGTCCAGTACCACCCCGAGGTGCTGCACTCCACGCACGGCCAGCAGATCCTCGAGCACTTCCTCTACCGCGGCGCCGGCATCGAGCCCAGCTGGACCACGGGCAACGTGATCGAGGAGCAGGTCGCGGCCATCCGCGCCCAGGTCGGCACCAAGCGCGCCATCTGCGGCCTCTCCGGCGGCGTCGACTCCGCCGTGGCCGCCGCGCTCGTGCAGAAGGCCATCGGCTCGCAGCTCACCTGCGTCTACGTCGACCACGGCCTCATGCGCAAGAACGAGACCGAGCAGGTCGAGAAGGACTTCGTGGCCGCCACCGGCGTCCAGCTGAAGGTCGTCGACGCGCAGGAGCGCTTCCTCACCGCCCTCGCCGGCGTCTCCGACCCGGAGACCAAGCGCAAGATCATCGGCCGTGAGTTCATCCGCGTCTTCGAGCAGGCGCAGGCCGAGATCGTCGCCGAGGGCGCCGCCGACGGCGAGGAGGTCGCCTTCCTCGTCCAGGGCACGCTCTACCCGGACATCGTCGAGTCCGGCGGCGGCACGGGCACGGCCAACATCAAGTCCCACCACAACGTGGGCGGCCTCCCCGAGGACCTGGAGTTCGAGCTCGTCGAGCCGCTGCGCCAGCTCTTCAAGGACGAGGTCCGCATGGTCGGCCAGGAGCTCGGCCTGCCCGAGGAGATCGTCCAGCGCCAGCCGTTCCCCGGCCCCGGCCTCGGCATCCGCATCGTCGGCGAGGTCACCAAGGAGCGCCTGGACCTGCTGCGCGAGGCCGACGCCATCGCCCGCGAGGAGCTCACCGCGGCCGGCCTCGACCGCGAGATCTGGCAGTGCCCGGTCGTCCTCCTCGCCGACGTCCGCTCCGTGGGCGTCCAGGGCGACGGCCGCACCTACGGCCACCCGATCGTGCTGCGCCCCGTCTCCTCCGAGGACGCCATGACGGCCGACTGGTCGCGCCTGCCCTACGAGGTGCTCGCCAAGATCTCGACCCGCATCACCAACGAGGTCGCCGACGTGAACCGTGTCGTCCTCGACGTCACGAGCAAGCCGCCGGGCACCATCGAGTGGGAGTGACCCCTCCCGCACGCGCACGAGGCCGCCGTCCCGCACCCCGGGACGGCGGCCTCGCCGCTTCCCGCCCACGGCTTCCCGACTCACCGCTTCCCGGTCGGGAGGTCCGTCCGGGCTCTGGTGACTTGACCGGCCGGGCGTTACCTTCCGGCGCATGAGCGTGATACCGGACCCCGTCCCCGTCGAACGGCTCCACTTCGCCCTGCCGCCCGTCCACGCGACGGCCGAGGAGGAACGCACCCACCGCAAGCAGCGGCTCGCCGGCGCGCTCCGGCTCTTCGGACGGCTCGGGTACGAGGAGGGCGTCTCGGGCCACATCACCGCCCGCGACCCGGAACACCCCGACTGCTTCTGGGTGAACCCCTTCGGAGCCCCCTTCGAGGAGCTCACCGCGAGCGACCTCATCCTCGTCAACGGCGACGGACAGGTCCTCCGGGGCGGCCACCACGTCAACCAGGCCGCCTTCACCGTCCACGCCCAGGTCCACCGCGCCCGGCCCGACGCCGTCGCCGTCGCCCACACCCACTCCGTCCACGGCCGGGCCCTCGCCGCGCTCGGCGAACTCCTCGACCCGATCACCCAGGAGGCCTGCGCCTTCTACCAGGACCACGCCCTCTACGACGCCTACACCGGCGTCACCGTGGACGCCGAGGAAGGCCGCCGGATCGCCGTCGCCCTCGGCACCTTCAAGGCGATCGTGCTCCGCAACCACGGGCTGCTCACCGTCGGCACCTCCGTCGACGCGGCCGCCTGGTGGTTCATCGCCCTCGAACGCTGCGCCCGGGTGCAGCTCGCCGCACGAGCGGCCGGCAAGCCGGTGCTCATCGACCACCGCGAGGCGGTCGCCACCCGGGAACAGCTCGGCAGCGACCTCGTCGCCTGGATCAACTACCAGCCCCTGTGGCGCAGGATCAGTCGAACGGACCCCGAACTCCTGTCGTAACACCATCGCTTCACCCTTCTGTACGTCAATGGGATGACGCGGCAATCACTCTCCGGCGGGGCGCGCGCGGCGGGCGCGAGAGTCGTCGGTACGGCACAATTCCGTTGAATCAACGGCTGGTTGGCCCTTCGAGGCGCTCCGGTACGCATCGAAGCGGGCCGTGAAGTGAGCTCGGGAGTGAGCACCGTGGCGGTTCAAGGGGCGAGACAGTACGGCGAGCACGCGACGGCCTGTACCGGCTGCGCCCACTGCGGGCAGGCCGGGCACCGGCGCGCCGTCGCCGCCTTCCTGGCCCGGCGCGACGAGCTCGCCGCCGGACACGGCGTCCCCGCCGCCGTCGCCCACTCCCCGGTCGCCGCCCGCCAGTGGGTCTCCGACGAGCTCGCCCAGTCCGCCCGCGCGGTGGCCGTGCGCGGTCGGGAAGCCGGGCTCGCCCGGCTCGACCGCGTACGCCGCGGCGGTCTCGGCGCCGTCTGGGGCGCGGTCCTCGCCCTCCTCCTCGGTCAGGCACTCACCGCCGTCGGCGGCGGCTGGACCGGCGCCCGCACGGCCGGCCTCTGCACCGCCCTGGTCCTCGCCGTCCTCCTCAGCGCCGCCGCCCACGCCCACCGTGCCCGGGGCGGCCTCCTCGCCCCGCTGATCGGCGAGGACAACCGGCTCTCCACCACCCGCGCCGTCGCCGCCGGCTGGTTGCTGCTCCTCGGCTTCGCCCTCCTCTTCCTGGCCTTCCGGTCGCCCGGCGCGACCGCCTTCGCCCTGGCCCGGGGCGCCGGTCTGCTGACCGTCCTCGCCCTCGTCGCCTCCGTCACCGTCACCGCCCGTCTCGTCGTCGTCCTGGGAACCGCGGCCGGACGCCTCCAGAAGGTGCGCGCCGACCGTCCGCGCGCCGCCGACCTGGTCTGCGACGACAGCGGCCGGGCCGCCCTCGCCGACGTGCAGTACCTCCTCGTCTCCGGCGCCGTCCTCGCCCTGGCCGCCGTCGGTCTGGCCCGCGACCCCGACCGGCTCCCCGGGGTGCCCTGGTCCCTCGTGCTGCTCGTCGGCGTCTCGGCGGCCTGGCACCTCGCCGCGAAGGCCACCGAGGGCGTCCGTCCCACGATCCACTCCGTGGTCCGGTCCCGGGAGGCGGGCGACCTCGACGCCCCGATCCGTACGGGCGACGACATCGAGATCCGCGGCCGCGGCTTCGTCCCGCCCGGCGCCGGTGCCCCCGACCCGCTGACCCGTCTGGTCGTCCGCATCGGCCCCGTCCACGCCCACGTGCCGCTGGTCCCGGTCCCGGGCGGCTTCGCCAACCCCACCGACGCGGCCCTGACCGTCCCCCTCCCGGCGGACGTGGAACCGGGCCGGGTGGAGGTCTCGGTCGTCACGGCGGCCGGCGTGGAGACCAACCGGGTCACGATCGACGTCGTGGACTGAACGTCCGGGCCCCCTTCCCGTGTCCTGGGCGCCTGGTGCGAGGAGAATCGTTCCGCGAGCAGTCGTCCGGGGCGTGGAGAGGTGACCGACGATGACGGGACAGACGAACCGACCGCACGACACGGGCGACGACCCGAGCGGCACCGGCCCCACCGGCGGTCGGGGAGGGCCCGGCGGCACCGGCGACCCGGGTGAGGCGGGCGGGCGTCCCGCCGAGCGGAGGGCCACCTTCGACGTGTGGAAGGCCACCGCCTCCCGCTACGCCCTCCTTCCGCTGCGGATCTTCCTCGGGGTCACCTTCATCTACGCCGGCCTCGACAAGCTCACCGACTCCGGCTTCTTCGCCGCCACGGGCAGCGGCTCCATCGGCGAGATGATGCGCGGCGTCCGCGACAGCTCCGCGATCCCCGCCCTCGTCGACCTCGCCCTCAAGAACCCGGCCGGCTTCGGGTACGCCATCGCCTTCGGCGAGCTCGCCGTCGGTCTCGGGACCCTCTTCGGTCTCTTCGCCCGACTGGCGGCGCTCGGCGGCGCACTGATCTCGCTGAGCCTCTGGCTGACCGTGAGCTGGCAGGTGCACCCGTACTACCTCGGCAACGACCTGGCCTATCTGATGTCCTGGCTCCCGCTGCTGCTGGCCGGGGCCCCGGTGCTCTCGCTGGACCGGCTCCTCGCCGAACGACGCCGTATTCGATAGGCGACCCAGGTCACGAGGGCGGCGGTGCCGAGACCGCCGCCGAGCACGGGGAACGCCGCGTACCACGGGGTCGTCCAGGCGTCTGCGGCGTCACCCGCGTAGGCCGCGGCCACGGCGAGGGCGGTCAGGCCGACGAGCAGCCGGCCGGGGCGGAACTCATGAAGCAGCACGGGTGACCTCCACCTGTCCGAGTCCGACCTCCAGCGAGAGGTCCAGGGTGCCCGCCGGGGCGGTCCCGGCCGGCGGGGTGAGCGTCCGGGTCACGTCACGGTCCGGCGAGATGTCGATGTCGTCGGCGGGCGCGCCCGGCAGCTGCAGATCGCCCAGACCCACCTGGGCGTGCAGCTTCACCACCGCGCTCTTCGGGACGATCACCTTGATCCGCCCGGCGCCCACCTCGACGTGTGTCGTCGCCGTCGTGCCGGCCGGGAGCGGGAGCCGGGACAGGTCGAGCGTGCCGACCCCGGTGCCCAGCTCGTAGTCCGGCCGCACGGCGGCGACCGAGGCGGGCCGCCAGGTCTCGCGGACCCAGTCCGTGGTGATCCGGTCGGGCAGCGCCGTCGCCAGGGCCAGCAGGCCCGCCGTGATCACGGTCAGGAAGACCGTGCCGAAACCGGTCCGTCCGAGGAAGCTGCTGACGACGAGACCCAGGCCGAACACCGCGAGCGCGGCTGCCAGCCCGATCTGGAGGCTGGTGCCCAGCGGGTGCGTCTCCCAGGTCAGAGCGACACCGACGACGGACGCGATCACCGCGAACAGATGGACGAGTCCACCGATGGAGACCGGGCTCAGGCGGACCGAGGGCGTCGGACGCCCGGGAGCCGATGGTCCCGGGCCCCACTGACTGCCCGGCTTCGGCACCTCGCCGTTCACCCGGCCGCCCTCGTCCAGGATTCCGTGCGGACCCCACAGGTAGCCGACGGCGATCCTGCCCGTCGAGCCGTCCTTGACGATCGGGTCCTTCCACCAGGAGGGGAACTCGACGAGCGGCGGCGCCTTGGTCTCGGGCGGCGCCTCGGCGACCGCGAGGACGGCCGCCGCGTCCGCTCTGCCCTCGGCCTCGCCGCCGACCCGCCGACGCTGCGACCAGACCGCCGCCCCGCCCACCGCGAGCGACAGCGTGAGCGTGAAGCCCAGCAACTCCCCGCTGTGCAGCGTCGACAGGAAGATCCCGCAGCCGATCAGCGCCATCAGCAGGGCCGCCAGGGAAGCCCCGGACACCCGTCCCGTCAGCAGCCCGCGTCCCTCGCTCTCCTCCTCGCCCGCGAGCGGGATCAGCAGCCACGCGAAGCCGTAGAACACCAGCCCCAGGCCGCCCGTCACCGACAGCACGCCGATCACCACCCGGAATATCACCGGGTCCAGGTCGAAGCGCCGCCCGAGACCTCCGCAGACGCCGCCCACGACGTTGCTCCCGCGCGAGCGCCGGAGCGGCGGTGCGGGATCGGCCTCCGCCCCCGGCGGGGCCTCGTGCTGCGAAGGCATCGAACTCGTCATGCCTCCATGGTGACGGCCCGTGACGTCCTGCGGCACCGGGTCCGACCCTGGCCCGACCCTGATATTCACGGGGCCTTCGCCCCCGAGCCCGTACCGGGGACGATCTCAGGGCCGACCCTGATGTCCGGGGCGGGCCGAACGTGTGACGATCGGTGCATGTCCGCAACCGCTCGTGTCACCGAGACCGACGAACCGCCCGTGCGCAGGCTCTACCGGAGCGCCGACGGGCGGTGGCTCGGCGGTGTCGCGCGCGGCCTCGCGGGCCACCTCGGCCTGCCGGTCGTCTGGGTGCGCGCGCTCTTCGTGGTGCTGTCGTTCTCGAGCGGCCTGGGCATCGTGCTCTACGCGGTCTTCTGGATCGTCGTCCCGCTCGGCGTCGGCGGAAGGTCCGCCCCGCGCTCCCTCTTCGAGACCACCTCGGACGGCCGCCGCAGACTGCGCAAGCCCGACCGGGGCCAGGTCGTCGCCCTGATCGCGCTCGGCATCGGCCTCGCGGCCCTCGTCGGGAACGTCAGCGTCGACAACGAGACCGGACGCTACATATGGCCGCTGATCCTCATCGCCGTCGGCGTCGTCCTCGTCTGGAGACAGGCGGACAACGCCCGCCGGGCCAGCTGGACCGATCCCGGGCACCGCAGGCGCGCGTTCCAGCTCGTCCGCGGTCTCGTCGGCGTCGGTCTCGTCGGCACCGGTCTCGCGGTCTTCCTGGTGGTCCGCGGCTCCGTCGCCCAGCTCGGCACGGCGGTCACCGCCGGCGTCGCCGTCCTCACCGGCATAGCGCTCCTCGCCGGCCCCTGGCTGGTCCGCATGTCGCAGGACCTCAACGACGAGCGGACCATGCGCATCCGCGCCCAGGAGCGCGCCGAGGTCGCGGCGCACGTCCACGACTCCGTGCTGCACACCCTGACCCTGATCCAGCGCAACGCCGACGACCCCGGCGAGGTGCGCCGCCTCGCCCGCGCGCAGGAGCGCGAGCTGCGGAACTGGCTCTACAAGCCCGAGGGCACCGGCAGGGACGAGGAGCCCGAGACCCTCGCGGAGGCGGTGAAGAGAGCGGCGGCCGAGGTCGAGGACAAGCACGGGGTCCCGCTGGAGGTGGTCGTCGTCGGGGACTGCCCGCTCGACGAGAAGCTGACCGCGCAGATCCAGGCCGCGCGCGAGGCGATGGTCAACGCCGCCAAGTACGGTGGCAAGGGCGGGGCCGTGCAGGTGTACGCCGAGGTGGAGGGGCGTACGGTCTTCGTCTCGGTGCGGGACCGGGGGCCGGGCTTCGACCTGGATTCGGTGCCCGAGGACCGGATGGGCGTACGAGAATCGATCATCGGCCGTATGCAGCGCAACGGCGGCACGGCCCGGCTGAGATCACCGCAGGGCGGGGGCACCGAAGTGGAGCTCGAGATGGAGAGGGCGGACGGATGAGCGACGAGACCGGAGCGACGACCGGAACCGATGCGGGGGCGCCGGGCGCGGAGCGCCGGGTGCGGGTGGTGCTCGTCGACGACCACCGGATGTTCCGCACCGGGGTGCAGGCCGAGATCGGCCGGACCGAGGTCACCGGCGTCGAGGTGGTCGGTGAGGCCGCCGACGTCGACCAGGCGGTCACGGTCATCACCGCGACCCGCCCCGAGGTCGTCCTCCTCGACGTGCACCTGCCGGGGGGCGGCGGGGTCGAGGTGCTGCGGCGCTGCGCGAGCCTGATGGGCGCGCCCGAGGACCCGGTCCGTTTTCTGGCCCTGTCGGTGTCGGACGCGGCCGAGGACGTCATCGGGGTGATCCGGGGCGGCGCCCGCGGCTACGTCACCAAGACGATCACCGGGACCGACCTGGTCGACTCGATCTTCCGGGTCCAGGAGGGCGATGCCGTCTTCTCGCCGCGCCTCGCCGGCTTCGTCCTGGACGCCTTCGCCTCGACGGACGCGCCGCCGGTGGACGAGGACCTGGACCGGCTCACCCAGCGGGAGCGCGAGGTGCTGCGGCTGATCGCCCGGGGGTACGCGTACAAGGAGATCGCCAAGCAGCTCTACATCTCGGTGAAGACGGTCGAGTCGCACGTCTCGGCGGTGCTGCGGAAGCTCCAGCTCTCCAACCGCCACGAGCTGACCCGCTGGGCCACCGCCCGCCGTCTGGTCTGAGCGGGGGCTCAGCCGATCCGGGTGGCCCCGGCGAAGGGCATCTCGTCGACGGGGGCGATGCGCACCGGGGCGCCGGGCCGGGGGGCGTGGATCATCTGGCCGCCACCGATGTAGAGCCCGACGTGGCTGATCCCGGAGTAGAAGAAGACCAGGTCGCCGGGGGCGAGCTGGGAGCGGGAGACCCGTCGGCCGGCGTTGATCTGGGTGTACGTCGTGCGGGGCAGGGAGACACCGGCCGCGCGCCAGGCCGCCTGGGTGAGACCGGAGCAGTCGTAGGCGGAGGGGCCCGTCGCTCCCCACACGTACGGTTTGCCGAGCTGGGCGCGGGCGAAGGAGACGGCCTCGGCGGCCCGTCCGTCCGGGGCGGTGACCGGTTCGCGCTCGCCGCCCGAGGAGCGGTCGGCCCGTACCGTCGGGGAGGCGCCGGACGTGCCCGTACGGCTCGGGGCGTCGGTCCGGGCCGAGGCGCCGGAGCCGTCCCGGGCCGTGGCGGCGGCCTCGTACCGCGCGCGTTCCTCCTCGGTCAGCCGGGCGAGCAGCGCCCTGGCCTCCGCCAGCTTGCCGACGACGACGGCCTTCTGCCGTCGCAGCTCCGCCTCGTGCCCGCGCAGTGCGGTCAGCTTCCCCGCCGATTCGCCGCGCAGCCGCCCGATCGCGGAGAGCTCGTGCCGTACGGCCGTGACGGCGGCCGCCTGGCGGTCCCCGGCCTTCTCGACGAGCGCGGCCCGTTCCAGGTACTGGTCGGGGTCGGAGGTGAGGGCGAGCTGGACCGCGGGGTCGAGCCCTCCGGAGCGGTACTGGGCGGCGGCCATGGAACCGAGCGCGTCCCGGGCGGTGTTGAGGCGTTCGGTCCTGCGGGCGGCCTCGTCGCGCAGCCGGTCGAAGGCGGCGCGCGCCTCGTCGGCCTTCTCCTTCGCCCCGTTGTACCGCTCCGTGGCGGCCTCGGCCTCCTCGTAGAGCCGGTCGACCTTCGCCCTGACCTGGGCGGTGGTGGGCCGGGGGTCCGCGTGGCCGGACCCTTCGAAGAGCGTCGCCGTCGCCGCGGAGGCGAGGGCGAGGGTGGCGGCGGTGCGGACCGCCGAGGCGCCGAGCGGGGACTGTTTGGACTTCCGGTGCGCTGCCACGAGGGCGGGTCACATCCTCTTCCCTGAGGGGGCCGGTGCCCGCCGGGCCGGCGGCGGGCCGCACAGGGGAGACGGACCGCCGCCGGGTTTTCTCGGCGGGGGTGACCGACGCCGCCGGAACACCGGCGGAGGTGGGGAGCCGGTCACCTGGTGGAGGACGCTAATCCTGGGGTCACGGCCGGACGAGGAGTTGACCGCTATTGACGGCGGTTGATGTGTCGGGACCGGTTTCTTTCGTCCGGGGGGAGGGGTCGGGGTCATTCCGGCGGCTGTCCGACCGAAGCGGCGGGGGGAGTGGACCCGGCCGGAGAGCGGTGCTAAGGCCCCGGTTAGGCTCCGCCCCATGGACGTACTCATCAATGTCTTCGTCGCCCTGCACATCATCGGTATCGCCTCCCTCCTCGGCGGCTTCCTCACCCAGATGAAGGCGATGGGCGCGGGTACGGCCCGCTTCAGCCCCGCGATGCTGCACGGCGCGCTGACCATGCTGATCACGGGCGTCGCGCTCGTCGGACTCAACCAGGCCGACGACCACTCTCCGAACAACCTCAAGATCGGCATCAAGCTGGCGATCCTCGTCGTGATCCTCGGCCTCGTCTACGTCAAGCGGGACGAGGAGCGGGTCGACAAGGGCCTCTTCGCCGCCGTCGGCGGCCTGACCACGGCGAACATCTTCATCGCGACCCTCTGGGTGTGAGCCCTTCCACAACCTCCGTCCCGAAGGCGGACCCGGATGTCGGCGGGGCGTCCTAGACTCGTGAGGCGATGAGCAGCCTCTTTGACGACAGCTTCCTGGCCGGCCTCCAGAACCACTCGGAGGAGCCCCCGCCCCACCCCGAGGACGACGAGCACGGCTCCCCGGCCGCGGAGGAGGTCCCGCACGACCTCTTCGGGGAGCACTTCGACGCGCCCCCGCCCGCCCGGGAGACGCACTACCGCGACGGCCACCCCCGGCCCGTCGTGGACGCCGCCGCGCTCCTGGAGGGGCTGAACGAGCAGCAGCGCGCCGCCGTCGTCCACACGGGCACCCCGCTGCTCATCGTCGCCGGCGCCGGCTCCGGCAAGACCCGGGTCCTCACCCACCGCATCGCCCACCTCCTGGGCACCCGGCACGTCCACCCCGGCCAGATACTGGCGATCACCTTCACGAACAAGGCCGCCGGCGAGATGAAGGAGCGCGTCGAGCAGCTCGTCGGACCGCGGGCCAACGCGATGTGGGTCATGACCTTCCACAGCGCCTGCGTCCGCATCCTGCGCCGCGAGTCGAAGAAGCTCGGCTTCACCTCCTCCTTCTCGATCTACGACGCCGCCGACTCCAAGCGGCTGATGGCACTGGTCTGCCGGGACCTGGACCTCGACCCGAAGAAGTTCCCGCCGAAGTCGTTCAGCGCCAAGATCTCGAACCTGAAGAACGAGCTGATCGACGAGGAGTCCTTCGCCGACCAGGCCGTCGACGGCTTCGAGAAGACGCTCGCCGAGGCGTACCGGATGTACCAGGCGCGGCTGCGCGAGGCCAACGCCCTGGACTTCGACGACATCATCATGACGACGGTCCACCTGCTCCAGGCGTTCCCCGACGTCGCCGAGCACTACCGGCGTCGCTTCCGCCACGTCCTCGTCGACGAGTACCAGGACACCAACCACGCCCAGTACACGCTGGTGCGCGAGCTCGTCGGCACCGGCTACGAGGACCTCGGCCCGGCCGAGCTGTGCGTCGTCGGCGACGCCGACCAGTCGATCTACGCCTTCCGCGGCGCGACCATCCGCAACATCCTCCAGTTCGAGGAGGACTACCCGGACGCGACGACGATCCTCCTGGAGCAGAACTACCGCTCCACCCAGACGATCCTCTCCGCGGCCAACGCCGTCATCGAGCGCAACGAGTCCCGCCGCCCCAAGAACCTGTGGACGAACGCGGGCGCGGGATCGCAGATCACCGGCTACGTCGCCGACACCGAGCACGACGAGGCCCAGTTCGTCGCCGACGAGATCGACCGGCTCACCGACGCGGGCGAGGCCAAGGCCGGGGACGTCGCCGTCTTCTACCGGACCAACGCCCAGTCCCGCGTCTTCGAAGAGATCTTCATCCGCGTCGGCCTGCCCTACAAGGTCGTCGGCGGCGTGCGCTTCTACGAGCGCAAGGAGGTCCGGGACGTCCTCGCGTACCTGCGCGTCCTCGCCAACCCCGAGGACAACGTCCCGCTGCGCCGCATCCTCAACGTCCCCAAGCGCGGCATCGGCGAGCGCGCCGAGGCGATGATCGACGCCCTGTCCCTGCGCGAGAGGATCACCTTCCCGCAGGCCCTCAAGCGGGTCGACGAGGCGTACGGCATGGCCGCCCGCTCGGCGAACGCCGTGAAGCGGTTCAACGCGCTCATGGACGAACTGCGCACGGTCGTCGAGTCCGGCGCCGGCCCCGCCGTCGTCCTGGAGGCCGTCCTGGAGCGGACGGGCTACCTGGCCGAGCTCCAGGCCTCGACCGATCCGCAGGACGAGACCCGCATCGAGAACCTCCAGGAACTCGCCACTGTCGCCCTGGAGTTCGAGCAGGAGCGCGGCGAGGAGCCCGCCACCCTCGCCGAGTTCCTGGAGCAGGTCGCGCTCGTCGCCGACTCCGACCAGATCCCCGACGAGGACGAGGAGGGCCGGGGCGTCATCACCCTGATGACCCTGCACACCGCCAAGGGCCTGGAGTTCCCGGTGGTGTTCCTCACCGGCATGGAGGACGGCGTCTTCCCGCACATGCGCGCCCTCGGGCAGACGAAGGAGCTGGAGGAGGAGCGGCGCCTGGCGTACGTGGGCATCACGCGCGCGCGTGAGCGGCTCTACCTCACCCGCTCGTCGATGCGCAGCGCCTGGGGCCAGCCCTCGTACAACCCGGCCTCGCGCTTCCTGGAGGAGATCCCGCCCGCGTACCTGGAGTGGAAGCGGACCGGCCCGATGGCCAAGCCCGCCGGGCCGACCTCGGGGATCACCTCCTCGCTCTCGTCCTCCCGTTCGCGCTCCGGCCCCTCCGGCTTCGCCACCCGGCGCGCCGGCGAGAAGCCGGTCATCTCCCTGAAGGTCGGAGACCGGGTCACGCACGACCAGTTCGGCCTCGGCACGGTCATGGCGGTGCAGGGCGACGGCGGGGACGCCCAGGCGACGATCGACTTCGGCGACGAGAAGCCGAAGCGGCTGCTCCTGCGGTACGCGCCGGTCGAGAAGCTGTAGCCGGACGGTACGAGGAGGGCCCCGGCGTCATCCGCCGGGGCCCTCCTCGTGGGTGCTTCTCGTGGGTGCTTCCCGTACGGGAGCTCAGCCGAGCGGGTTGAGGCCGTGGCTCAGCAGCCAGGGCAGCGGGTCGATCGCGGAGCCGCCGCCCGGCCGGACCTCGAAGTGGAGGTGCGGGCCGGTGGAGTTGCCGGAGTTGCCGGAGTAGGCGATGACGTCGCCGGCCTTGACGTAACCCGAGCGGATCTTGGTGCTGCTCAGGTGGCAGTACCAGGTCTCGGTGCCGTCGGGGGAGGTCACGATCGCCATGTTGCCGTAGGCGCTGTTCCACTGCGTGCGGACGGTGCCGTCGGTGGCGGCCATGACGGGGGTGCCGTACTGCACGGGGAAGTCGATGCCGGTGTGCAACGACATCCAGTTGACGCCGGCCTGGCCGAAACGCGCGCTGAGCTGGTGCAGCTTCACCGGCAGCAGGTACTTGGGGCGCAGCGCCTCCTTGCGGGCCGCCTCCTCCTCGCGCTTCTTCTTCTCGGCCGCCTGGCGGGCGCGGAGGTCGATGCGCTCCTGGGTGCGGCTGGCGCGGTCGCCGAAGTCACGGGCGTCGGCGCTGAGCGCGGCGAGCTGGGTGTCGAGCGCGCTGTTGGCGGCGACCTGCTCGACCGAGGCCGGGTCGGCGGCGGCGAGCGCGGTCGTGTCGTCCTTCTGCCCGCCGGGCGTGGTGGAGCCGGTGAGACCGCCGACGGAGGCGGCGGCGATGCCGGCGACGCCCATGACGCAGGCGGAGGGGACGGCGACGGTCAGCAGCGCGGACCGTTTGGCGGGGGTACGGCGACGGCCGCGGCTGCCGCCGGGGGCGCGGCGCACGGGGCGGCCGGCGAGGGGCGGCTCCGTACGGAGTTCGACGGCCGGTCCTGCGGTCGGCTCGTCGTGGCCGTGGGTCTCGTCCTCGGCGTCCTCGCCGTCGAGGGCCTCCGGGGCTCCGGCGTCGGCCCCGGCCGGGTCGTAGGCCCCGTCGGCCTCGTAGGTCTCGTCGGAGACGAGTCCCTGGTGTTCCCGGTGTTCCTCGTGCTCTGCGGGGACGTACTCGAAGGCGAACTCGGCCGTGTGCTCGGCCTGCGGGGCGTACTGCTGGGGTACGACCGGCTCGGGCTCCGGGGTCGCGTGGTTCCACGCGGTCGCGTCGAAGGTGCCGGTCTCGGTCGCGAAGGCGGGGGCGGCCCACTGGCCGGTGGCGTCGTAGGCCTCGTAGCCGTACGTGCCCTGGGCGGCGTACGCGCCGGTGTGGGCGGTCTCGTACTGGCCGGTGTGCTGGGCCTCGGTCCAGGCGGAGGCGTCCCACTGTCCGGTGGTGTCGTACTGCGTCGCGGTGGTCTCGTACGCGCCGGTGGTCTCGTAGGAGCCGGCGGCGGTCCACTGGCCCGTGGTCTCCCACTGGCCCGTGGTGTCGTACTGCCCGGTGGTGTCGTACTGCCCCGTCGTCGGGTACGTGCCGGTGGCCGCGTACGGGCCGAGGTCCCACTGGCCGCTGTGGTCGGCCTGACCGTCGGGGTAGGCGCCGAACAGCGGGTCGATGGCGAAACTGCCGGTGGTGTGGGCGCCGTCGCCGACGTACCCGGCGTTGGGGTGCTGGTCGTTCACCAACGTCTCTCTCGCCTCGGCAGCAGGACCAGTCCGGGGCGGGCCCGTGAGGGGTGTCCCGGGGGTAAGCAGTGGCGCGACTGTACCCGGCGGTATGCGCGGCGGACAATCTTCGGAGGGGTTTGGGCCTGTAGGAAACGGGCAATCGGTCGCGTTTTGCCAGGTCGCGTGGAGAGCTTTGGCCTTGTGTTCGATGAACGTTCGAAGAACGGTGCCGTGAGGTCAGGCGACGGAGGTGGCGCCGGGTCCTTCCTCCCGCGTTCCGACGGCCACCGGACCGCCCGCGTCGAGGGCCTCCCGGACCCCGACGGCCACCGTCGGATGCACGGGCAGCGCGAGATGGCCGATGCCGCTCACCCGCACGTTGTGCACGAGCAGGTCGGGATGGTCGAGACGGGCGGTCTCCGCCGGCACCATCACCTGGTCCAGCTCGCTCCAGAAGCTCACGAACCGGGTCCGGCAGCCCGGCGCGGGCCCGGCGAGCTCCCGCAGGACCTCCGAACCGGGCCGCATCTGCCGCACCAGCGGATGCGCGTCGGCGAGCGGGGCCACCGTGGTGCCCGCGTGCGGGGTGCCGAGCGTGACCAGGGTGCGCACCCGGGAGTGGCCTTCCAGTCGCTGTACGTAATAACGGGCGATCAGCCCGCCCAGACTGTGCCCGACGATGTCGACCTCGGCGTGTCCGGTGCGGGCGCGGACCTCGTCCACCCGGCGGCCCAGCAGCTCGGCGGCGGTCCGCAGGTCGCAGATGAGCGGGGAGTAGTTGAGCGACTCGACGCAGTCACGGCCGTGCCGGAGGAGGGAGCGACGGAGCATGACGAAGACCGACCGGTTGTCGACGAGGCCGTGCAGGAGGATCACCGGCCGGTTGCCCGAGGCGGTCGTCGTGGGCGGCTGGGCGGGGGAGAGCCGCTCGGCGACGATCCCGGACGGGTAGAGGACGAGATGGCCGGTGAGGATCGCGACTTCCAGCGCGGTGGCCTTCATGAGGGCGGTGACCTTGGCGAGCTCCATGGCCGGCCTCCCGAACGGCACGCGGGGCCGAACGGTACGCCCGGTCCTCCGCGCATCGCACCGCCCGGACGGCGGCACGGGCGCGGCGACCTCGTCGCGGCTCCCTTCGCGACCGGCCCCGCTCGCGGCTGGTGGGCCCAGGAGGAGGGCCCGAAAGCGGGGACGGCGCAGAGCGAACATGTCCCAATGTGTGATTTCCCCCTCGGGCGGCATCGCGAAACAGCCCGGTGCAGGATGCTGGGGACAACGTTCGTTCACCTCCCCGGCAGTCAGGCGCGGGGGTCGCATGTGGAGGCAGTGATGGGTGTGAGCGGTCCGATCCGTGTGGTCGTCGCCAAGCCGGGTCTCGACGGCCACGATCGCGGAGCCAAGGTGATCGCGAGGGCGCTCCGCGACGCGGGCATGGAGGTCATCTACACCGGGCTCCACCAGACCCCCGAGCAGATCGTCGACACCGCGATCCAGGAGGACGCGGACGCGATCGGCCTCTCGATCCTCTCCGGAGCGCACAACACGCTGTTCGCGAAGGTCCTGGAACTGCTCAAGGACCGCGACGCGGAGGACATCAAGGTCTTCGGCGGCGGCATCATCCCCGACGCGGACATCCCGCCGCTCAAGGAGAAGGGCGTGGCGGAGATCTTCACGCCGGGCGCGACGACCGCGTCCATCGTCGCGTGGGTGAACGCGAACGTCCGCGCCGCCGCGTAGTCCGCCGCGCGGCGCGCCCTGAGCCCGCGCCTTCACCGACGGGGCCCTCTCTGACGGGCCCCGTCGGCGTCCCGGGGCGCGCCGGTCGACCGGGCCGCCTTCGGCGGGGGCCGCCACGGCCGCCTTCCCGGCGGTCGCCGACCGGGCCGCCCCCCTCAGGAGCCGGGCGTCGGTACGGGACCGGGGGCGGGGGCGGATGCGGGTGTCGGTACGGAACCGGGCGTCGGTACGGGGGCGGGCGTCGGTACGCGGGCGGATGAGGGCGTCGTTACGGAACCGGGCGGCGGTGAGGGGGCTCGGGATGGGGGCGGGGTGAGTTCGGCGTGCATCGTGGCGCGGAGCCGGAGCGTGGAGACCAGGCGCTGGAAGGCCTCCGTCCAGTAGTCGCCCGCGCCGGGGGAGCTGTCCTCCGACTCGTCCGGGCGGGCCGTCAGGGCCTCCAGCCGGTGCGCCGCCTCCGGGGCGAGGCAGCGCTCCGCCAGGCCCATCACCCCACTGAAGCTCCACGGGTAACTGCCCGCCTCGCGCGCGATGTCGAGCGCGTCGATCACCGCGACACCGAGCGGCTCCGCCCACGGGACGGTGCAGACGCCGAGCAGCTGGAACGCCTCCGACAGCCCGTGGGCCGAGACGAACGAGGCGACCCAGCAGGCCCGTTCCTCCACGGGCAGCGTCGACAGGAGCTGGGCGCGCTCGGCCAGGGACGAGGTGCCGGGGCCCGTCGCGGGCGGGACGGCCGGGGACCCGAGCAGCGCGCGCGACCACGCCGGGTCCCGCTGTCGCACGGCGGCCCGGCACCAGGCCGCGTGCAGTTCGCCCTGCCAGTCGTCGGCGACCGGCAGCGCCACGATCTCCTCCGGGCCGCGTCCCCCGAACCTGGCCGGCCAGGAGGGCAGCGGCGTCGCCTCGACGAGCTGGCCCAGCCACCAGGAGCGCTCGCCCCGGCCCGCCGGAGGCGTCGCCACCAGTCCGTCCCGCCGCATCGCCGCGTCGCACTCGTGCGGGGCCTCGACGGTGATCGTCGGCGTCGGGGCCGTCCGGTCCAGGCCGACGCAGGTGGCAGCCCGGGCCGCCATCCGGTCCGCGAGCGCGGAGGCCGGCAGGGCGGAGAGCAACTCGGCGGCGGTGGCCCGGACGTTGCGGCTGCGGTCGTCGAGGGCCTCCTCCAGGAACTCCTCGTCGGTGTCGGAGAGCCCGGCCCGCAGCGAGTCCAGGAACATCAGCCGGTCCTCCGCCCGCTCGGTGGACCAGGTCGAGGCGAGCAGCGCGAGACCGGCGGCCGGGTCCTCGCTCCGTACGGCGGTGAGCAGGGCGACCCGCTCGGCGAACAGGCCCTCGTCCCACAGTGCGCGGACCCCCTCGGCGTCCTTCGGGGACGGGAGGCGGCCGCTCGCGCCCCGGCCCCGGAGGGCGAACCTCCACTCGGGGTTGAACCGGGCCAGCCACAGGCCGCGCGGACCCGCCAGACGCAGTGCCTGGGGGCGCAGGTCGGTGCGGGCCCTGGCCGCGTCGAGCAGCGCGGGCAGGGCGGCGGCCGGCGCCTTGTAGCCGTGCCGGTCGGCGAGGGCCAGCCACTGGGGGAGCAGCTCGGCCAGGTCGGGGGCGGCTCCCCGCCGCCCGGCGGGCGAGGGCGCGGCCCGGTCGGCGAGCAGCTGGTCGAGACGGAGCCGGGCGGCCTCGGGCAGCGGCGCGCGCGGATCCTCCGGAGCGGGCTCCGGCAGGGGAGCGGCGGGTCCGGGCCGCAGCCCCGCCCTGCGCCGTACGGTGTGCAGCGCGGCGGCGTCGAGCAGGGCACCCGGCAGGTCCTGCGGCGCGACGGAGCCCGCGAGCGCGGAGGGAGACCGACGGTCCGTCCCCAGCGTCGCCGAGCTGACGAGCTCCTCCCAGGACGGGGCGGACGCCCTGTCGTCGGCGGTCGTCCCCCCGGCCGGCGCGGCGGGGGCGGTCGCGGTCGTGTCCATCGGGCTCCTCCGGTGGGTCGGTGCGCGGTGGCCGGACGTCATATGAGGGGGACCGTCTCGCCCGGGGTCTCCGGCGACCAGGCGGCGAGCGGGGCGAACCCCCGGTGCCCGACCTCTCCGAAGACGGTCACCGGGGCGCCGCCGGACAGGGCGACCAGGCGCCAGAGGCCGGGCCGGGACTGGGCGGCGGGCGTCAGGGGCAGCGCCTCGCGGCCGTCGGCGTCGGCGAGCTGCCAGCCGTACTCCGCGCGCACCGGTACGACCTGACCCAGCGTCACGGGCCAGGCGTCCAGCCACGGGTCCCCGCCCAGCGCGCGACCGTACGCGTCGAGCGCCGCGCCGACCGGGCCGCCCGCCGGCGGGGCGGTGGGGCCCGCGACCGGGACGAACCGCTCGCCCGGCTCCGCCCGCACCTGCCCCGAGCCGGTGTGCGGCGTCAACTCGCCGTCGAGCAGCGCGCCCACGGGGAGCGCGAGCTGCGGTGCCCGGCCCGCCGCGCCGAAGGAGAGCAGGAGCGCGGTGCGCCCGGTCGTGGTGCCGTGCAGCCAGATCCGCCGGGTCGTCAACCGGGCGTCGGCCGCGTCGTACTGCGCGAGGACCAGCCAGTGGTCGCGCACCGGGGCGCCGTCGGCCGGGGACGGGAGGCCCACCCGGGTCCGTACCGTCGTCGCGAACGGGGCGGGCAGCCGGTCCGTCGCCAGCCACGCCCGGTCGAGGAGGTGCGTCAGCGCGCACTCCTCCAGGAGCCGCACCGGCCAGCCCGGCCCCGACCCCGGTATCGCCCCCAGCTCCCGGACCCGTCCGGCGAGCCCCGGCGCCTGGGCGTCGACCATGCGGGCCGCCGTCTCCTCCCACAGGCCGTACCCCGCCTGCCCGGCCACCGCCAGGCCGCCGCGCAGCAGATCGGCGAGCCGCTGCTCCAACTCCCGCGCGCCCGAGGTGATCCGGGCCGCCCTGCGCTCGGCCCTGCGGCGCGCCGCCTCCGGATCCGCCGTCGCCCCCGGGGTCCCCTCCCCGGCCCGGGGGTCCGCGCTCGCGGTCCGGCCGCGCCGCGCGGTGATCCACTGCGCGGCCCAGTCGGGCGCGGGGCAGCCCTCGGCGGTGATCCCGTCCGCCGCCCGGAGCAGCAGCAGGCCCAGCACGTGCTTGCAAGGGGACTTCCGACTGGGGCAACCGCAGGAGTACGCGGGCCCCGTGGTGTCGACGACCGTCCGGTACGGCGTGCTTCCGCTGCCCTTGCACAGGCCCCAGACGGCGCCGTCGCCGCACCCCGTCTCCGACCAGGGCCCGGCCGTGCCGAGCTTGCTCCCCGCTCTGCGCGACGCTTCGTCAGGTGCCAGCGCGAGCACCTGTTCCGCCGTCCGACGCACCCCCATGGCATTCATGTCGTCGACGGTAGAGGCCGCCACTGACAACGTCCCCGACCCGGCGGTTTCAGCGAACGAGACCCGCGAGGCCGCGCGTGAGGTCACGTGCGAGGTCGGCGGCGGGAGCGTCGAGCCGATCGTCGATCGCCGGCTGACTTCCCCCCACCTCTCCAACCGGTCCTGACCTGCGGTGACATCCGATTGTCAGTGGCATGGTGCACGGTGGATCGCACAGCAGGTCGAACGATCTGGAGGGGGAGCCATGCCCGTGCCCGAAACCATCGCGAAGCCCGGTTCCGGTGTCGAGACGGACACCGGACCGGGACGGCCGCGGACCGCCACCGAGGCCCTGCGGCCGCACGCGGAGCACGCCTTCGCCCACGAACTCGCGGCCCTCGCCGCCGCCGACGACCGGCCCCGGCCCGCCCGCTGGCGCCTCTCCCCGTGGGCCGTCGCCACCTACCTCCTCGGCGGCACGCTCCCCGACGGCACCGTCGTCACGCCCAAGTACGTCGGACCGCGCCGCATCGTGGAAGTCGCCGTCACCACGCTCGCCACCGACCGGGCGCTGCTCCTGCTCGGCGTCCCCGGCACCGCCAAGACCTGGGTCTCCGAGCACCTCGCCGCCGCCGTCAGCGGCGACTCCACCCTCCTCGTCCAGGGCACCGCCGGGACCCCCGAGGAGGCCGTCCGGTACGGCTGGAACTACGCGCGGCTCCTCGCCCACGGCCCCAGCGGGGACGCCCTCGTCCCCAGCCCCGTGATGCGCGCGATGTCCCGGGGCATGACCGCCCGGGTCGAGGAGCTCACCCGCATCCCCGCCGACGTGCAGGACACGCTCATCACGATCCTGTCCGAGAAGACCCTGCCCGTCCCCGAGCTGGGCGAGGAGGTGCAGGCCGTCCCCGGCTTCAACCTGATCGCCACCGCCAACGACCGCGACCGGGGCGTCAACGAGCTCTCCAGCGCGCTGCGCCGCCGCTTCAACACCGTCGTGCTGCCGCTGCCCGCGACCCCCGAGGACGAGGTCGACATCGTCGCCCGCCGGGTCGAGCAGCTCGGACGCTCCCTGGAACTGCCCGCCCTGCCCGACGGCGTGGACGAGATCCGCCGGGTCGTCACCGTCTTCCGCGAGCTGCGGGACGGCGTCACCACCGACGGCCGGACGAAGGTCAAGTCCCCCTCGGGGACGCTCTCCACGGCCGAGGCGATCTCCGTCGTCACCGGCGGACTCGCCCTCGCCGCCCACTTCGGCGACGGCGTCCTGCGCCCCGGCGACATCGCCGCCGGCATCCTCGGCGCGGTCGTCCGCGACCCGGCGGCCGACCGGATCGTCTGGCAGGAGTACCTGGAAACGGTCGTCAGGGAGAGAGACGGCTGGAAGGACTTCTACCGCGCCTGCCGCGAGGTGAGCGCATGACGTCCACGGCCACGGTCCCGGGGACCTCCCGCCCACCGGACCCGCCCCGGAACACGGCCCGTGGGCCGGTCGCGTCCCCGGCCCCCGCCCCCGGCACCCCGGGCCCGGGCGTCGGTTCCCGGCCTCGTGGGAGCGGTGGGCGGCGGGGGGAGCCCCTGCTGCTCGGGGTGCGGCATCACGGGCCCGGGTCCGCGCGCGGGGTGCGGGCGGCGCTGGAGGCGGCGCGGCCCGCCGCGGTGCTCGTCGAGGGGCCCGCCGAGGCCGACGCCCTCGTGGCGCTCGCCGCGGACCCGGACATGCGGCCGCCCGTCGCGCTGCTGGCCCACGCCGTGGACGATCCGGGGCGGGCCGCGTTCTGGCCGATGGCCGCGTTCTCGCCCGAGTGGGTCGCGATCCGCTGGGCCCTCGACCACGGCGCCGCCGTCCGCTTCGTCGACCTGCCCGCCGCCCACACCCTCGCCGCCGCCGACCCCACCTGGAGGGACGAGGAGGAGGTCACGGGCGGCGGCCCGCGGATCGACCCGGTCGCCGAACTCGCCGGGGCCGCGGGGTACGAGGACGCCGAGCGCTGGTGGGAGGACGTCGTCGAACTGCGCGGGGACGGCGACCCCACCGCCCCCTTCGAGGCCCTCGCCGAGGCCATGGGCGCCCTCCGCGAGACGTACGGGCACGGCGGCCACCCCCGCGACCTGGTGCGCGAGGCGCACATGCGGCTCCGGCTGCGCGCCGCCCGCAAGGAGTTCGGGGACTCCGTCGCCGTCGTCTGCGGCGCCTGGCACGTGCCCGCCCTCACCCGCAGGACCACCGTCGCCGCCGACAGGGCCCTCCTCAAGGGCCTGCCCCGGGCGAAGGCCGAGCTGACCTGGGTGCCCTGGACCCACCGCAGGCTCGCCCGCCGTTCCGGCTACGGCGCCGGAATCGACGCGCCCGGCTGGTACGGACACCTCTTCGCCGCCCCCGACCGGCCCGTCGAGCGCTGGATGACGAAGGTCGCCGGGCTCCTCAGGGCCGAGGACCACCCCGTCTCCTCCGCCCACGTCATCGAGGCCGTCCGGCTCGCCGAGACGCTCGCCGCCCTGCGCGGCCGCCCGCGCCCCGGCCTCGACGAGACGACCGACGCCGTCCGCGCCGTCCTCTGCGAGGGCTCCGACGTGCCGCTCGACCTCGTCCGCGACCGCCTCGTCGTCGGCGACGTCCTCGGCGAGGTGCCGGCCGGCGCCCCCGCCGTGCCGCTCCAGCGCGATCTGGCCCGCCGCCGGCGCACCCTGCGCCTCAAGCCCGAGGCCCAGGAGCGCGAGCTCGTGCTCGACCTCCGCAAGGAGACCGACGGCGAGCGCAGCCGTCTGCTGCACCGGCTGCGCCTCCTCGGCGTCCACTGGGGCGAGCCGGCCGCCGGGCGGGCCGGCACCGGCACCTTCCGGGAGACCTGGCGGCTGCGCTGGGAGCCCGAGCTGCACGTCCAGGTCGCCGAGGCCGGCGTCTGGGGCACCACCGTCGAGGCCGCCGCCACCGCCAAGGCCGAGTCCCGCGCCCTCGCGGCGACCGCCCTCGGCGACGTCACCGCCCTCGCCGAGCAGTGCCTCCTCGCCGGACTCACGGACGCGCTGCCGGTCGTCATGCGGGCGCTCGCCGACCGGGCCGCGCTCGACACCGACGTCGCCCACCTGGCGCAAGCCCTCCCGGCCCTGGCCCGCGCCCTGCGCTACGGCGACGTCCGCGGCACCGGCACGGCGGCCCTCGGCGAGGTCGCCGCCGGGCTCGCCGAGCGGATCTGCGTCGGCCTGCCGCCCGCCTGCGCCGGACTCGACACGGACGCCGCCGCGCAGATGCGGGACCGGCTCGACGCCGTCCACACGGCGATCGGTCTCCTCCCGGACCGCCCCGACCTCGTCGACCGGTGGGCCGGGGTGCTGCGCCGGCTCGCCGACCGCGACCGGATACCGGGCGTCCTGCGGGGGCGGGCCGCCCGGCTGCTGCTCGACGAGGGCCGGATCGACGACGGCGAGGCCGCCCTGCTCATGAGCCGCGCCCTCTCGCCCGGCACCCCGCCCGCCGACGCCGCCGCCTGGATCGACGGCTTCGTCGGCGGGGCCTCCGGCGGCGGGCTGCTCCTCGTCCACGACGAGCGGCTCCTCGGACTGGTCGACGCCTGGCTGTCGTCCGTCCCGGCCGGGACGTTCACCGACGTCCTGCCGCTGCTGCGGCGCACCTTCTCCGGTTACGAGCAGGGCGTGCGGCGCACCCTCGGGGAGCTGGTCGCGCGGGGTCCCCGCGCCGGCGGTCCGGGGCCCGCCGCGCCCGGCGTGCCCGGCTTCGCCCCGACACCCGACCCCGAGCGGGCGGACGCCGTGCTGCCGCTGCTCCACCTCATCCTCGGAGCCCCCGGGATCCCCGCAACCCCCGCAACCCCCGCGACCCCCGGAACGGAGGCCCTCACATGACGCTCACCGACGACGAGCGGCTGCGGCGCTGGAGGCTGGTCCTGGGCGGAGGGGAGGCCGACGGCACCGGCCGGGCGCTCACCGGCACCGACGCCGCCATGGACGGAGCCCTCACCGCGCTCTACGAGCGCCCGGGCGGGAGCGGCCCCCGCACCGGACGGGACCGTTCGGCCGGGCTCGGCGCGTCCGCGCCCTCCGTCGCCCGCTGGCTCGGCGACATCCGCACGTACTTCCCGAGCTCCGTCGTCCAGGTCATGCAGCGCGACGCCATCGACCGGCTCGGGCTCGCCGCCCTCCTCCTGGAGCCGGAGATGCTGGAGGCCGTCGAGGCCGACGTGCACCTCGTCGGCACCCTGCTCTCCCTCGGCAGGGCGATGCCCGAGACGACCCGGGAGACCGCCCGGGCCGTCGTCCGCAAGGTCGTCGACGAGCTGGAGAAGCGCCTCGCCGCCCGCACCCGCGCCACCCTCGACGGCGCGCTCGACCGCTCCGCCCGGATCAGCCGCCCCCGTCACCGGGACATCGACTGGGACCGCACGATCCGCGCCAACCTCAAGCACTACCTGCCCGAGCACCGCACGGTCGTCCCCGAGCGGCTCGTCGGCCACGGGCGCGCCTCCCGGGGCGTCAGGAAGGAGGTCGTGCTCTGCGTCGACCAGTCGGGTTCCATGGCCGCCTCCGTCGTCCACGCCGCCGTCTTCGGCGCGGTGCTCGCCTCGATGCGGTCGCTCGCGACCCGCCTCGTCGTCTTCGACACCTCCGTCGTCGACCTGACCGAGCAGCTCGACGACCCGGTCGACGTCCTCTTCGGCACCCGGCTCGGCGGCGGCACCGACATCAACCGCGCCCTCGCCTACTGCCAGTCGAGGATCACCCGCCCCGCCGACACCGTCGTCGTCCTCGTCAGCGACCTCTACGAGGGGGGCATCCGGGACGAGATGCTGAAGCGGGTCGCGGCCATGAAGGCCTCCGGCGTCCAGTTCGTCGCGCTGCTCGCGCTCTCCGACGAGGGCGCCCCCGCGTACGACCGGGACCACGCGGCGGCGCTCGCCGCGCTCGGCGTCCCGGCCTTCGCCTGCACCCCCGACCTGTTCCCGGAGATCATGGCGGCCGCCCTGGAGAAGCGCCCGCTCCCGATACCGGAGGGTTGAGACCGGAAGGCTGACACCGGAGGGTCGGAGGGCCGATGCCGGAGGGCCGGGGCTGCGGAATCCGTCGTCGCGGGACCACCCGCACGGGCGCGCGCGACCCGACTGAGGTCCATATCACACGGGTGGCGGAGCGGTCCTCACCTCGACCCCCGGCGCGTCGTGAGAACCCCGCAGGCCAGTCGCCGCCTGCCACGAGGGGCCTCCGGGCCCGTCCCGCCACCCCTACGCACAGCCCCCCGGCCCGTACGTTCTGTGACCCGTATCACCGCTCTGTTGTGATCTGCGATTTAGGGACCCACGGCCCACGGGGATAACCTGCGAGACGGACATGCCGCGTCCACGGACTCCGTGAACGCCTCCCTTGTGACAGCGCAGTCACGTTGCCCTTCGCGGCACGCCCACGCAGACAACGAACCGCGATCATCAGAAAAGGGACGGACGCGCGTGGACCTGTTCGAGTACCAGGCGAGGGACCTCTTCGCCAAGCACGGTGTACCGGTGCTGGCCGGTGAAGTCATCGACACGCCTGAGGCGGCGCGCGAGGCCACCGAGCGTCTTGGCGGCAAGTCGGTCGTCAAGGCGCAGGTGAAGGTCGGCGGCCGCGGCAAGGCCGGCGGCGTCAAGCTGGCCGCCACCCCGGACGAGGCCGTCGCCCGAGCGACGGACATCCTCGGGATGGACATCAAGGGCCACACGGTCCACAAGGTGATGATCGCGGAGACCGCTCCGGAGATCGTCGAGGAGTACTACGTCTCGTACCTCCTCGACCGCACCAACCGCACCTTCCTCGCCATGGCGTCCGTCGCCGGCGGCATGGACATCGAGGAGGTCGCCGCGACGACCCCCGAGAAGCTCGCGAAGGTGCCGGTCGACTCCAACAAGGGCGTCGACATCGAGAAGGCCCGCGAGATCGTCGCCCAGGCCGAGTTCCCGGCCGAGGTCGCCGAGAAGGTCGCCGAGGTCCTCGTGACCCTGTGGGACACCTTCGTCGCCGAGGACGCGCTCCTCGTCGAGGTCAACCCGCTGGCCAAGGTCGCCTCCGGCGAGGTCATCGCCCTCGACGGCAAGGTCTCCCTGGACGCCAACGCCGACTTCCGCCAGCCCGAGCACGAGGCGCTCGAGGACAAGGCCGCAGCCAACCCGCTCGAGGCTGCCGCCAAGGCCAAGGGCCTCAACTACGTCAAGCTCGACGGCCAGGTCGGCATCATCGGCAACGGCGCGGGCCTGGTCATGTCGACGCTCGACGTCGTCGCGTACGCCGGTGAGAACCACGGCGGCGTGAAGCCGGCCAACTTCCTCGACATCGGCGGCGGCGCCTCCGCCGAGGTCATGGCGAACGGCCTGGAGATCATCCTCGGCGACCCGGACGTCAAGTCCGTGTTCGTCAACGTCTTCGGTGGCATCACCGCCTGTGACGAGGTCGCCAACGGCATCGTGCAGGCCCTGGAGCTCCTCGCCTCGAAGGGCGAAGAGGTCACCAAGCCGCTGGTCGTCCGTCTCGACGGCAACAACGCGGAGCTGGGTCGCAAGATCCTGTCGGACGCCAACCACCCGCTCGTGCAGCGCGTGGACACCATGGACGGCGCGGCCGACAAGGCCGCCGAGCTCGCGGCTGCGAAGTAAGGGACAGGGGAAACCACAGCCATGGCTATCTTCCTCAACAAGGACAGCAAGGTCATCGTCCAGGGCATGACCGGTGCCACGGGCATGAAGCACACCAAGCTCATGCTCGGTGACGGCACCAACATCGTCGGCGGCGTGAACCCGCGCAAGGCCGGCACCAAGGTCGACTTCGACGGCACGGAGATCCCGGTCTTCGGCACCGTCGCCGAGGCCATGAAGGAGACCGGCGCCAACGTCTCGGTCCTCTTCGTGCCGCCGGCCTTCGCGAAGGCCGCCGTGGTCGAGGCGATCGACGCCGAGATCCCGCTCGCCGTCGTCATCACCGAGGGCATCGCCGTCCACGACTCGGCCGCGTTCTACGCGTACGCCGTCGAGAAGGGCAACAAGACCCGCCTCATCGGCCCGAACTGCCCCGGTCTCATCACCCCGGGCCAGTCCAACGCCGGCATCATCCCGGGCGACATCACGAAGCCGGGCCGCATCGGCCTGGTCTCGAAGTCCGGCACGCTGACGTACCAGATGATGTACGAGCTCCGTGACCTCGGCTTCTCGTCCGCCGTCGGCATCGGTGGCGACCCGGTCATCGGCACCACGCACATCGACGCCCTCGCGGCGTTCGAGGCGGACCCCGACACCGACCTGATCGTCATGATCGGCGAGATCGGCGGCGACGCCGAGGAGCGCGCGGCCGACTTCATCAAGGCCAACGTCACCAAGCCGGTCGTCGGCTACGTCGCGGGCTTCACCGCGCCCGAGGGCAAGACCATGGGCCACGCCGGCGCCATCGTCTCCGGCTCCTCCGGCACCGCCCAGGCGAAGAAGGAGGCCCTCGAGGCCGCCGGCGTCAAGGTCGGCAAGACGCCGACCGAGACCGCCAAGCTGGCGCGCGCCATCCTCGCGGGCTGAACGGGCTGACACGCACAGCGGCCTGACAGGCAGTACGCGAGCGGGCCCCGCCCCTCCCGGGAGACCGGGAGGGGCGGGGCCCGCTTCGTGTCCGTCGGCCGGGGACCGGCCCGGACGGGCCCTAGCTGACCGCCGGGACCAGTCGCTCCGGGCCCGGGTTGGGCTCGGAGCGCAGCTTGTCGCGGAGCTCCAGGTCCTCCGGGCGGAGCTTCTGCGGGCCGCCGCGCACGGGCACGCCTTCGACGGCCTCGCCGGGGACGTTCACCGGGATGTAGCGGGTCGGCGCGGTCACCACCGTGAACCCGGTCACCGCGACGAGGACCGCCGTCGCCCCGAGCACCGCCCGCGTCCAGCCGCGGATCCGGCGCTCGCTGCCCGCCCGGACCGCGCGGGCGGGCGGCAGCGTCACCGTCGGCGCCTCCGCGACCAGCGCGCTCAGACGCCGGTGCAGGACCTCCGGCTCGGTGAGCTCGGGGACCCGCTCGCCGAGGACCGTCCGGGCGTGCAGCAGCCGGTTGGCGGCGGCGGGCGTGCTCGCCTCCGTCTCGGCCGCCGTCTCCGGCAGGTCCAGGCCGAGCCCGTCGTAGAGCAGGACGGTACGGCGGTACGGCGGCGGCAGTTCGAGGAGCGCGCCGAGCAGCGCCCGACGGCTCGCCTCGGCCGGCGGGGCGTCGGGGTGCCGGTGGGCGCGCCGGAACCGGTGCCAGGGGGAGAGGGCGTACTCGTACGCCGCCGCCCGCACCCAGCCCACCGGGTCCGCGTCCACGGCGACCTCGGGCCAGCACTGCCAGGCGTGGTGGAAGGCGCGCTCGACGGCCTCCCGGGAGAGCCGGCGACGGCCGGTGAGCAGGTACGTCTGGTGGACGAGACCGGGCGCGGCGTACGCGTACAGCGCGTCGAAGGCCTCCTCGGGGGTGAGGGACGACGGCCCCGCGGGGGCGTCCGGTTCCGCAGGAGCGTCCGGTTCCGCGGGCGCCTCCGCCGTCGCCACCGGTTTCAGCCGCTCCGACGGCTTCGAGGGGGCCTTGCGGGCGGGGCCCGGCGCGATGGCCGGCGCGGGGGACGGGGCCCGCGGCGGCTTGGCGGCCCGCTTGACGGCGGCCCGGGGCCGCACGCTGCCCGGAGCCGACGACTGCGACGGCGAGGGCGGCTGCGACTGTTGCTGCTGCTGAGGCTGGGAGTGCGCCTGCACCTGCGGCCGGGCCGCGCGGGTCTCGTCCGGCGCCTCCGCCCGTGTCTGCGATCCGGTCTCCCGGGCCGCCCGGGCCCGGGGCTCCGCCTCGGAGCGGGTGAGGCCCGTGGGCCGGGGCCCGGTCGGGAGCGGGCGCTCCGGCTCGGGGGTGCCGAGCAGCTTCGCGTACGCCTCGCGCTTGCGGCCCCGGGGCGCCGAGCGCCCGGTCTCCCACGACCGCACCGTGGCCTTCGTGACGCCCATGGCCTCGGCGACCTGCTCCTCGCTCAGGGCGAGGGCCTCACGCAACCTGCGCCGCTCCTTCGGGGTCGGCAGGGGGGCGGAGGATGCGGAATCCGCGGTGCTCCGGCTCATCGGTCTCGACCTCCCGCAGAGCTGCTCTGGGCGGAAAAGTACATAAACGTATATTGAGCGACACAACGGATGTTTGCCTGTTACGCGGCGAAAGCGCGTGTCGTTGGCAGCATGGCCCCGTGACCCACGTGACCGAGCACCCCCTGGTCCAGGGCGGCCGTTCCGCCGCGCTCGCCACCGCCTGCGTCCGGGGCGGAGTCGCCGCCGGACTCGGCCTGGGCGTCCTCGCGGTCCTGGTGATCGCGGCCTGGATCGGCTCCCCGTACCCCGACAGCGGTCCCGTCGGCGCCCTGCACGTCGCCGCCGGGCTCTGGCTGCTCGCCCACGGCGTGGACCTGGTCCGCACGGACACCCTGTCCGGCCTGCCCGCCCCCCTCGGCCTCGCCCCGCTGCTGCTCACCGCCCTGCCCGTCTGGCTCGTGCACCGGACCGCCCGCGACACCCTCGATCCGGGGGGCGACGGGACCCGGCCGCGACCCGCGCCGGGCGGCGCCGTCGCCGCCGTCGCCGGGGGATACCTGCTGGTGGCGGCTGCCGTCGTGGTCTACAGCGAGAGCGGCCCGCTGCCCGCCGACCTCGTCACGGCCGGTCTCTGGCTGCCCGTCGTCGTCACCGGCGCGGCGGGCGCGGGCGTCTGGACGGCGCTCGGTCGCCCGCTGCCCGGGCAGCGGCAGGCGGCCGCCGCCCTGCGCGCCGCCGGGCTCGGAACGCTGACGCTGCTCGGCGGCGGCGCGGTGGCCGCGGCGGTCTCGCTCGTCTGGCACGCGGGCCCGGCGCAGGCCTCGTTCGAAGGCCTCGCGGGGGAGTGGTCCGGTCGGGTGACGGTCCTGCTGCTCGCCCTGGCGCTGCTGCCGAACGCGGCCGTCTGGGGAGCCGCGTACGGCCTCGGACCCGGCCTCGTCCTCGGTACGGGGGCGCTCGCGACCCCCCTGGGCCTCAGCGGCGACCCGGCCGTGCCGCCCTTCCCGCTCCTGGCGGCGCTGCCCGCGGAGGGGCACGGCACCTGGGTCCGCTGGGCGACCGCCGCGGTCCCGCTGGCCGCCGCGCTGCTCCAGGGCCACCACGCGGGCCGGGCCGCCCGGACCTGGTCGGCCCGGGACGCGGCCCTGACGGCGCTCGGCGCGGCCGGCGGGTGCGGGGCGGCCGTCGCCTTCCTGGCGGCCGCGGCGGGCGGCCCGCTCGGCACCGGCCGGCTCTCGGCGTTCGGCCCCGTGTGGTGGCAGACGGGCGCGGCGGCGATGCTGTGGGGAGCCTGCGCGGGGGTCCCGGTGGCACTCGGGGTACGGGCCTGGGGCCGCCGGGTGCCGCGCTCCAGGAAGTCCCGGGCCTCGGCCGCGCCCGTGCCCGCGCCGTCGTTCGTGCCCGCGCCGTCGTTCGTGTTCCCGCCGTCGCCCGCGTCCCCGCCGATGCCCGCCCCTCCGCCGATGCCCACGTCGCCGCCGACGCCGGTGGCCGCGTCCGTCGCGGCGGCCGGTCCCGTGGAGGCCCGGGCGGAGGCCCCCGGACCCCAGGCGCAGGCACCGACCGGACCCGACGCCCAGGGGGAGGACGGGGCGGACGGGGGCGACAGGGCGGACGGGGGCGCCGGGCTCGGGACGGAGCCGGGCCCCCGGGGCGGCGCGCCCGCCGCCCCGGGGGCCGAGGGGCCCGCGGCACCGCCCGCCGCCCCGCCCGCCGACGCGCGCCCCGGCCCGTACACCGGTCCGTACACGGCTCCGTCCACCGTCCCGTACGCCGATCCCTTCGGCGACGACCCCGGTGACGAGTCCTACGGCTGCCTCCCGGCGGCCTGGGAGCCCTCCCCGCCGTCCGCCGCCGACTGACGCCGGCCGGCTACTCCCGCACTCCGAAGCCCGCGCGCAGCGGCTTCGGCAGGAGGTCGTTGCAGGCCAGCTGGCCCGCGTGGGTCAGCGCGTCGTCGCGGCACTCGTAGAAGTCGCGGTAGACGAGCTGCATGGTGAAGCCCACCGCCACGATCATCAGCGCCAGGCTCGCCGCGACGAGACCGCTGATCGCCGCCGTCCGCATCGAGCGGAGCGGCGCGGTCGCGGCGGACGCGCCCTGCCCCGAGGGACGTCCCGGGGAGGGCTGCGCCGACGGGGGCTGTGCCGACGGGGGCTGTGACGTCGGCGACAGTTCCGCGGCCGCCTTCGGCTTGGCGCGCAGCGAGCTGATCGCCCAGTAGAGACCGAGGGCGCCGAGCAGCAGCGCCAGCTCCGGGATCTCGAAGATGGCGAAGAAGAAGCCCCACATGCCCGAGAGGATCGCGTACCGCGCCCTCCGCTGGGCCGGGTCCGTCGGGTCCCAGCGGATCCCCGGGCCGCGTCCGGGCCCGCCCTGTCCGGGGCCGCCCTCCGGCCCGCCCTGGCCGCCTCCCTGCCGCTCCGGCCCCCGGCCGAAGCCGTCCTGCGAAGGGCCCGGTTGGCGCGGGCTCCAGCGGCCGTCGGACGGCCCCGACGAGTCCGGGGAACCGGACGCGTCGTCGTCCGGGCCCTCCGGTCGCCGCGGCTGCCACGGCTGATCCGGCCTGCCCTCGGGCGGCGGCGCGAACGGGTTGTTGTCGTCCGTGGACTGGCGTTCCGGCATCTGCTGAACGTCTTCCCTCTGTCGTCGTGACCGCGGCCGCACCCACGGCCCCTGCTGGCGTCGGACCCTGACGCTACCGCCCTGGTCCGCCCCCGTCCCGTGGGGGCCGTCCGGTGTGCCGGTATCGTTGCTGACGGTCGAGCCATTCGTAGGGTTCCCCGTATCGAGGGGCACGATTCGTTCGTACGACCGCACAAACACCACGGAAAGAGTGACCCCTGTGGCTGCCGCCCGCCTCGTCGTCCTGGTCTCCGGGTCCGGTACCAATCTGCAGGCCCTCCTCGACGCCATCGCCGCCGACCCCGAGGGCTACGGCGCCGAGATCGTCGCCGTCGGCGCCGACCGCGAGAACATCGTGGGTCTGGAGCGGGCCGAGCGGGCCGGGCTGCCGACCTTCGTGTGCAGGGTGAAGGACCACGCGACCCGCGAGGAGTGGGACCGCGCGCTGACCGAGGCCACCGCCGAGCACGAACCGGACCTCGTCGTCTCGGCCGGTTTCATGAAGATCGTCGGCAAGGAGTTCCTCGCCCGCTTCGGTGGCCGGCTCGTCAACACCCACCCGGCGCTGCTGCCCAGTTTTCCCGGTGCCCACGGGGTGCGCGACGCCCTCGCCTACGGCGCGAAGGTCACCGGATGCACCGTCCACTTCGTCGACGACGGTGTCGACACCGGCCCGATCATCGCCCAGGGCGTGGTCGAGGTGCGGGACGAGGACGATGAAGCCGCTCTGCACGAGCGCATCAAGGAAGTCGAGCGCTCGCTGCTCGTCGACGTCGTGGGGCGCCTCGCCCGGCACGGCTACCGCATTGAGGGACGAAAGGTTCATGTCGGTGAACACGGACACCGTTAAGCCCATCCGCCGCGCGCTGGTCAGCGTCTACGACAAGACGGGGCTCGAGGAGCTGGCCCGCGGTCTGCACGAGGCCGGTGTCGAGCTCGTCTCCACCGGCTCCACCGCCGGGAGGATCGCCGCCGCCGGGGTCCCGGTCACCAAGGTCGAGGAGCTGACCGGCTTCCCCGAGTGCCTCGACGGGCGCGTCAAGACGCTGCACCCGCGCGTGCACGCGGGCATCCTCGCCGACCTGCGCCTGGAGTCGCACCGCGCGCAGCTCGCCGAGCTCGGCGTGGAGCCCTTCGACCTCGTCGTCGTGAACCTGTACCCGTTCCGCGAGACCGTCGCCTCCGGCGCCACCCCGGACGAGTGCGTCGAGCAGATCGACATCGGCGGCCCGTCGATGGTCCGCGCCGCGGCCAAGAACCACCCGTCGGTCGCGATCGTCACCAGCCCCGACCGGTACGCCGACGTGCTCGCCGCCGCCCGGGCCGGCGGCTTCGACCTGACCGCCCGCAAGCGGCTCGCCGCCGAGGCCTTCCAGCACACCGCCGCGTACGACGTGGCCGTGGCCTCCTGGTTCGCCGACGACTACGCGGCGGCCGACGACTCCGGCTTCCCCGACTTCCTGGGCGCCACGTACGCGCGCAAGAACGTCCTGCGGTACGGCGAGAACCCCCACCAGGGCGCCGCGCTCTACGTCGACGGCACGGGCGGCCTCGCCGAGGCCGAGCAGCTGCACGGCAAGGAGATGTCGTACAACAACTTCACGGACACCGACGCCGCGCGCCGGGCCGCGTACGACCACGTCGAGCCCTGCGTCGCGATCATCAAGCACGCCAACCCGTGCGGCATCGCGGTCGGCGCGGACGTCGCCGAGGCCCACCGCAAGGCGCACGCCTGCGACCCGCTCTCCGCGTTCGGCGGCGTCATCGCCGTCAACCGCCCGGTCTCCGTCGAGATGGCCGCGCAGGTCGCCGAGATCTTCACCGAGGTCATCGTGGCCCCCGGCTACGAGGACGGCGCGGTCGAGATCCTCGCCAAGAAGAAGAACATCCGCGTCCTGAGGGCCGAGGGCGCCCCGGCCGGCCCGGTCGAGGTCAAGCCGATCGACGGCGGTGCCCTCCTCCAGGTCACCGACCGCCTCCAGGCCGAGGGCGACGACCCGGCGCACTGGACCCTCGCGACCGGCGAGGCGCTCTCCGCCGAGGAGCTCGCCGAGCTGGCCTTCGCCTGGAAGGCGTGCCGCGCGGTCAAGTCCAACGCGATCCTGCTCGCCAAGGACGGCGCCTCGGTCGGCGTCGGCATGGGCCAGGTCAACCGGGTGGACTCCGCGAAGCTGGCCGTCGAGCGGGCGGGCGAGGAGCGGGCGCGCGGCTCGTACGCCGCCTCCGACGCCTTCTTCCCCTTCCCCGACGGTCTGGAGATCCTCACCGCGGCCGGCGTGAAGGCGGTCGTGCAGCCGGGCGGCTCGGTGCGCGACGAGCTCGTCGTCGAGGCGGCGGAGAAGGCGGGCGTGACGATGTACTTCACGGGCACGCGCCACTTCTTCCACTGACGGTGACCACCGCGGAGCGGCCCGTCGGCACCTCACGGGTGCCGACGGGCCGCTCCCGTTCCCGGGCCCGCGGCAGATCCTCCGAACGGGTGGAATCTGGTCTAATGGGTTGCTCTTTTGTCGGCCGCCGGTAGTGGGGGACGTGGTGTTGGACGTACTGAACAGGCCCCCGGCGGAGACCACCGACACGGAACCGTCCGACGGCCCGGCCCCGGCGCCGCTCCGTCCGTACCTGATCCTCGCCGGCGTCCTCTGCGGCCTGTACTTCCTCTACTCCTGGGTGCAGTACGCGCACTTCCGCACGCCCTCCTGGGACCTCGGGATCTTCGGGCAGTCCGTCCGGGCGTACGCCGAGTTCCGGGCCCCCGTCGTCGACATCAAGGGACCCGGCTTCCAGATACTCGGCGACCACTTCAGCCCCGTCACCGCCCTGCTCGCGCCGCTCTACCGGATCTGGCCCTCGCCGGTCTCCCTGCTCTTCGGGCAGGCCGCGCTCTTCGCCGCCTCCGCCGTCGTCGTCGGCCGCACCGCGCAGCAGATCCTCGGCAGCCGGGCCGCCGGCATCGGGCTGACCGTCGCCTACGGCCTCTCCTGGGGGCTCCAGGAGGCCGTCAGGTCCGACTTCCACGAGATCGCCTTCGCCGTCCCGCTGCTCGCCCTGGTCTGCCGGGCCCTCCTCTTCGGGCGCTGGACCGCGGCCGCCGCCTGGTCCGCCCCGCTCGTCCTCGTCAAGGAGGACATGGGCCTCACCGTCGCCATGGTCGGCGCGGTCCTCTTCCTGAAGGGTCAGCGGCGGCTCGGCGCGGCCCTGGCCGGCTTCGGCGCGGCGGCCTTCGCGCTGACGGTGCTCGTCCTGATCCCGGCGGCGAGCCGGCTCGGCCAGTACGACTACTGGGCCAAGATCGAGAAGACCGGCCAGGGCGCCGACACCTCCTTCGGGCAGGTCATCGGCGACGCCCTCGTCTCGGGCGAGCGCTGGGAGATGGTGTTCTACCTGCTCGCCGTCACCGGCTTCCTGGCCCTGCGCTCCCCGCTGGTCCTGCTCGTCCTGCCGACCCTGGGCTGGCGCTTCCTCTCCCAGGACGCCAACCACTGGGGCATGCACTGGCACTACAGCGCGGTCCTCATGCCGATCGTCTTCCTGGCCCTCGTGGACGGCGTCCGTTCGGCCGGCACCTCGCCGCGCGCCTGGCTCGTCTCGTACGGCAAGGTCGTGATCCCGGTCGCGACGGCGGTCGCGCTCGTCCTCGCCGCGAACCTGCCGCTGCGGGAGCTGCTGAAGCCGGAGACGTACCGGACGGACAGCCGGACCCTGGAGGCGCGGGCGGCGGTCGACGCCGTGCCGGAGGGGGCGAGCGTCGAGGCGGACGTCCCGCTCCTCGCGCACCTCACGGCGGAGCACCGGGTCTACTGGGTGGGCACGGCCAAGGGCGCCACCCCGGACTACCTCGCCTTCGACCTGCGCGGCTGGGGGCAGCAGGTGTCGGATCCGGCGCAACTGGCTTCGCAACTGCACCCGGAGGCGCGGTACGAGATCACCCACCGCTCGGACGGCTTCGCGGTCCTGAAGCGGCGCTGACGGCCGCGGTGACGTGCGTGAGGGGCGGGACCCGTACGGGTCCCGCCCCTCACGCACGGGTCAGGCTCAGTACTGCTGCCTGTTCCGGTTGAACCAGGCAGAGCCGTCCGACTTCGCCACGAAGACGATGATCAGGACGCCGAGGGCGAGGCTCACGATGCCGAGCGGCAGCGAGAAGAGGCTGAACAGCACCGCGAACGAGGCCCAGACGATCGCGCCGATCCGGACGCCGTTGCCGCCGGACTTGAACTTGGCGGCGAGCACCATGCCGAGGACCGCGAAGATCAGCGAGATGATGCCGGCGCCGATCATGATGCCCTGGCCCAGGTCCGCGAAGGCCTCGGTGTCGGCGGACGTGCCGTACGAGTTCTCGAGATCGCCGTCGAAGGCGAAGGACACGGCGATCGCCGCGATGCCGCCGATCACGTTGAACGCGCTCATGATCCACAGCATCACGCGCGCGCCCTTGACGCTGCCCGGCATCTCCATGGCCGCGCCCGGGTAGCCGCCGCCGTACGGCGGGGCCGCCGGGTAGCCGTAGCCCTGCTGCGGCACGCCCTGCGGGGTCTGCTGCGGGTAGCCGTAGCCCGGCTGCTGTCCCTGGCCCTGCTGCTGGCCGTAGGGGTTGTTCGGATCGCCGAAGCTCATCGCGGGGTTCCTCCGTGAATTTCTCTGTGCGGGGACGACGCGGCCCGCGCGGAGGACTTTCACGGCATTTGAGCGGATTTCCCCCCGGCACTTTCCGCGGTACTACGCGGAGCATCGTCGTCGCTACGCCGACCGCTTGTCCAGTCGATACGCAGCGGAGTTGTGCAAGTGCAACCTCCCGCTCCGCATCACCGATCTCTCCTCGCGGGCGAATTGGAACAAGGCGGGGGTCATCCGGGAGGATGTCTCCATGAGCGCCCAGATTCTCGATGGCAAGGCCACCGCAGCCGCGATCAAGTCCGATCTGACCGTCCGTGTGGCGGCCCTCAAGGAGAAGGGCGTCACGCCCGGCCTCGGCACGGTCCTGGTCGGCGACGACCCGGCCAGCCAGAAGTACGTCGCCGGAAAGCACCGCGACTGCGCGGAGGTCGGCCTCGCCTCCATCCAGCGCACCCTGCCGGGCACCGCCACCCAGGAGGAGATCGAGGCGGTCGTGCGGGAGCTCAACGAGGACCCGGCCTGCACCGGTTACATCGTCCAGCTGCCGCTGCCCAAGGGCATCGACGAGAACCGCATCCTGGAGCTGATGGACCCGTCCAAGGACGCGGACGGCCTGCACCCGACCAACCTCGGCCGGCTCGTCCTCAACGAGCCCGCGCCGCTGCCCTGCACGCCGAACGGCATCGTCACCCTGCTCCGTGCCCACGGCGTGGAGATCAACGGCGCCGAGGTCGTGGTGGTCGGCCGCGGTGTCACCATCGGGCGTCCGATGCCGCTCATCCTGACCCGCCGCTCCGAGAACGCGACCGTGACCCAGTGCCACACCGGCACCCGGGACCTCTCGGCGCACCTGCGCAACGCCGACATCATCGTCGCGGCGGCCGGCGTGCCGCACCTCGTCAAGCCGGAGGACGTGAAGCCGGGCGCGGCCGTCCTCGACGTCGGCGTCTCCCGCAACGACGAGGGCAAGATCGTCGGCGACGTGGACCCGGGCGTCGCCGAGGTGGCCGCCTGGATCTCCCCGAACCCCGGCGGCGTGGGCCCGATGACCCGTGCGCAGCTCCTGGTCAACGTCGTCGAGGCCGCCGAGCGCGCGGCCGCGGCGCTCTGAGGTGACCTCCGGGACCCCGGGTGTGCCCGGAAACCCGGACGGCGCGGACACCGTGGCCGACACGGACGTCGTCACCGGCGCGGATGCCCTCGACGGTACGGACGGCTCGGACGCCGCGGGCGGCTCGGACACCGCGGACGGTGCGGCGGAGGGCGGGGTGAAGCGCGGTCCGCGGCAGCGGCTCACCACCGACACCGCGCGCCCCGAGGGCGGCGGCCGGGCCGCACCCCGCGACGCGCCGGCGCCCGCGCGCCAGTGGCCGCTGCTCACCGTCCTCGTGCTCGCGGGGCTCGGCCTGCTCGTGGTGGGGACGGATCCGTTCCCGCAGTCCTTCCGGATCGGGGCGGTCCTGGTCGGCGCGGCGCTCCTCACGGGAGCGGCGCTGCGGCGGGCGCTGCCGTCCGTCGGCATGCTGGCCGTCCGCTCCCGCTTCACGGACATGATCACGTACGGGGTGATGGGCGGTCTGATCGTGCTGCTCGCGCTCATGGTGCAGCCGGGGCCGTGGCTGCGGATCCCGTTCCTGGAGGACGTACTCCACCTCACGGTGACGTAACCGTCCGGCTCGTGGGCACGGCGCCCGCCCTCTCCCCCGTGGGAGGGCGGGCGCCGGCACGATCAAGAGTCATGTACGCACCAAGGCTGTTCAAGCTCCGTCGGGGCGCTGTGGCACGGAAGTGACCATTCCGCTACCTCGGCCCGGCGTCGGGGCGGGCGGCGGTCCCCGGACGGGTGGCAGTGAGCCGGACCACAAGGGGTCGGGGATTCGCGAGGGCCCGGGTCGGATAGCCTGACCGCTGGATATCTCTTCATGTCGAGACACCGATCGATCAAGAGAGCTATCCCGCACCAGGGGCAGGGACCCCCACCGCCAGCTGTCTTACGGAGATCGCCATGACCCGCACTCCCGTGAATGTCACCGTGACCGGCGCGGCCGGCCAGATCGGCTACGCGCTGCTCTTCCGCATCGCCTCCGGCCACCTGCTCGGCGCGGACGTGCCGGTCAAGCTGCGCCTCCTCGAGATCCCGCAGGGCGTGAAGGCCGCCGAGGGCACCGCCATGGAGCTCGACGACTGCGCCTTCCCGCTGCTCAAGGGCATCGACATCTTCGACGACCCGAACAAGGGCTTCGAGGGCGCCAACATCGGCCTGCTCGTCGGCGCCCGCCCGCGCGGCCCGGGCATGGAGCGCGGTGACCTGCTCGCCGCCAACGGCGGCATCTTCAAGCCGCAGGGCGAGGCCATCGCCGCCCACGCCGCGGACGACGTCAAGGTCCTCGTCGTCGGCAACCCGGCCAACACCAACGCCCTGATCGCCCAGTCCGCCGCCAAGGGCGTCCCGGCCGAGCGCTTCACCGCGATGACCCGCCTGGACCACAACCGCGCGCTGACGCAGCTGGCCCAGAAGACCGGCTCCTCGGTCACGGACATCAAGCGCCTCACCATCTGGGGCAACCACTCCGCGACCCAGTACCCGGACGTCTTCCACGCGGAGATCGCCGGCAAGAACGCCGCCGAGGCCGTCAACGACGAGGCGTGGCTGGCCGACACCTTCATCCCGACCGTCGCCAAGCGCGGCGCCGCGATCATCGACGCCCGCGGCGCGTCCTCCGCGGCCTCCGCCGCCAACGCCGCCATCGACCACGTCCACACCTGGGTCAACGGCACCGCCGAGGGCGACTGGACCTCCATGGGCGTCCCGTCCGACGGCTCCTACGGCGTACCGGAGGGCCTCATCTCCTCCTTCCCCGTCACCTGCAAGGGCGGCACGTACGAGATCGTCCAGGGCCTGGAGATCAACGACTTCTCCCGCGCCCGCATCGACGCCTCCGTCAAGGAGCTCTCCGAGGAGCGCGACGCGGTCCGCGAGCTCGGCCTGATCTGAGCCCGGCCGGCTCGGTCCCGTCCGAAGCCGACCGCAGCTCCGCACACCCGGCGCCCCCGGGCCGTACGACCGACCGTACGGCCCGGGGGCGCCGTTTTTCGGGCCGACACGGAACTCCCGCCTCCCCTATGCTGTCCCCTCGGTTCCCGGCCGACCGGGCCGGAAACACGGGCGGTTCCACACCATCGGGGGAGTCTTGGCGCAGTCGTTCGTACCTCACCAGTCCGGCGGGCCGTCGCCCGCCGTCGACCCGCGCCGCTTACCGGCCGCCAGCGAGGCGACCCGGCTGCTCTGCGCCGGCACGTACCTCGACGACGGCTTCCGTGACGCGGTCATCGACCAGCTGTACGTCCACGAGGAGCGTTTCGCCGCCCCCTCCCTCGGCTACGACGCGAGCCGCGTCCTCGCCCACGCGCTGCGCGCCCGCCGCGTCGAACTCGCCTGGGCCGCCGGGATCCTCGCCCTCTGGATCGTCGCGATCCCCCTCACCAAGGGCCTGGTCGCGCTCCTCCTCGCCCCCTTCCTGGTGCTCGGCGTCGCCCGCTGGGTGCGCGGCCGGTCCGCGACCGCCGCGGCCCCCGTCTACCGGGTCGTCCTCGCGTTCCTGCTGCGCTGGTACGGCCGGCTCATGTTCCTGCAGTCCGCGCTGTTCCTCCTCTTCCTCGCGCTCGGCGACGACGAGTCCGGCGGCGAGTTCCTCGGCGAGGTCTCCGACACGGCCGGCTTCCTCGACCTCGCCGTCGGCCTCGCCGCCCAGGAGATGTGGGGCATCGGCCCCTTGGAGGTGTGGATCACCATCGCCGTGCCGCTCCTCGTGGCCTGGGCGGTGGCCGCCCAGCGCGGCCAGTTCGCCCGCGCGCTCACCCAGGAGCTGTCCCGCGAGCGCTTCGCCGACCGGCGCTCCGACCCGGCCGAGCTCGCCGAGGGCGCCCGCTTCCGCAGGCTGCGCGACCGGATCCGGATCGAACAGCACGACCGGCTGATCATGTACGACGCCGACGTCCCGTTCTGCGGCGCCGGCTCCCCGTACGAGCCCTGGTCGCTCTCCGTCGAGCTGCGCCCCCGCAAGAACCTCGACGGCAAGGCGCCCGAACCGCTCGACAACAGCGCCGTCCTGCGGCACGTCGTCCCCCTCCTGGAGGCGCTCCGCGTGCCCTCCCCCCACGGCTCGCCGCAACTCCGGGCGGCCGTGCGGGACCGGCTGCGCGAGCTGGAGATCGACGAGGTCGTCTTCCTGCCCGTCGACGGACTGCCGGCCCGCACGAGCGCCCCGTACACGCCCGAGGCCTTCGAGGCGCACCGCTCGCGCGCCATCGAGGAGGGCGGCGAGACCCGCCGCCACTTCCTCCGCGTCCGGGTCGGCGGCTGGGGCGAGGAGATCGTCACCACGGTCTTCGTCCGCGTCCACACCCAGGGCGGCATGCTGATGCTGGAGGTCGCCCCGCACGTCCTGCGGCCGGTGAAGCGGCTCTACCGGGACGCCGACCGGATCGCCCACCGCTACCGCCACAACCACCACTTCGGCAAGGCCGTCTGGGCGCTCGGCCGGACCCCGAGCTCGGCCGGACGGGCCGTGGTCACCATCGGGCGCGCGCTCGTCCACCTGTGGCGGGTGCTCACCGCCGGCCACACCAACGCGCTGCCCGAGGGCCCGTGGACCTCGGTCCGCGAACTCGGCTCCGACGACGAGGCCTCCCTCTTCCAGGAGATGGACGTCAGCCGCTACCTGAAGAGCGTGCAGGACCGCGTCGCGAACGGCGTGACGATCGCGCTCCGCGAAGCCGGTTACGAGACCGCCGAGTTCGAGCAGAAGATCGTCCACGTGGCCGAGGGCGGCACGTTCATCGAGAACACCAAGGGGAACGTCACCGTCGGGCACCACAACACCGTCACCAGCAAGACCTTCACCACTTCCACGACCGGAGGCGACCGTGGCTGAGACAGGGAACTCCCGCGACCGCGGCGGCGTTCACGTCACCAACACCGGCGGCAACGTCACCATCGGCGACAGCAACACCGTCACCAGCACGGTGAACGGCACGCCGCCCGCCCGCGACGCCCGGCAGGAGGAGCTGCTCCAGGCCATCCGCCGGCTCCGCGCCGACCTGGAGGGCGTCGTCCCCACCGAGGGGACGACCGCGCTCGACGCCGAACTCGCCGACGCCGAGGACGAGATCGAGGGCACCGGGCGCGCGGGCACGAGTCGGCTCGCCGCCCTGCGCCGCGCCCTCACGGACGCGGGCGCGGTGGCCGGGATCCTCGCCTCGGGCGTGGCCGTGGGGCAGGCCGTCGGCGCCCTGCTCGGAGGATGAGATGAGCGGTCACGGGGGATCCCCGGCGGGCGGGGCCCGCTGGAACGACGAGACGCAGAGCTGGGAGAGCGGAGGAACGGAGACCACGCCCGCACCCCCGTGGGACGGGGCACCGGCCGGGCCGGTGGCGCCGGGGGGCGCTGCCGGGCCGGTGGTCCCGGAGGGTGCTGCCGGGCCTGTCGCCCCTGCCGGGCCGCCGCCCCCGCAGGGCGCCGGGACCGCCGGACCGGTGGCGCCTCCGCCGCCGCCTCCCCCGGAGTACGCGCCGGAGTACGCCCTCGATTACGCCCCCGACCGCGCTCCGGGCCACGGCCAGGGGCACCTCCCGGGCCCCCCGGGGTACGCCCCCGACGCCGGTGGTCCGCAGTACCCCGCGCCGCCCGTCCCGGCGCCCCGGGCCCGTTCGCGGGTCGTCCTGGCGGCAGTGGTGGCGGTGGCCGTCCTCGCGGCGGGTTCCGCGGGGGCCTGGCTGGTCTGGGGCCGGAGCGGGGACGGGAGCGGCCCGGCGGCGGGACCGCCGGCCTCCGTCCCGGCCACGACGGAGACGGACCGGCCGACCTCCGAGACCCCGTCGGGGACCCCGACGGGGTCCCCGTCCGGCACGTCCACGCCCCCGGACGACGTGCCCCCGCCCGGCTACCGCGCCCAGGAGGACCTCAAGGGCTTCACGATCGCCGTCCCCGAGGGCTGGAACCGCACCGAGTCCGAACAGGGCGTGTTCTACAACGCCCCGGACGGGCGGAGCCTGATCCAGGTCTTCGTCATCCAGGAGGCGGGCATGACGCCGTACGAGGCGCTGCGCGGGGCCTCCGAGGACGGCCGGACCAACAAGCCCGGCTACGGCGAGATCAGCCTCGAACGGGTCACGGGCGAGCCCGGCGCGCCCGCGGACTCCGCCGAGCTGGTGTACGCGTACGACCGGGAGGGCGGCCGCCGCAAGGTCGTCGACCGCGCCTTCACCGCCGGGGACGGCAACCAGTACGCGATCCTGGCCGCCGGCCCGGACGCCGACTGGCCGAAGCAGCGCGAACGGCTCCGCGTGGCCCTGCAGTTCTTCCGTCCCGGCGCCTACTGAGCCTGCGCCCGCACCTCGGCCGCCAGGTCCGCGAGCCCGTGCAGGGACCGGAACAACAGGCCGGGGCCGAAGGTGACGCGGGTCGCGCCCAGGCGGCCGAGTTCGGCGAAGGACGGGCCGTCCGGGAGGGACAGGGTGTTGATCGGCAGGTCGCCGAGAGCCGCCCGCAGGCCCGGCAGGTCGGTGGGCGGGGCCTTGATCGGGTACACGCAGTCCGCGCCCGCCGCCGCGTAGAGGCGGGCGCGGGCGAGCGCCTCCCCGGCGGGGTCGGCGACGCCCCCGCGGAGGTACGCGTCGACGCGCGCGTTCACGAAGAGGTCCGGCCCGGCCGCCGCCCGCACCTCCGCCAGCCACTCCGCGTGCGCCTCGGGGTCCTTGAGGCCGTTCGTGGCGTCGCCGTCCTCCAGGTTCACGCCGACCGCGCCGGTCTCCCGCACCCGCTCGACGAGTTCGGCGGCGGACAGCCCGTACCCGCCCTCCAGGTCCGCCGTGACGGGGACGGAGACGGCCCGGACGACGCGCGCCACGGCGGCGAACATCTCGTCGGCGGGCGTCGCCCCGTCCTCGTGGCCGAGGGACGCGGCGACGGCGGCGCTCGGGGTGGCGAGGGCGGGGAAGCCGGCGGCCTCGAAGGTGCGGGCGCTCGCCGCGTCCCACGGGCCGGGCAGCACGAGAGGGTTGCCGCCCGCGCGGCCGTGGTGCAGGGCGCGGAGGGCCTCGGCCTTCTTCGGAGCGGCCTCCGGGACGCCCGCCGAAGCGGGCTCCGAAGCGACCCCCGGGGCGGGCTTCGAAGCGGCCGCCGGGGTGCTCACTACGCGGACTTCGGGGTGTAGTGGCCCGGCGTCATGCGCGTCGTGACGCCGATCCGGTTCCAGGCGTTGATCGTGACGATCGCGGCGATGACCCGGGCGAGTTCGGTCTCGTCGAAGTGCGCGGCGGCCCGTGCGTACACCTCGTCGGGCACGAAGCCGTCGGTGAGGACGGTGACGGCCTCGGTCAGGGCGAGCGCGGCGAGTTCGCGCTCGGTGTAGAAGTGCCGGGACTCCTCCCAGGCGGCGAGCTGCACGATCCGCTCGATGCTCTCGCCCTCGGCCAGCGCGTCCTTGCTGTGCATGTCGATGCAGAACGCGCAGCGGTTGACCTGCGAGGCGCGGAGCTTGATCAGGTGGTACAGGGTCGGGTCGACGTCCTTCGCGGCCGCCGTCTCCAGCCGGATCATCGCCCGGTAGAACTCGGGGACGCGCTCGGCGAGGGGGAGGCGGGGCGCGTGCTCGTGGGCGTACGCGGTCTGCTCGGTGGATTCCGTCGTCGTCATGCCGACCACCGTACGAAGCCGATGGCGCACCTGTATGGTCCATTTCCATGGCGAACGACTGGGCCACTTTCGGGGCCGACCTCCACCTGGAACTCCGTGGCACCCGGCTCCGCGCGGGCCTGATGGACGCCCTGCGGGAGGCGGTCCGCAGCGGCCGCCTGGAGCCCGGCGCCCGGCTGCCGTCCTCCCGCTCGCTCGCCGTCGACCTCGGCATGGCCCGCAACACCGTCGCCGACGCCTACGCCGAGCTCGTCGCCGAGGGCTGGCTCACCGCCCGGCAGGGCTCCGGGACCCGTGTCGCCCGCCGCGCCGCGCCCCGTCCCCCGGCGCCGGCCTCCCCCAGGCCCCCGGCTTCGTCCGAGCAGGGGAGGCCCCCTGCGCCGCCGTCCGGCACCGGCCGGACCGCCGCACTCGTCCACAACCTCCAGTCCGGCTCCCCCGACCTCGCCTCCTTCCCGCGCGCCGACTGGCTCAAGGCGTACCGCCGGGCCCTCACCGCCGCCCCCCACGAGGCCTTCGGGTACGGCGATCCGCGCGGCCGGCCCGAACTGCGCACCGCGCTCGCCGAGTACCTCGCCCGCGCCCGGGGCGTGCACGCCCGGCCCGAGCGGATCGTGATCTGCGCGGGCTTCGTGCACGGCCTGATGCTGATCGGCGAGGTGCTGCGGGCCCGGGGCGTACGGGACGTGGCCGTCGAGTCGTACGGGCTCTGGCTCCACGACGACCTCCTGCGCCGGGCCGGGCTCGGCACCCCCGCCCTGGGCTTCGACGAACGCGGCACGCGGACCGAGGAGTTGACCGGACTCGACGGCTGCGGAGCCGTCCTCATGACGGCCGCCCACCAGTACCCGCTGGGCGGCGCCCTGCCCCCGGACCGGCGGGCGGCCGCCGTCGACTGGGCGCGCGCCTCGGGCGGCTTCGTCCTGGAGGACGACTACGACGGGGAGTTCCGCTACGACCGGCAGCCGGTCGGCGCCCTCCAGGGCCTCGACCCCGACCGCGTCGTCTACTTCGGCACCGCCAGCAAGTCCCTCGCGCCCGGACTCCGCCTCGCCTGGATGGTCCTGCCGCAGGAGCTCGCGCAGGAGGTGGCGGCGGCGAAGGGGGGCGCGGACTGGACGTCGAGCGCGCCGGACCAGCTGGCCTTCGCCGAGTTCCTGCGCTCGGGGGCGTACGACCGGCACGTGCGGGCGATGCGGCTGCGCTACCGGCGCCGCCGCGACCAGCTGGTGGCGGCCGTCGCCGCACACTCGCCGGAGACCCGGGTCAGCGGGATCGCGGCCGGCCTCCACGCCGTCCTGGCCCTCCCGCCCGGCACCGAGCAGGCCACCCTGCGGGCCGCCGCCTGGCGCGGCCTCGCCGTCCAGGGCGTCAACCGGTTCCGCCGCCCCGCGGTGCCGCCCACCCTCGACGGCCTCGTCGTCGGCTACGCCACGCCCCCCGACAGCGGCTGGCAGGGCGCCCTCCGGGCCCTGTGCGGGGTGCTGCCGCAAGGGTCGTGAGGGTCCCGCCAGGGGGTGTCCCGTCCGATCGGCAGGCCACCCCCTACGGCGCGGCGGACTCCGGGGCCGGAGCCGGGGCCGGCGCCTCGCCGAAGCGGGCCAGGGTCAGGGAGCCCGCCACCGCCACGGCGAAGCCGGCGACCGCCAGCCAGCCGAGCCCGTCCCGGGTGCGGTCCCCGAGCCAGGCCACCCCGACGATCGCGGGTCCGATCGTCTCGCCGAGCACCGCGCCCGCCGTCGCCGTGGTCACCGAGCCGCGCTGGAGCGCCGAGGTCAGCAGGATGAAGGCGGCCCCGCCGCCGACGAGGAGCGCGTACCAGGCGGGATCGGTGAAGTCGATGCCGTCGATCAGCCGGACCGCCACCTCCACCACTCCGAAGCCGAACCCGGCCCCGAGGCCGAGGACCAGCGCCCGGGGCCGCTCCGGCAACCGGCCCGCCCCGAAGCCGAGCAGCAGGACCCCGAAGGAGACCCCGAGCAGCGCCCAGCGCAGCGCCTCCGAGCCCTCCCGGTGGCCCTCCTCGCCGGAGGCGAACGCCAGCATCGCGAGCCCCGCGCAGACCACGGCCACGGCCGCCCACTCCACCCGGCTCAGCCGCACCCCCAGCACCCGGGAGGCGATGACCGCCGTGACCGCCAGACTCGCGGCGAGGGCCGCGCCCACCACGTAGATGGGCAGCGTCCGCAGGGCCACGATCTGCAGGACGAAGCCCAGCCCGTCCATCCCGAGCCCGGCGAGATAGCGCCACTGCCGCAGGACCCGCCCCATCAGCGCGACGTCGACGCCGCTCCCCGTCCCCGGCGCGGCGGCGCGGGCCCCCATCGCCTGGAGAACCGATGCCGCGCCGAAGCACACGGACGAGGCCAGCGCGCAAATCATCCCGAGTAGCACGAAACGACTCTAGGGGCTGAGGCCCGAAATCATCGGCCTACACTGTGCGGTCGCGACGGACGCGACGCGGTGAAGGGGAGGCGACGGCCATGCGCAGGCTGAGGTCGAGCACGGTGGTGCTCGGCGGGATGGGTGTGCTCGCGGCGACGATCACCGCGTGCGGTTCGGAGCCGGACAGGCGGTGCGTGGACCCGCTGACCCGGGAGGAACTGCCCAGCTACCGGTGCGAGAGCGGCGGCGGAAGCGACGACGACGACAACGGCAGCGCCACCCGGGGCGCGTACTACTACGGCGGATCCGTCCGCGACAGGCGCGTCAGCGGCGGCAGCTTCGACAGGACCGCCGTCGACAGCGGCGGCTTCGGCTGCTCCGGCACCGGCGGCGGCTGAGGCGGGCGCGGCACCGTGGAACGCCACACCATCGAGCCCCGGCCCGACTGGCAGCGGACGGTCGAGGAGCAGGGGCTCGTCTACCCCCTGACCCGTCACCCGGACGGCTCGCTGCGCCCGTACTGGGACGAGAGCGCGTACTACTCCTTCTCGCTGCCCGAGGTCGAGGCCCTGGAGGAGGTCGTCGAGGAGCTGCACGCGCTGTGCCTGGCGGCGGCCGCGCACATCGTCGAGCATGACCGCTTCGCCGAGCTCGGGATCACCGACCCGAAGCTGGCCGGCCTGGTCGCCGAGTCCTGGCGGCGGCGGGCCGAACTCCCCTCCCTGTACGGCCGCTTCGACCTCCGTTACGACGGCACGGGCCCGGCCAAGATGCTGGAGTACAACGCGGACACCCCCACCTCCCTGGTGGAGGCGGCGAGCCCGCAGTGGTTCTGGATGGAGGAACGATTCCCCGGCGCCGACCAGTGGAACTCCCTCCACGAGCGGCTCGTCGACGCCTGGAAGCGCCAGGCCCCCCTCCTCCCGCCCGGCCCCGTCCACTTCGCCCACTCGGACGGCGACGAACTCGGCGAGGACCTGATGACGGTCGCGTACCTGCGCGAGACCGCCCAGCAGGCCGGACTCGACACCGAGGCGCTCTCCGTCGAACGGATCGGCTGGGACCGGCTCTCGCGCCGCTTCGTGGACGACCGGCTCCGCTTCATCCGCAGCTGCTTCAAGCTCTACCCGTGGGAGTGGCTGACCACCGACCGCTTCGGCCCGCACGTCCTGGACACCCTCGACAACGGCGGCGGCACCGGCACGACCTGCTGGATCGAACCCGCCTGGAAGATGCTGCTCTCCAACAAGGCGCTCCTCGCGATCCTGTGGGAGCTGAACCCGGGCCACCCCAACCTGCTGCCCGCCTACCTCGACGGACCGCGCGAGCTCACCTCCACCGTCGGCTGGGTCGCCAAGCCGCTGCTCGGCCGCGAGGGTGCGGGCGTCACCCTGCACGAGGCCGGTGCGGAGCCCTTCGTACGGGACGGGGAGGCCTGCTGCTACCAGGAGCTGGCCCCGCTGCCCGACTTCGACGGCAACCGGGTGGTGCTCGGCGCGTGGGTCGTCGAGGACGAGGCGGCGGGGCTGGGGATCCGGGAGTCGGCGGGCCCCGTCACCGACGAGTACGCCCGCTTCCTCCCGCACGTGATCCTGTGACCCGCCGCGCCCCGTCGCGGGCGCCGCCCCGGGGTCAGACCGAGAGCACCGTCCTCAACTGCTCCAGCCCCCAGTCCAGGTCCTCCTTCGAGATCACCAGCGGCGGAGCGATCCGGATCGTCGACCCGTGCGTGTCCTTCACCAGGACCCCGCGCTCCATCAGCTTCTCCGAGATCTCCCGGCCCGTGCCCCGGGACGGCACGACGTCCACCCCGGCCCACAGCCCGCGCCCCCGCACCGCCTCCACCGCGCCGCCGCCCACGAGCAGCCCCAGCTCGGCGTGGAGGTGCTCGCCCAGCTCCGCCGCCCGCTCCTGGAACTCGCCCGTCCGCAGCATCGCGATCACCTCCAGGGCCACCGCGCACGCCAGCGGGTTCCCGCCGAACGTCGACCCGTGCTCGCCCGGCCGGAACACCCCGAGCACCTCGCGGTCGGCCACCACCGCCGACACCGGCACCACCCCGCCGCCCAGCGCCTTCCCCAGGACGTACACGTCGGGCACCACGCCCTCGTGCTCGCACGCGAACGTCCGCCCCGTCCGGCCCAGTCCCGACTGGATCTCGTCCGCCACGAACAGCACGTTCCGCCGGCGCGTCAGCTCCCGCACCCCCGCCAGATAACCGGCCGGCGGGACCAGGACCCCCGCCTCGCCCTGGATCGGTTCGAGCAGCACGGCCACCGTGTTCTCGGTGACCGCCGCCTCCATCGCCGTCAGGTCCCCGTACGGCACGATCTCGAACCCCGGCGTGTACGGCCCGTAGTGGTCCCGCGCCTCGTGGTCCGTCGAGAAGCTCACGATCGTCGTCGTCCGGCCGTGGAAGTTGTTCGCCGCCACCACGATCTTCGCGTGCCCGTCCGGCACGCCCTTCACCTCGTACCCCCACTTCCGGGCGGTCTTCACGGCCGTCTCGACCGCCTCCGCCCCCGTGTTCATCGGCAGCACCGCCTCCTTGCCGCACAGCTCCGCGAGCCGCGCGCAGAACTCGGCGAACCGGTCGTGGTGGAAGGCCCGCGAGGTCAGCGTCACCCGCTCTAGCTGCGCCTTCGCCGCGTCGATCAGACGGCGGTTGCCGTGCCCGAAGTTGAGCGCCGAGTACCCGGCGAGCATGTCGAGGTAGCGACGGCCCTCGACGTCGGTCATCCAGGCGCCGTCCGCCGAGGCGACGACGACCGGAAGGGGGTGGTAGTTGTGCGCGCTGTGCGCGTCCGCGGAAGCGATCGCCTCTTCTGTCCTCGACACGGGATCTCCGTTCGTCCTGCGGCTCGGGGGGTGGCTCGTCCCCAGGGGGCTGTGGCCCCCTTCTTATCGTCGCTCGGATGCCGGACGGGGAAACCTCGGCGTCGGCGCGCCCGCTACTGTGGGGACACGCACGGCGACTGGCGCACGGGGAAGCGACCCCGGGGGAGCCGCGCGCGCTCCACCACACGAGGTGCCGCCCGCCTGGGCATCACGGGATCCCGGTCCCGTGCGCACCTCAGCCCCGGGACCGTTCCGCCGAACGCCCGGAGGACACCGCATGACCGTCCCGCAGCAGCACCCCGCACTCGCCGCCGCCGACCCCGAGCTCGCCGCCCTCGTCGGCGCCGAGGAACGGCTCCAGGCCGAGACCCTGCGCCTCATCCCCAGCGAGAACTACGTCTCCGCCGCCGTGCTCGAAGCCTCCGGCACCGTCCTCCAGAACAAGTACAGCGAGGGCTACCCCGGTCGCCGCTACTACGAGGGCCAGCAGAACGTCGACCGGGTCGAGACCCTCGCGATCGAGCGCGCCAAGGCCCTCTTCGGCGTCGACCACGCCAACGTCCAGCCCCATTCCGGCTCCCCGGCCAACCTCGCCGTCCACCTCGCCTTCGCGCGGCCCGGCGACACCGTCATGGGCATGGCGCTGCCGATGGGCGGCCACCTCACCCACGGCTGGGGCGTCTCCGCCACCGGCACCTGGTTCCGCGGCGTCCAGTACGGGGTCCGCCGGGACACCGGCCTCATCGACTTCGACCAGGTCCGCGACCTCGCCCTCGAGGAACGCCCGAAGATCATCTTCTGTGGCGGCACCGCGCTGCCCCGCACCATCGACTTCGCCGCCTTCGGCGAGATCGCCCGCGAGGCCGGCGCCGTCCTCGTCGCCGACGTCGCCCACATCGCCGGCCTCGTCGCCGGCGGCGCCCACCCGTCCCCGGTCGGCCACGTCGACGTGATCTCCACGACCACCCACAAGACCCTCCGCGGCCCGCGCGGCGCCATGCTGATGTCCACGGAGGAGCACGCCAAGGCCCTCGACAAGGCCGTCTTCCCCGGCCTCCAGGGCGGCCCCCACAACCAGACCACCGCCGCCATCGCCGTCGCCCTCCGCGAGGCCTCCCTGCCCTCCTTCCGCGACTACGCCCACGCCGTCGTCGCCAACGCCGGGGCCCTCGCCGAGGCGCTCCTCGCCCGGGGCTTCGACCTGGTCTCCGGCGGCACCGACAACCACCTGATCCTGATCGACCTCACCCCCGAGCGGGTCCCGGGCAAGGTGGCGGCCAAGGCGCTCGACCGGGCCGGCATCGTCGTCAACCACAACACCGTCCCGTACGACCCCCGCAAGCCCTTCGACCCCTCCGGCATCCGCATCGGCACCCCCGCCCTCACCTCCCGGGGGCTCACCACGGAGCACATGGCGCAGGTCGCCGAGTGGATCGACCGCGCCGTCACCGCCGCCGGCACGGGCGACGAGGACGCCCTCCGCACGGTCCGCGCCGAGGTCGCCGACCTCATGGCCGCCCACCCCGCCCCCGGCCTCCCGGTCTAGCCCGGGCCTCCCGGTCCCGCGCTCCCGGTCCCCGGGGGCGCGGGACCGTCGGCCGCGCCGTGTTCCCGGTCTCACCGAAGACGGTGCCCGCCCGTGCCCGCCCGTGTCCGACCGCGTTCCCGCGATCCCGGCGGACGGCAGTCGGGATCGCTCCCCACACCTGAGAGAATGATGTGCATGGCCTCTGACAGTCCCCGCGTGCTCTCCGGAATCCAGCCCACCGCAGGCTCGTTCCACCTCGGCAACTACCTCGGCGCCGTCCGCCAGTGGGTCGCCCTGCAGGAGACCCACGACGCCTTCTACATGGTCGTCGACCTGCACGCGATCACGGTCCCGCAGGACCCCGCCGAGCTGCGCGCCAACACCCGGCTCGCCGCCGCCCAGCTGCTCGCCGCCGGCCTCGACCCGGAGCGCTGCACCCTCTTCGTCCAGAGCCACGTCCCCGAGCACGCACAGCTCGGCTGGGTCATGAACTGCCTCACCGGCTTCGGCGAGGCCTCCCGCATGACCCAGTTCAAGGACAAGTCCGCCAAGCAGGGCGCCGACCGCGCCACCGTCGGCCTCTTCACGTACCCGATCCTCCAGGTCGCGGACATCCTGCTCTACCAGGCCCACGAGGTCCCGGTCGGCGAGGACCAGCGCCAGCACATCGAGCTGACCCGCGACCTCGCGGAGCGCTTCAACGGCCGCTTCGGCGAGACGTTCACGATCCCCAAGCCGTACATCCTCAAGGAGACGGCGAAGATCTACGACCTCCAGGACCCGACGATCAAGATGAGCAAGTCGGCGTCCACGCCGAAGGGCCTCATCAACCTCCTGGACGACCCGAAGACCACCGCGAAGAAGGTCAAGAGCGCGGTCACCGACACCGACACGGTGATCCGCTTCGACCCGGAGCACAAGGCCGGCGTCTCCAACCTGCTCACCATCATGTCCACGCTCACCGCCACGTCCGTCGCGGATCTGGAGAGGAGCTACGAGGGCAAGATGTACGGCGCGCTGAAGACGGATCTCGCCGAGGTCATGGTGGACTTCGTCACGCCGTTCCGGACCCGCACCCAGGAATACCTGGACGACCCGGAGACGCTGGACTCGGTCCTGGCCAAGGGCGCGGAGAAGGCCCGCGCGGTCGCCGCGGAGACGCTGGCGCAGACGTACGAGCGGATCGGTTTCCTGCCCGCCAAGCACTGAGTCCAAGGACCCTGGCCGAAAGGGCGGTGCAGGCCGCACACTGGCGCTGCACCACCCGTACACATTTCGACGGACGACGGAGGAGAACGACGTGGGGACCGTAACGCTCGGCGTTTCGATCGCGGTCCCGGAGCCCTACGGCAGCCTGCTCCAGGAGCGGCGCGCCGGCTTCGGGGACCCGGCCGCGCACGGCATCCCCACGCACGTCACCCTGGTCCCGCCGACCGAGGTCCCCGAGGAGCGGCTGCCGGAGATCGAGGCCCACCTCGCGGACGTCGCCGCCGAGCACCAGCCGTTCCCCGTGCGCCTCCGGGGCACCGGCACCTTCCGCCCGCTCTCCCCGGTCGTCTACGTGAGGCTGGAGGAGGGCGTCTCCGCCTGCCACCGCCTCCAGCACCGGATCCGCGACGAGGCCGGGCCGCTGGTGCGCGAGCTCCAGTTCCCGTACCACCCGCACGTCACCGTGGCGCACGGCATCTCCGAGGAGGGGATGGACCGGGCGTTCGAGGAGCTCGCCGGGTACGAGGCGGCCTGGACCTGCCGCTCCTTCGCGCTCTACGAGCAGGGCCCGGACGGGGTCTGGCGGAAGCTGTACGACTACGAGTTCGGCAGCGGCCGCCCGATCGCGGCCGTCCCCGCCCAGGGCGGCAGCCCGGTCGACACGCCGACGCCGACGGCCTGACCCGCCGCCCGGGCCCCGGGCGCCGCGCCTCACGCCCGCCGCCCAGGCCCCGGCGCCGCGCCTCACACCGGCAGGCGCCGGAACAGCGGCCTCGGCACGTGCCGTACCGCCGCCGTCACCATCCGCAGCGACCCCGGCACCCACACCGTCTCCGAGCGCCGCCGCAGCCCCAGCTCGATCGCGCCCGCGACCTCCTCCGGGGTCGTCGCGAGCGGCGCCTCCGCGAGGCCCGCCGTCGCCCTCGAACGCACGAACCCGGGCCGTACGACCATGACGTGCACGCCCGTGCCGTGCAGCGCGTCCCCCAGGCCCTGCGCGAACGCGTCGAGGCCCGCCTTCGACGAGCCGTAGATGAAGTCGGCGCGGCGCGCCCGCTCGCCCGCCACCGACGAGAGCACCACCAGCGAACCGTGCCCCTGCGCCTGGAGCGCGCCCGCGCACACCAGGCCGGCCGAGACGGCGCCCGTGTAGTTGGTCTGCGCGACCCGGGCGGCGGCGACCGGGTCCGACTCGTCGCGCGCCTGGTCGCCGAAGACCCCGAAGGCGAGCAGCACCATGTCGACGTCGCCCTCCGCGAAGACCTTCCCGAGCCGCTCCTCGTGCGACCCGGTGTCCAGCGCGTCGAAGGGCACGGTGCGCACGTCCGCCCCGAGCGCGCGCAGCGAGTCGGCGGCGGCCGTGAGCGCGGGGGAGGGGCGGCCGGCCAGCCGGACCACGCGGGTGCGGCGCGCGATCAGCCGGCGGGCGGTGGCGAGCCCGATCTCGGAGGTGCCGCCGAGGACGAGCAGCGACTGCGGGGCACCGAAGGCGTCCTTCACGTGAACTCCTGGATTTCCTGGGGGGCCCGGGGGCCCTGGAGACCGAGACGGCGGGCGAGGTCCGAGGTGAAGACGGACCGGGGGTCGAGCGCCGCGCGCAGCGCCCGGAACTCGTCGAGCCGGGGGTACATCACGGCCAGGTTCTCCGGCCGGACCCGGGAGTCCTCGGCGAGGTCGACCCGGCCGCCGGCGCCCATGACCTCCTCGTCGAGCGCGTCGAGGAAGCGCCCGAGCCCGGGCAGGCCGGCGGGCAGGCCGAGGGAGAGGGCCCAGCCGGGGAGGGGGAAGGAGAGCGGGCCGGGGCCGCCCGCGCCGAACCGCTGCAGGACGGCGGGGAAGGAGGGGCAGCGCCGGTCCGCGATCCGCCGCACGATCCGCCGGAGGGCGTCCTCCTGCCCGTACGGGACGACGAACCGGTACCGGACGAAGCCCGCGGGCCCGTGGATCCGGTTCCGGTGCGGGACGCGGTCGAGGGGGTGGAAGAAGGCCGGCAGCGACTGGAGCCGGCCGGTGGCGGCGCGGGGGGTCCCGCGGTACCAGAGCTCGTTGACGAGCCCGACGGACGTGCGGCCGAGCAGCCCGCCGGGGACGTACGGCGGCGGTGCGGGCAGCCGCCCCGGCCGGAAGTCCAGCGGTGTGCGGCGGGCCCGGTGGCGGCGGGGCAGCGCGTCGTACGGGACGTGGTCGCCGCGGGTCAGGACGGCGCGGCCGGTGGCGGCGCCCCGGGCGAGCAGGTCGATCCGGGCGACGGAGTAGCGGTACCGGCGGTCACCGTCGGCGAGCCGGGCCATCAGCTCGTCGAGGCCGGGGACGCGCTCGGCGTCCACGCGCATCAGGGAGGTCTCGACGGGCAGCAGCCGCAGGGTGGCCGAGAGGATCACGCCGGTCAGGCCCATGCCGCCGGTGGTGGCGTCGAAGAGCGGGGTCCCGGGCAGCACGGTGCGGATCTCCCCGTCGGCGGTGAGGAGTTCGAGCGCGGTCACGTGCCGGCCGAAGGAACCCGAGACGTGGTGGTCGCCGCCGTGGACGTCGGCGCCGATCGCGCCGCCGACGGTCACGTACCGGGTGCCGGGGACGACCGGGACGAACCAGCCGAACGGCACCAGCGACTCCATCAGCCGGTGCAGGGTGACGCCCGCCTCGCAGACGACGAGCCCGGCGGTGGTGTCGACGGCCAGGATCCGGTCGAAGCCGGTCATGTCGAGGACGGTGCCGCCGGCGTTCTGCGCGGCGTCGCCGCACGCGCGGCCGAGACCGCGGGCGACGACGCCCCGGTGGCCGCGGGCGAGGACGGCCTCGACCGCCTCGGCGTACCCGCGGGGCCGGTGCACGCGCGCGAGGGTGGGGGCGGTGCGGCCCCAGCCGCTGATCGCTTCGCAGTCCTCGTCCGGGACGCGGGTCTCGACAGCCATGGAGCTGACCGTATAGCCGGATATGGGGCTTATGACGGCATTACGGGGCGGCTCGTCGGAACGGATGCCCGAAGGAAGGCAGGGAGCGCGAGAAGCGCGGTGAGAACCGGGCAGGGACCTCCACGACCCGGGACCGCCCGCGCCCGTACGGGATGTCGGTCGCGGATCCCCGCGCCCCGGCGGGGGATTCTCGTGTCCGGGGGATCCAAGTGACCCGAGTGGTCCGACGGCGCGAGGAGCAGACGTACGACATGGACTGGCTGACCGGACTCCCCGTCATCGGCCCGTGGATCGCCCGCCTCATGCGGACCCACGGCTGGCACGCGTACGAGACCCTCGACGAGGCGCACTGGACGCGGCTCGCCGCCGCGATCACCTTCGTCTCCTTCATCGCGCTCTTCCCGCTGATCACGGTCGCCGCCGCGATCGGCGCCGCGCTCCTCACCGACGACCAGCTCGGCACCATCGAGAAGAAGATCGGCGACCAGGTCCCCGGCATCTCCGACCAGCTCGACATCGGCGGTCTGGTCGCCAACGCCGGCACCATCGGAATCGTCGCCGGAGCCGTCCTGCTCGTCACCGGCATCAGCTGGATCGGCTCCATGCGGGAGTGCCTGCGCGCGGTCTGGGGGCTCGACGACGTCGAGGGCAACCCGATCCTGCTCAAGGGCAAGGACGCGCTGGTCCTCCTCGGCCTCGGCGGCGTCGCGCTCGGCTCGCTCGCGGCCTCCTGGCTCGGCTCCACCGCCGTCGGCTGGAGCGCCGACCGGCTCGGCGTCTCGGGCGGGGGAGCGGGCGGCATCCTGCTCCAGGTGGCCGCCGTCCTCGTCGCCGTCGTCGCCGACTTCCTGATCCTGCTGTACGTGCTGACGCTGCTGCCGGGCGTCGAACCGCACCGCCGCGACCTCGTGACGGCGGCACTGATGGGCGCGGTCGGCTTCGAGCTGCTGAAACTGCTGCTCGGCGGCTACATGAAGGGGGTCGCGGCGAAGTCGATGTACGGGGCGTTCGGCGTCCCGGTCGCCCTGCTCCTCTGGATCAACTTCACCGCGAAACTGCTGCTCTTCTGCGCGGCCTGGACGGCTACGGAGTCACCTCGGAAGGGCCTTTCCGATCAGGAGCCGGAGCCTCCCCCGACGACCCCTCCGGGGACTCCACGGACTCCGCCGACTCCTCCGAGGACGGGGAAGGGTGCCGACGGGCCGCCGCCCCGGCCGGCGGCCAGCGACGGTTGACCAGGAAGACGCCCGCGGCCAGGAGGACGAGGACGCCCCCCGCCACGGCCAGTGCGATCCCCACCCCGCCGGCCCACCCGGCGGGAGCGGCCGCGTGCACCGGCTTCTGCGGGACCTCCTTCCCGGGCGCCGGAGCCGTGACCTCCTTCACCTCGGGGGACGCCGTCCGCGCCGAGAGCGGCGGCACCAGCTCGCCCACCGGCGTCACCTTCCCCGAGGCGGCGAAGCCCCAGTCGAGCAGCCGGGCGGCCTCCCGGTAGACCGCGTGCTGCTCCTCCGAGGAGGGGTTCATGACGGTGACGAGCAGCACCTTGCCGTTGCGCTCGGCGACCCCGGTGAAGGTGGCGCCCGCGTGCGTGGTGTTGCCGTTCTTGACCCCGGCGATGCCCTGGTACGGGGCGACGCCGATGTCCCCGGTGAGGAGCCGGTTGGTGTTCTGGATCTCGAAGGTCTCGCGCTTCTTGCCCGGCTTGGCCTCGCCGGGGAAGGAGGCGCGGGCCGTGGCGGCGTACGTGCGGAAGTCCTTGTTCTGCATCCCGTCGCGGGCGATGAGCGTCAGGTCGTACGCGGAGGAGACCTGGCCCGAGGCGTCGTAGCCGTCCGGGGTGACCACGTGGGTGTCGAGGGCCTGGAGCTCGACCGCCCGGTCGTTCATGTCCTGCACGGTCTGCCGGAGACCGTTGTTCATGCTGGTCAGCACGTGCACGGCGTCATTGCCGGAGCGGAGGAAGACGCCGAGCCACAGGTCGTGGACGCTGTAGGTCTGCTTCTCCTTGATGCCGACCAGGCTGGAGCCGTCCCCCATCCCGGCCAGGTCCGCGGTGGTGACCAGGTGGTTCTGCGCCTTGTTGGAGAACTTCGGCAGCAGGGTGTCCGCGAAGAGCATCTTGAGCGTGGAGGCCGGGGCGAGCCGCCAGTGCGCGTTGTGCGCGGCGAGGATCTGCCCGCTCTCCGCGTCCGCGACGATCCAGGAACGCCCGGACAGCTCCTTCGGCAGCACCGGAGCACCGGGGCCGAGCCGCACCTGCGTCCCCGGCGTGCCGAGCAGGGCGCCGCCGACCTTGGACATCACGGCGGGAGGCTTGGGCTGCTTTTCCTTCCCGTCCTTCCCGTCCGCGTGAGCCGCGGGCGCGGCGGTGACGAGCGGCAGGAGCACAGCAGCGGCGACCGCCCAAGCGGTCTTCTTCGAAGCAGACACGGTCGAGAACGTACAGGTACGCACAACCGATCCGAACCCCGGCAGGCGGTTCACCCGCGCTCGTCCACCCGGACGCGGGGCTCGGGAGGCCGACGGTGATACGGGGGTCATGAAGCTCAGCCGCCGCGTCTCCTGGTTCCTGCTCGCGTTCGGGGCGTGGAGTTGGTTCATCTGGGTCACTTTCCATAGGCAGCCGACCTGTACGGCTTCAATGACAGAGAAGATCAGGTGAGAGACCTCGGCCCCCTTCGTTTCGCCGTGGGAGCCGAGCAACCGCACACGGTGCGGGCGGCCGTCCACGCCCGACAGTCCACGGCGCGCCCCGACTCGTCCGAAGCGCAGACGGCAGTCGGCGAGGCGTTGGCGGCGAGCCGAGGGCGGGAGGTCGTTCACGCCTTCAAAGACGTCGGTCGGCCCGGTGGGGATCCACACGCCATCCGCCCGGATTCGAAGACCTCATGTCCGCTGTCCGCGCGGGCGAGATCGACAAGGAGTTCAAGGAGTACGGAGTCCGCTTCGTCTCGGTCCTCGAACCGTTTCCCGACACGTCGAACCCGATCGGCGCCGCGATCTTCGCGCTGGTCGCGGCACTCGCGAAGCAGGACGGCGACATCAAGGCGGAGCGCCTGCGCGGAGCCGAGGACGAGAAGCGCGGGACCGGGGCGCATCTCGAACACGTCAGGAAGTCCATCGCCGAACTTCAGGCCGATCGCAAGGCGGGGCTCTACCGTGGGCGGGGCGAGCCGGCCGCGTGGCGCGCGGCGATGACGCAGTACCGGACCTTCGAGGACCGGTGCACGGTCAGGTCGGGAGAACTGGACGAGCAGGCCACGGCAGCGATCCGGGTTCCCTCGGACTGGTTCGAACCGGGCGAGGACCCCTTGGGCGCCGGCTCCCCTCGGGCGGCGTGGGGCGTGTGCGAGCGGCGCGAGTTCCTGGACCTCTTCCTCTCCGGCGTCTCCGTCGGCCCCGGCCGGGGCCCGGAGTCCCGCAAGTACCTCGCGATCGAGGAACGCGTGACGCTCCACTGGCGGCACCTCGGGACGGATGAGGACCGCGAAGACGACGAGGAGACGCCAGCCGCTCGGCCGCTGACCGGCCCACCAGCGCCGAGGCGTGCGACAAGCTGAGCGCCGTCGTGGAGAGCGACCCCGTGGACGGGGCCTTACTTCTTGCTGGCGCGCACCCCGCGCAACCCGATCACGCCGACTGCCGTCCCCAGGATGAACGACGTGACGGCCAGCAGCAGGTGGACCCAGAAGTACGGCGTCGGGTCGCCCGCGTCGTCGAAGGCGAGGCCGCTCCCGTCCTTCCAGAGGTTCTTCGCGAAGGTCACCCAGATCACCCAGGACCAGACGCCGAACGCGAGCAGGAACCAGGAGACGCGGCGGCTGAGCTTCATGGGGGTGTCCTCCGGAGTGGGGTGGCCGTGCCCTGCCAGTATCGAACGGGCCTGCCCCGATCTTGCGGCTGGGTCTCTGTACGCTGGTGGTCGGCTGCTTGTGGATCACTTTCGTCAGAAACCCGGGGAACGACGGGAGCGGCCTCGCCCTCGACGACGCGGGCGACCCGACGGCCTGCTTCCGGGTTCATCTGCTGCTCGCCGTCACGTCCTTCGTCCTGGGGACGGTGATCGGTGTGATCGGGTTGCGTGGGGTGCGCGCCGCGCGCCGCGCGGACGCCTGGAAGAGGGGTCCCGGGGGCGTGGTCGTCGTCTTTCTGCTGGTCCTGGTCGTGGTGCTCGCGCTGCTCGGGGCGGTCCACTGGTACGTGTGGCGGCGTCTCGTGCGCGACGTCACGGTGGCCGGGAGCCTCGCGCGCCGGCTCGGCACGGCCGTCGTCGTGGCCCTCCCGCTGCTCTCGCTCGCGGCCCTGGTCTCCTCGCGGGCGGGCGCGCCCTTCCGGCTCCAGCAGGCGGTCGCCTGGCCGGGCTTCCTCTGGCTCGCCGTGCTCCTGTACCTGGTCCTGGCCCTGGTCGTCGGCGAGGCCGTCCGGCCGCTCCTGCGCGCCTGGACGGAGCGCCGTGCCGCCGCCGACGCCCCGGCGGAACCCGTGCCCGCGGACGTCCCGGCGGAGCCCGTGCCCGCGGCCGAGCTCCCGGAGGGCGTACCCGCCGCCGAGCTCCCGGAGCCCCCGCCCGTGCCCGCGGGGGGACCGCAGGGGGCGGATCCCTCCCGGCGGCTGTTCGTCTCCCGGGTCGTCGGGGGTTCCGCGGCCGCCGTCGCCGTCGGGACCGTCGGGTACGGGACGTACGGCGTGCTGCGCGGGCCCCGGGTCAAGCGGGTCACCGTGCCGCTGGCCAAGATCCCGCGCGCCGCGCACGGTTACCGGATCGCCGTCGTGTCCGACATCCACCTCGGGCCGATCCTGGGCCGCGCCCACACCCGGCGCATCGTGGACACGATCAACGCCACCCAGCCCGACCTGATCGCGGTCGTCGGCGACCTCGTCGACGGGACCGTCCAGAACCTCGGCCCGGCCGCCGAGCCGCTCGCCCGGCTCCGGGCCCGGCACGGCTCCTTCTTCGTGACCGGCAACCACGAGTACTTCTCGGGCGCCGACGCCTGGGTCGACCACGTCCGCGAGCTCGGCCTGCGTCCGTTGCGCAACGCGCGCGTGGAGGTCCCGGCCGGCTTCGACCTCGCCGGCGTCGACGACGTCGCGGGGGAGAGCGAGGGGCAGGGCCCCGACTTCGCGCGGGCCCTCGGCGACCGCGACCGGGCCCGCGCCGCGGTGCTCCTCGCGCACCAGCCGGTCGTCGTCCACGACGCCGTGCGCCACGGCGTGGACCTCCAGCTCTCCGGGCACACCCACGGCGGCCAGCTCTGGCCCGGCAACTACCTCGCCGAGCTCGCCAACCCGACCGTCGCCGGCCTGGAGCGGTACGGGGACACGCAGCTGTACGTCTCGCGGGGCGCGGGTGCCTGGGGGCCTCCGGTCCGGGTCGGGGCGCCCTCCGACATCACGGTCGTCGAACTCGCCTCGAAGCAGGCCTGACCGGCGCGTCACTTCCCGCGCCGAGCCCGGTACGTGCTGCTCGTCGACTTGAATGCGCACATCCCGGACATATGCCCGGCATGTGAAAGTCGCCCCTTCCGCATGTGAAGACCGTGTGATGGGATGCAGCCATCGCGACGTTTTTCCGGGGGCCGTCGCATCCGGGGCGGCACCGAAAAAAGGAAGCACGGCAATGCGGTCGACGGTCCGTCTGCGGATCCTCCTCACTTGTGGAGTACTGGTGGCCGCCGGAGCAGGGGGCTGGCGCCTCCTGCCCTCCGACGGCGTCCGGACCGATCCGATCACCGTCGGCACGACCGACGAGGTCACTTCGCTCGACCCGGCCGGCGCCTACGACGCCGGCTCCTGGGCGATGTACAGCAACGTCTTCCAGTCGCTGCTGACCTTCAAGCCGGGCCTCACCCAGCCGGTCCCGGACGCCGCCGAGAGCTGCAAGTTCATGGGCGCCGAGCTCACCACCTACCGGTGCACGCTCCGCGACGACCTCACCTTCGCCAGTGGGCGCAGGATCACCGCCGAGGACGTCGCGTACTCCTTCGAGCGCATGCTGCGCATCAAGACCGACGTCGGCCCGCAGCCGCTCTTCCCGACCCTGAGGAACGTCTCGGCCGAGGGCCGCACCGTCACCTTCCACCTGAGCGGCCGCGACGCCACGTTCCCGCTGAAGGTGGCCACGGGCGCCGGTTCGATCGTGGACAAGGACCGCTACCCGGCCGACAGGCTGCGGAAGGACTCCACGGTCGACGGCTCGGGCCCGTACGTCCTCAAGGAGTACAAGGAGGGCGAGTCCGCGCGCCTGGAGCCCAACCCGAGGTACAAGGGCGCCGTCACCAGGACCGGTCACACGGTCCTGGTGAAGTACTTCGCCCAGTCCGAGGGCCTCGCCGACGCCTGGAAGGCGAAGGAGGTCCAGGTGACGCACCGGCAGCTCCCGCCGAACTTCCTCGCGACCCTGGAGGGCGAGGACGGGACCCGGATCACCGAGGCGGAGAGCGCCGAGATCCGCAACCTGAACTTCAACGTCCGGCCCGGCTCGCCCATGGCGGACAGGGCCGTACGGCAGGCCGTCGCCGCGGTCCTCGACCGCCCGGCGATCACCGAGGGCGCCTACAAGGGCACGGTCGAGCCGCTCTACTCCCTCATCCCGCAGGGCTTCGTCGGCCACAGCACCGCCTTCTTCGACGTCTATCCGGAGCCGAGCCGGAAGAAGGCCCGGGAGCTCCTGAGGGACGCCGGGATCAAGACGCCGGTGGCGTTCACCCTCGGCGTCCGCAAGGACGCCACCTACGTCGCCGAGGCCGCCGAGATCAGGCGGCAGCTGGACGAGACCGGCCTCTTCGACGTGAAGGTCCTCGAAGTCGACTGGAAGAGCTTCCAGAAGGGGTACGCGAAGGGCGGTTACGACGCCTACCCCGTCGGCTGGCTCCCCGACTTCCCCGACTCCGACAGCTTCACCGCCCCGCTCGTCGGCACCGAGAACACCCTGCACAACGGCTTCTCCAGCAAGCGGATCGACCGCCTGATCGCCTCGACGCAGCAGTTCGGCGACCGGGGCCGGGCGACGAACGACTTCAAGGAGATCCAGAACGAGGTCGCCGTCGACGTGCCGCTCGTCCCGCTGTGGCAGAAGAAGGACTACGTCCTCTCCACGGAGGCGGTCACCGGCTCCCAGTACCTCTCGGACGGCACGGGCATCTGGCGCCTGTGGGAACTCAACTGGATCTGACGGGCCCTAGGGGGCGTCCTGCGGCTTCGGGGCCGTCCGCTTCCCGGGCTTGCCCGAGGCCGCCATCCCGGCCGCCGTCGGCATGAAGTCGGTGAGCAGTTCGTGCGTCTCCTTGACCAGCGGGCGCAGGATCCGGAAGCGGGAGAGCGAGATCGCGCGGGCGGTGACCGGCGCGAGGCGCTCCACCAGGCGCCGGCTGTTCGCCGCGCCCTCCGAGCGGTCGTACACCCAGAACAGCACCAGCCCCATCTGCTGGAGCCAGAGCAACCGCGGGAGCGCTTCCCTCAGTTCCGGGTCGACCTTGACCGAGGCGCCGGAGATGACCCGCCGGTGCACCTCGATCGCCGCCTCGCGCGGGCCCTCCGACTCGGGGGAGAAGGGGCTGAGCGGGCTGTCGGGGTCGGCGGCGTTCTTGAAGAACTGGGCCGCGAACTCGTGGTACGGCTCCGCGATGTCGAGCCAGCCGAGGTAGACGCCGCGGATCCGGGCGGTCAGGTCCTTCTCGGGGCCGGCCAGGATGGGCTCGACGGCCGCCTGGTGCTCCTCGGCGATCCGGTCGTAGAAGCCCTGGACGAGGTGCTCCTTGGAGGAGAAGTAGTAGTACGCGTTGCCGACGGAGACCCCGGCCTCCTGGGCGATGGCCCGCATCGTCGTCTTGTCGTAACCGCGCTCCCTGAACAGCCGGAGCGCGGTTTCGAGGATGAGCGTGCGGGTCTGCTCGCTCTTGGGGGCCTTCTTCTCTTCCGTCACGGAGCCGAGCCTAACGGGGCGGACCGGGCGCCTCGCAGCGCCCGTCCCCGCAGGGCCCGTCCTCCCGTGCCGGCCCCTTGAGGGCCTCGCGCCACCTCGCGGCCGCCAGGACGGTCACCCGGGCGAAGGGCCGTCCGGCGGGGGTCGCCAGCCAGTGGGCCCTGGGCCGGTGGTCGGCCAGGGCCCAGAGGCAGACGATCCAGGCGGAGGTCTCGCGGTAGACCTGGCCCCGGTCCCCGATCACGGTGATCTCCCGCAGGGTGGCGGTGTGGTCGAGGGCCGGGAAGAGGCGCCGTGCCTGCTGCGAGCCGGCCGGTACGAAGTCGAGCGGGACGAGCTGCCGCTGGCGCATCAGCCAGTGCCTGAGGTGCACGCAGAGCGGGCAGTCGGCGTCGTACAGCACGGTCAGACGTCCCACGGGGGTCGTGGGGGCCGACATCGCGGTCAGCCCTGGGGCGCGGGCGGGGCCCAGGGGCCGCTCTTGGGCGTCGTGGTCCAGCCCTGGGGGCCGACCGGCGGGACCTGTTCGCGCTCCATGACCCCGCGGCGGCGGATCTTGTTGAGCACGTAGACGTTTCCGAGGTGCATCACGCCGAGGACGAGCAGGACCACTCCGAGCTTGACGGAGAGGGCCTCGAAGAGGGCCCGGGCGTCGACGACGGCGGCGTCCTGGCTCAGGTAGAGGGCGACGAAGCCGAAGTTGACGAGGTAGAAGCCGACCACCAGGAGGTGGTTGACGGCGTCCGCGAGCTTCTCGTTCCCGTGCAGGACGTCGGAGAGGAAGATCCTTCCGTTGCGGCTGAGCGTGCGGGCGACCCAGATGGTGAGGGCCACGCCGATCAGCAGGTAGACGATGTACGCGACGACAGTGAGGTCCATGCCCCACCCTCCCTTGAACGCGTTCAAAAGCTGGCGGTCATGACTGTAGACCCCTTCTTGAACGTGTTCAAGTCCTGGGGCGGAGGGGTGGTCCGGCCGTTTCCCGCCGCTTGGGGTCGGGCGGGTGACGCCCCCTCATGACCTGGCCGGCACCGGCCCCTCGACCGTCCTCCTACTGCACTCCGGGCTCTGCGACCGCCGGATGGGGGACGGGCGGTTCCCCGCGCTCGCCGAAGCGGGACACCGGGGCGTCCGCTGCGACCTCCGCGGCTTCGGCGACAGCCCCGTCGACGCCCCGCACGCCCACGCCGAGGACGTGCGCGAGCTCCTCGACCACCTCGGCGCCGAGCGCGCCGTCGTCGGCTCCTCCTCCGGCGGCCGGGTCGCCCTCGAACTCGCCGCCCGCCACCCCGGACGCGTCTCCGCGCCCGCCCTGCTCGCCTCCGGCGTCCCCGGCACGGCGCCGAGCGACGAGCTGCGCGCCCGGGGGCCCGCGGGGACGCGCTCCACGAAGCGGGGACCTCGACGCGGCCGTCGAGCTCAACGTCGACACCTGGCTCGGCCCCGGGGCCGGGGAGGCCGCCCGCGCCCTCGTCCGGGAGGGACGGCGGCGCGCCTTCGGCCTCCGGCTCGCCGCCCCCGAGGAACACCACCCCGTCGCTCCCGAGGTCACCCACGACGACCTCGCCCGGATCCTGGTCCCCGCCCCGGAGCGCCCGGAGGAGACCGCCCGCCTGCTCGTCGCCTTCCTCGCGGACGAGCCCCACCGGCCGGAGGCCTCCTGAGACCCGTCCGGCGGATCGCGGCCGGAGGTCCTAGGCGAACCGCCTCACCCCCGGCACCAGTGCCGTCCCCGCGCAGCACCCGCCCACCACCACCGCGGCGACCAGGAGCGGTGCCCGCGGACCCCAGGTCGCGGCGGCGAGCGGGGCGAGGGCGTACCCCAGGGGCATCGCGGCGAGCGAGAGCAGCCAGTCGTACGAGGTGACCCGGGCGAGCGCGTGGGCGGGCACCGCGCGCTGGACGGCGGTCTCCCAGACGGGGGAGAGGAAGCCGAGCCCCGCCTGTGCCAGCCCGTACGCCGCGATCGTCACCGGCGCGGGCGCGGCGAGGGCGAGCAGCACCAGCGGCAGCGCGTACGTGGCGAGGCCGAGGTTCGCGGTCAGGACCGGGCGCCGGGGGTGGATCCGGTCGGCGAGCAGCGTCCCGAGGAGGAAGCCGACGGCGCCGACCTGGAGGAGGACGACCCAGGTGGTGCCGCCGCCGAGCCGCTCCACGGCGATGGCGGGGCCGAGGGTCATCAGGACGGCCGCGGCGCCGTTCCAGGCGCTGTGGCCGATGAGGCTGGCCCAGTACCAGTCCCGGGAGCGGACCTCCTGCCAGCCCTCGGCGAGGTCGGCGCGGAGCGAACGGCGCGGGATCGGGACCCGCTTCACCCGGACGGCGGCCAGGAGCAGGGCGCTGACGGCGAAGGTGGCCGCGTCCAGGACGAACGCCCAGCCGGCGCCGACGGTCAGGACCAGGGTGCCGGCGAGCGCGGGGCCCGCGAGGCGGGTGGCGCTCTGGGCGACGCCCATCGCCGCGTTGGCCCGGTGCAGGCCCTCCTCGGGCACCGTGCCCTTCACGAGCGGTGAGCCGGTCGGCATGGCGAAGGCTCCGGCGGCGCCGCCGAGGGCCTCGGCGACCGCGAGGACGGCGAGGCCGGGGGAGCCGCCGAGCAGCTGGACGCCGACGAGGAGCTGGGTGGCGCAGCGTACGAGGTCCGTGGTGAGCGCGACCGCACGGGCGTCGAAGCGGTCGCCGACGACGCCTCCCAGCGGCAGCAGGAGCAGCTTGGGGACCATCGCGCAGCCGAGGACCAGGGCGAGTGCCGAGGTGGAGCCGGTGGCCTCCAGGACGGCGAGGGCGAGGGCGGCGGGAATGGCGGCGTCCCCGAGGAGGGAGAGGGCGCGGCCCGTGAAGAGGAGGCGGAAGGAGCGGGTGCGCAGGGGGTGGGGGACGGGTGGGGGTGCGTCGGTGCGCACGGGGGCGACGGGCATGGGCCGCAGGGTATTTCGCTGCCGAATAATTCGTCAACGAAATACTTCCCGGGAGAACGGCGCCCCGCCGACGTACGATCACCCCATGGCGCACCCCGAGGAACCGCGTGCCCCCCGCGAACCACACGCACCGCTCGAACACCGCGAAGCCCGTGAACCCCGCGAACCACGCGACTGGACCGACGAGCACGTCGACCGCTGGCAGCCCGTCCTGCCCGGCCTCGACCCCGTCGTCGAAGGCGCGGTCACCCGGATGAAGAAACTCTCCGTCCATCTGCGCCGGGTCAGGGAGCAGTCCCTCGTCGACTTCGACCTGGAACGCCACGAGTTCGACACCCTCCACAAGCTCGCGGGGCGCGGCGGCACCGCCGCCCCCTCCGAACTCGCCCAGGACCTCGACCTGGCCCCCGCCTCCGTCTCCGGGCGCCTCGACGCCCTGGAGAAGCGCGGTTTCGTTCGCCGCACCCAGTCCACGACCGACCGCCGCCGGGTCGTCGTCGAACTCACCGCCTCCGGCCGCGAGACCTGGCTCGGCGCGATGGACGTCCTCGGCCACGAGGAGGAGCGGCTCCTCGGCGTCCTCACCCCCGAGGAACGCGGCCTGCTCAACGGCATGCTGCGCCGCGTCATGGTCGAGGCGGAGGCGGGCGGCCCCACCCACTCCTGGCACGCCTGAGCGCCCCCGTCGGCGCCCGCTCCGCACTCGGGGACGGCCCCCTACAGGACGAAGGGGGTCACACGCTCAGCGAGCGCGCGTAGTTGAGCTGCCCCATCACCCAGTGGATGGTGTCCGGGCCCGTCGCCGGGATCATCGTCGAGTGGTGGCGGCCGCCGCTGGTCACCGTGACCTGGATGAAGCCCGTCGTGGTCTTCTCCTTCATCAGCAGGAACAGCAGGCCGAGCAGACAGAAGAGGAAGAAGATCACCGCGAGGACGATCGCCACGGTGGGCATCTTCTCCTCGGTCCGCGACATGTCCATCGCGTTCCACACGGCGCCCTTGAGGGGCATGTTGCCGGCCGGCGTGACGATCTGGTCACCGATCACGGTGATGTCACCGAGGCTCAGCAGCGGCGCGCCGCCGCCCATCGGCGCGTGCTGCGGCGGCACCGGCACGCCGCCCGGCAGGGTCGGCTGGTAGGCGGGCGTCGCCTGCGGGTACCCGTACCCGGGCGTCGCGTCCTGCGGGTATCCGTACGCCGGGCCCCCGGGCGCCCCGCCCTGCTGCCCCGGCCCCCACTTGTACTCACCGTCCGCGTAAGGGTTCGGCTCGCTCATCTGTCCCCGATTCTCTGTGCGATGGAAAAGCCCGCGTGCAAGGGAAAAGCCCGCTTCTGCACGCCGCAGCGTACAGAAGCGGGCTCTCCCGCCGCGCCGGTGTCAGAAGCGACGCGTGATCAGCGCGCGCTTCACTTCCTGGATGGCCTTCGTGACCTCGATGCCACGCGGGCACGCGTCCGTGCAGTTGAACGTCGTGCGGCAGCGCCACACGCCGTCCTTGTCGTTCAGGATCTCCAGGCGCTGCTCGCCCGCCTCGTCACGCGAGTCGAAGATGAAGCGGTGCGCGTTGACGATCGCGGCCGGACCGAAGTACTGGCCGTCGTTCCAGAAGACCGGGCAGGACGACGTGCACGCGGCGCACAGGATGCACTTGGTGGTGTCGTCGAAGCGCTCGCGGTCCTCGGCGGACTGCAGGCGCTCGCGCGTCGGCTCGTTCCCCTTGGTGACCAGGAACGGCATGACGTCCCGGTACGCCTGGAAGAACGGCTCCATGTCCACGACCAGGTCCTTCAGGACCGTCAGGCCCTTGATGGCCTCGACCGTGATCGGCTTCTCGGGGTTGATGTCCTTGATCAGCGTCTTGCAGGCGAGCCTGTTCTTGCCGTTGATCCGCATCGCGTCCGAGCCGCAGATGCCGTGCGCGCACGAGCGACGGAAGGTCAGCGTGCCGTCGACGTCCCACTTGATCTTGTGGAGGGCGTCGAGCACGCGCTCCTTCGGGTCGATCTCGATCTGGAAGTCCTCCCAGACCGCGGCGTCCGACACCTCGGGGTTGAAGCGGCGGATCCGCATCGTGACCGTGATGTACGGGGAGGCGGCGGAGTCCTTCTCCACCTTGTCCAGTACGGGGGTAGCCATCAGTACTTACGCTCCATCGGCTGGTAGCGGGTCTGGACGACCGGCTTGTAGTCGAGACGGACGGTCTCGGAGCCGTCCTCGCCGACCTCGCGGTACGCCATGGTGTGGCGCATGAAGTTGACGTCGTCGCGGTTCGGGTAGTCCTCGCGGTAGTGACCGCCGCGGGACTCCTTGCGCGCCAGGGCCGAGACGGCCATGACCTCGGCCAGTTCGAGCAGGTTGCCCAGCTCGATGGCCTCCAGGAGGTCGGTGTTGAAGCGCTTGCCCTTGTCCTGGATGGACACGTTCGCGTAGCGCTCGCGCAGTTCGGCGATCTTCTCGACGGCCGTCTTGATGGTCTGCTCCGTGCGGAACACCATCACGTTGGCGTCCATCGTCTCCTGGAGCTCACGGCGCAGGTCGGCGACCCGCTCGTTGCCCGTGGAGTTGCGGAGCCTCTCGATCTGCGCGACGACGAACGCCTCGGGGGCCTCCGGCAGCTCGACGAAGTCGGCCTTGGCGGAGTACTCGGCGGCGGCGATGCCGGAGCGCTTGCCGAAGACGTTGATGTCGAGCAGCGAGTTGGTGCCCAGACGGTTGGCGCCGTGCACGGAGACACAGGCGACCTCGCCGGCCGCGTACAGGCCCGGGACGACGGTGGTGTTGTCCGAGAGGACCTCACCCTCGACGTTGGTCGGGATGCCGCCCATGGCGTAGTGCGCGGTGGGCTGGATCGGGATCGGGTCCGTGTACGGCTCGATGCCGAGGTACGTACGGGCGAACTCGGTGATGTCCGGGAGCTTGGCGTCGAGCTGCTCCGGCGGGAGGTGCGTCAGGTCCAGGTAGACGTGGTCGCCCTCGGGACCGCAGCCGCGGCCCTCGCGGATCTCCGTGTAGATGGAGCGGGAGACGACGTCACGGGACGCGAGGTCCTTCATGACCGGCGCGTACTTCTCCATGAAGCGCTCGCCGTCCTTGTTGCGGAGGATGCCGCCCTCACCGCGGGCGCCCTCCGTCAGCAGGATGCCCATGCGCCAGATGCCCGTCGGGTGGAACTGGAAGAACTCCATGTCCTCCAGGGGCAGGCCGCGGCGGTAGCAGGCGGCCTGGCCGTCACCGGTCAGGGTGTGCGCGTTGGAGGTCACCTTGAAGAACTTGCCGGTGCCGCCGGAGGCGTAGATCACGGCCTTCGCCTGGAAGATGTGGATCTCGCCGGTGGCCAGCTCGTAGGCGACGACGCCCGCGGAGTGCTTCACACCGTCGACCTCGGTGATCAGCTGGTCCAGGACGTAGAACTCGTTGAAGAACTCCACGCCCTCCTTGACGCAGTTCTGGTACAGCGTCTGGAGGATCATGTGGCCGGTGCGGTCCGCGGCGTAGCAGGACCGGCGGACCGGGGCCTCGCCGTGGTTGCGGGAGTGACCGCCGAAGCGGCGCTGGTCGATGGTGCCGTTCGGGGTGCGGTTGAACGGCAGGCCCATCTTCTCCAGGTCGAGGACGGCGTCGATGGCCTCCTTCGCCAGGATCTCGGCGGCGTCCTGGTCGACCAGGTAGTCACCGCCCTTGACCGTGTCGAAGGTGTGCCACTCCCAGTTGTCCTCCTCCACGTTCGCCAGCGCGGCGGCCATGCCGCCCTGCGCGGCGCCCGTGTGGGAGCGGGTGGGGTAGAGCTTCGTCAGCACGGCGGTGCGGCTGCGCTTCGTCGCCTCGATGGCGGCGCGCATGCCGGCGCCGCCGGCGCCGACGATGACGGTGTCGTACTTGTGGATCTTCATGACGTGGATTACCTCAGCCCCGTGCCTAGCGGATGTTCGGGTCGAAGGTGAAGATCACCAGCGTGCCCAGAAGGATGGTGAACACCGTGGCGGTGTACAGCAGGCCCTTGAGCCACAGGCGCGTGTTGGCCCGCTCCGCGTAGTCGTTGATGACCGTGCGGAGGCCGTTGGCGCCGTGCAGCATGGCGAGCCAGAGCATCAGCAGGTCCCAGACCTGCCAGAACGGGGAGGCCCAGCGGCCGGCCACGAAGGCGAAGCCGACCTTGCTGACGCCGCCGTCCAGGAAGAGCTGGATCAGCAGGTGGCCGAGGACCAGGACGACGAGGACCACGCCGGAGAGGCGCATGAAGAGCCACGCGGCCATCTCGAAGTTGCCCCGGGTCGCGCGCGGGGTCCTGCCCGTGCGCTTGCGGGGGGCCTCGATGTACGGCGCGGGGTTGTCCACGTCGTAGCGCGGGCCGCCCTCGACGGGTCCGATCGCGGAGGTGGTGTCAGTCGACATGTCTGGCGTCAGCTCCCGAACAGTTCACGTGCGGCGTGGCCGAGGACGGGGTAAAGGGAGCCCGCCATCAGCACGACCCAGATGCCCACGACGGTCCAGAGCATCTGCTTCTGGTAGCGCGGGCCCTTGGACCAGAAGTCCACGGCGATGACCCGGAGGCCGTTCAGCGCGTGGAAGAGGATGGCGGCGACCAGGCCGTACTCCAGAAGAGCGACGATCGGCGTCTTGTAGGTCGCGACGACCTCGTCGTACGCCTCGGGGGAGACGCGGACGAGAGCGGTGTCCAGCACGTGTACGAACAGGAAGAAGAAGATGAGGACGCCGGTGACTCGATGAGCCACCCAGCTCCACATTCCTTCCCGGCCGCGGTACAGCGTTCCAGCCGGCACGGAAAAACCCTCCGGGAGCGGGGATCGGGGTCGGCCGGCTTCTCTGTCGGTCTGACCCGGCCGGGTACGGTCCACCGGCCCCGGTCATCGTAGCGACGACTCGTCGGTTCGCTCGCCCGGGGTCCATCGGTGTGATCAAACAGGCACGGACGGGCTATCGCACAGACCCGAATCGCCGCATTACGGACGACATCACGGCCCGGAGTGTCGCGGTGTGAGCCCTTCGGCCAGTCGGAAGGCCAGTCGGGCGCGGGCGAGCCGGCGGAGCTCCTCGGCGGCGACCACCCGCTCCTCCTCCGCTTCGTTGCCGAGACGTGACCGGATACCGGCCAGTAACTGGTCGAGGCGCTCCTCGGGGCGGACTCCGTCGAGGCTGATCACGAACGCGTGTCCGAATCTGCTCTCGTACGCGGCGTGGGCGGCCCGCAGCGCCGTCCGGGCGGCGGGCGGGGCGTCCGGGTGGGGCGGCGCGGAGGACTCGGCGGCCAGGGCCTCGTCGAGATCGGCGCGGGAGAGGTCGTACCCGGCCTCGTCGGCGGCGGCGAGGAGGGCGTCCGCGGTCGGGTACGGGCGGTGCGCCGCCACCCGTTCGGCCCAGCGCGTGCTGCGGCAGCAGGAGAGCAGCAGGGTCACCGCCTCGGCGGGCGCGGCCGCGTTGAATCCGACGAGACCGCCGGTGTGCCGTGAGGGGGTCTGCTGGGCGGGTATGCCGGGGGTGTCCACGGAGCCCGGCTTCCGGCAGGGGGCGTGGGTGTCGCTGGTCAGCGTGGACTCCGGTGCTCCGGGACGGATGGGGTGGGCGTGACGCAACGTTATCGACGGGATGGGGGAAGTGTCCGACGGATGCGCGATTTTCACCCGGAAGGGAGAGTTTCGGAACAGATGACGGACGATCGGCCTCCGCTCCGTCGACTGGTCGGACCGCCGTCCTTGCGGGAGGATTCCGAGTGATGCGGTATTCCCCACGAGGGCCCCGCCCGGGCCCCGCCCTCCTGGCGACCGCGGTGGCGCTGGCCGCCGTGGCGGCCTGTTCGAACGGTTCTCCGTCAGGTCCGCCCTCCGGCCCGTCCGCCACGGGCGCGTCCGCGAGCGCCGCACCCACGAGCGCCGCGCCGCCTCCCAGCCCCACGCCGACGCCGCCCGCGCCCACCCCCACGAAGACCCACCCCCTCTCCACCGCGCCCCGCACCGTCCCCGCCGTCCGCGCCCACGAGGCCGCCCGCGGCCCCGGCTGGAAGCCCGCGCCCACCGGCGGGGTCGTCCTCGCCGCGAACAGCGGGGCCCTCGCCGACGAGGGGCGGCTGCTCGCCGGGGAGCTCGGCATCCCGTACCGGGGCGCCGCCGCGGCCGGGCCCGGGGACGTCGAACTGGCCCTCGGCGGGACGGGCGCCCCCGAGTCGTACACCCTGACGGTCACGGGCGGCCGCGCCCGGATCGCCGGCCCCGACGAGGCCGGGGTCTTCTACGGCACCCGCACCCTCAAGCAGTCGGTGAAGGCCACCGGCGCCGTGCCCGAGGGGACCGTCACCGACCGGCCCGCGAAACCGCAGCGCGGACTCATGCTCGACATCGCCCGCAAGCACTTCACCGCCGCCTGGATCGAGGACCGCATCCGCGAGATGAGCGACCTGAAGCTCAACCAGCTCGGGCTGCACTTCTCCGACGACCAGGGCTTCCGGATCGAGTCCTCCAGCCACCCCGAGGTCGTCTCGGCCGAGCACCTCACCAAGGCCGAGGTCCGCCGGATCCTCGCCCTCGCGGCGAGCCGCCACGTCACGGTGATCCCCGAGATCGACTCCCCGGGGCACCTCGGCGCGGTCATCGCCGCCCACCCCGGGCTCCAGCTCGTCAGCGCGAGCGGCCGGACCCCGCGCGGGACCGTCGACATCGCGAACCCGGACGCGGCGAAGATCGTCGACGAGCTGCTGCGCGAGTACACCGGGCTCTTCCCCGGGGCGTACTGGCACCTCGGCGGCGACGAGTACGTCGCCCTGATGTCCAAGGACCCCGAGGCGAGCTACCCGAAGCTGGCGCGGGCCGCGGTCGCGAAGTACGGGCCCTCCGGCCGCGTCCAGGACCTCGCCACCGGCTGGCTCAACGACCGCGCGGCCGTCGTCCGCCCCACCGGCAAGACCCTCAAGGCCTGGAACGACGGCTTCTTCACCGGCGGGGTGGTGGGCCCGGACAAGGACCTGCAGGTCGAGTACTGGACGGGCCGCGAGATCGGCGCCCGGCTGCCCGTCTCCTACCTGAGCGAGGGTCGCAAGCTGGTCAACCTCAACGACGACTACCTCTACTACATCCTGGGCGAGCCCAACGATTTCCCGTACCCCACCGGCCGCCGGATCTACGAGCAGTGGACCCCCCGCGTCCTGCGCGGTTCCACCCCGGTCCCGGCGAAGTACGACCCCCAGATCCTCGGTGGCCGGCTCGCGGTCTGGTGCGACCTGTCACGGGCCCAGACGCAGGCCCAGGTGGCGGCCGGCATCCGCCTCCCGATGGCGGCCCTCGCCCAGAAGGTCTGGGACCCGAGGCCCCCGGCGCTGACCTGGGCGCAGTTCAGGGCGCTGGCGTCGACGGTGGGCTGATCGGAAGTCGCTAGCAGATCGCCGGCGGTGCGACTACTGCTGTCGCATGGCCACTCTCTACGCGCGAGACCCGTCCGAGGAAGCGCTGACCGAGCTGAAGATACGGGCCGCCCGCAAGCGGCGGTCCCTGCAGGCGTACGCGCGGACCCTGCTGGAGCAGGAGGCCGCGACGCCGTCGCTGGAGGACGTGCTCGACCGGATCCAGGGCCGGGTGACGGCGCGGCTCACCACGGAGGACGTGCTCGACGAGATCGACCGGGGAAGGCGCCGCGAGTGATCGTCGTCGACGCCGGTGCGTCGGTCGTGCTGCAGTCCGACGCGGGGCCGGTCGGTACGGCGCTGAGGAGACGGGGGAGGGGGGCGTCTGCTCGCCCCGCACCTCGTGGACGGCGAGGTGACGTCCGCGCTCCTGGGAAGGCATCGCGGCGGCAAGCCGACCGACCGGGAGCCGGACGATGCCTGTACGGCGTTCGCCGAACTCCCGCTGCGCAGGCCGGAGCACCTGCTCCTGCTTCCGCGCGTGCGTGAGCCGTACGCGAACCTCACTCCGTACGACGCGCTGTGCGTCGCCCTCGCCGAGGGCTACGACGTGCCGCTGGTGACGGGCGACGGCCGGATCGGGGACGGCGCCCGGGCCACTCGGGCCACGTGCCGGGTCGAGGTGTTCGGCGAGAAGACGCACGGGGAGGCGTAAGGTCCGCCACCTCCATTTTCGTCGTGGACGCGATCGGTCCGGATCGCGTACGTTCCCCCGGCGGCGGCCGAGCGGTCGCCGCACGTTCCTGGGGGGAACCCGTTGCTCACGCTCAAGAATCCGAGCGGCCTCGCGAGGGCCGTCGTGGCCCTGCTGGCCGGAAACATCTTCTTCGACGTCCTGCTCGGTCTGATCGAGGCCCGCTGGCTGATGGCCGACGCGATGCCCTACACCTTCGATCCGGCCGTGTTCGGTCCGGTCGATCTGAACGCGGCCCACAACCTGCAGGTCATGGTCTTCACGGCGACCGTCGTCGTCTTCATCATCTGGTTCCACCGACTGCGGAAGAACGCCGAGGTCTGGGCCGCTGATCTGCAGGGCCGGAAGCCCGGCTGGGCCATCGGCGGCTGGTTCGTCCCGATCGGCAACCTCTGGATCCCGCGGGTGATCGCCGTCGACATCTGGCGGGCCAGTCGCCGGCAGCCGTATGGCGCCGACGGTCCCGGGGAGCTGACCCTCCTGAACGCCTGGTGGGTGTTCTGGATCGCCGACTGGGTCGTGGGCAGGGTCGGCGCGCAGATGTACAAGCGTGCCGAGACGCCGGAGGCCTACGACACCGCCGCCGCCTGGGCCCTTGCGAGCTACGGCGTCAACATCGTCGCCGCCGTCCTCGCGATCCTCGTCGTCCGGCGACTGACCTCTATGCAGCACGCCAAGGCCACTGGCATGATTCCGGCCGCGCAGTGACGAAAAAGCGCCCCCCGGCGCAGTAGTGGAAGTACTGCGTCCGCATCGGGTGGCGAGGAGGCGTCCATGACGTCGGGGAACGGCCGGAGCCTGCTGGAACTGATCGACGGGGCCGACGAGCGAGGGCTGGCCGCGGCCGGGCTCGCCTGCCTCGACCGCTGTCTGCCGCTGCTCGCCCCCGACCGGGCCGACGCCCTGCGCCCCGTGTGGGCGGCCGTCGCGCGCGGCGACGGGGGCGCGTGGGGCGAGGCCGTCGCCAAGGCCCGCGTCGACCTCGACGTCGACGGCGCGGAGGACGCCGAGGCCGTACGCCGCATGCTCGCGGAAGCCCCGGTGGCCTGGACCGCCGGGGCCCTGCGCGTCTGGGCCGGCGACTGCTCCGTCGCGGCGCTCGCCCTGCACGGGCGGTACGACGCGGCCGGAGCGCCCGACGGGCTCGTCGAGCGCTGCCGGGCCGGGGACGCGGACGGCGCGGGCCCGCTGCTCGCCGGGGAGCTCCGCCGCCAGCTGGCCGTCCTCGAAACGGCCGCCCACGGCCCGACCGGTCTGCGCCGGGCGCGTGAACTCTCCGTCGAGGGCGGCCGCGTGCTGCGCGCGGTGGTCTCCCGCCGGGCCCGCACCGCCTGACCGGCGGTCAGGCCTCCGGCGCCTGGACCACGACCGAGGCGATCGCCTCGGCGATCTCCCGTTCCGCCGCGGCCTTGTCCAGGCCGAGCCCGCTCAGCACGCCCTGTCCGTCCTCGTGCTCCAGGAGGGCCAGCAGGATGTGCTCGGTGCCGACGTAGTCGTGGCCGAGGCGCAGGGCCTCGCGGAACGTCAGCTCCAGGACCTTCTTCGTGTTCGCGTCGAACGGGATCAGGGCCGGGACCTCCTCGGTCCGCGGCGGCAGCGTCGGGGTCACCGCGTTGCGCACCGCCTCCTCCGTCACGCCGTGCCCGGTCAGCCACCGCATGGCGAGCGACTCGGGCTCGGCGAGCAGGCCCAGGGCGAGGTGACCGGTCGTGACCTGCGCGTTGGCGGCCGCCCGGGCCTCCTCCTGCGAGGCCACGACCACCGTGCGGGCGCGCGGGGTGAAGCGGCTGAACCCGGAGTTCGGGTCCATCTTCTCCGCGTCGGGCTCCTTGGGGACGAAGCGCTTCTGGGCCGCCTGGCGGGTGACGCCCATGCTGCGGCCGATGTCGGTCCAGGAGGCGCCGGAGCGCCGGGCCTGGTCCACGAAGTGGCCGATGAGGTGGTCGGCGACGTCGCCGAGGTGGTCCGCCGCGATGACCGCGCTGGAGAGCTGCTCCAGGGAATCCGGATGGACCTTCTTGATGGCTTCGATGAGTTCGTCGAGACGGACGGGGATCTTCGGGCCGACTGGATTCGTCATGAGGCAACCTTAGGTTGACACCTCTCCACTGTCAACGGTCGGTTGACACTCGAAGGGTGTACTGCGCCCCGGGAGGCGAAAGGTCGCGAGAAAGAGTGAGAAGGAGCGAGAAAAGGGAGACGACCGGGGCCGCCACCCCCCACAGGAGAGGCCCCGGTCGTCGTCCACGGAGCCGCAGCACGGCTCCGTACTCCTATCAGCGCCGGGCATGCGGTTTCTGTCACACCCTCTCGGCCGCCCAGAGGTTGCAAGTTGCACAAAGACCCCGGACCGCGTGGACGGGACACCGCGACACCACGTAGCGTGCAGGTGCGCGAGCCTGCGTGGCGGTGATGACCAGCCGCGATGACGCGGGGCGCGACCACGCTGCCGACGAACAGGGTTTAGGGGAGTGCTGGGGGACGACGCGGAGCTGACGGCCGCGGTGCTCGCTGCGCAGGACGGGGACGAGGACGCCTTCCGTACTGTGTACCGCGCCGTGCACCCCCGGTTGCTCGGCTACATACGCACGCTGGTCGGCGACACGGACGCCGAGGACGTCGCCTCCGAGGCCTGGCTCCAGATAGCCCGCGACCTCGACCGCTTCGACGGCGACGCGGACCGGTTCCGCGGCTGGGCGGCCCGGATCGCGCGCAACCGCGCCCTCGACCACGTCCGGATGCGCGGCCGCCGCCCCGCCGCGGGCGCCGACGAGACCGAACTCACCGACAAGCCCGCCGACTCCGACACGGCCGGAGAGGCCCTGGAGGCCCTCTCCACCGGCGACACCATGCAGCTGATCGCCCAGCTCCCGCAGGACCAGGCCGAGGCCGTCGTCCTGCGCGTCGTCGTCGGCCTCGACGCCAAGAGCGCCGCCGACACGCTGGGGAAACGCCCCGGCGCCGTGCGCACCGCCGCGCACCGGGGCCTCAAGAAGCTCGCCGAGCTCCTCGGGGCCGACGGCGGGCAGGGCGACGGCGCGGGAACCGTCGTCCCCCTGGACGGCGTCCCTCCGCAACGCGGCCGCGTACCGGGGCCCGTGGCCCCCGGCGGTGTGACGCAATCACGTCCGCGTACGCAGAAGGACATGTGATGGCCGACGAGCGGTACCAGTGGCTCGATCAGGAGGCCGCGGAGCGGCTGCTCCGCGGCGAGCCGGTCGAGGCCGTCGACGACCGTGCGCGCGCCGAGGCCCAGCGCCTCGCCGAGGCCCTGGGCACGGCCCGCGTCCCGGCCGTCCCGCCGGCCGCGCGCACCGAACTTCCGGGCGAGGCGGCGGCGCTCGCCGCCTTCCGCAAGGCCGCCGCCGAGCGGGCCGCGGCCGCCGTGTCCGCGTCCGCGGGCCCCGCCACCACCGGCGAGATCGGCCGGATCCGACTCGCGCCCGCGACCGCCCCGGCGCGCCGCTGGGGACGTTCCGTACGGTACGGGCTGGCCGCCGCGGTCGCCGCCGTCACGGTCGGCGGCGTCGCCGTCGCCGCCGGCACGGGCGTGCTGCCGCTGGTCGGCCCCGCGCCCGCGAGCTCCGTCACGGCGGAGGAGACGGCGGACCCGCTCGTCTCCGAGGAACCCGGCATACGCCAGGACCCCGAGACGCCCCCGACGGAACCGGGCGACGGCGGCGACCCCACGCCCGGCTCGTCCCCCTCGGCCGACTCCGGGTCCACCGCCCCCACCCCCCGCGCCCCCGACGGACGCGGCACGGCCACCCCGGCCCCCGGCACCCCGACGCCGGGCAGGACGTCCGGTGGCGGCGACACGGCCGGGACCGGCTCGGCGAACGCCCGCCAGAAGGCCCTCCAGGCCTGCCGGCAGTACCGGACGGGCAAGCTCGACACCGCCGGCCGGCAGCACCTCCTGAACACCCTGCGCAACGGCGACACCCTGCGCGTCTACTGCGACCGGCTCCTCTCCGGCGACGACGGCACCCCCGAGGACGGGGGCCAGGACTCCGGCAAGGACGACTCCAAGGGCGACGGCAAGGACGACTCCGACGACACCTCCGACGGCGACCGCAAGACCGGCCCGAAGGACGGGTCCAAGGGCGGATCCGGCGGCGGCTCCGCGAACGCCGGCGGAAACGGAGACCGGCACGGCGGCACCGGGAACCAGAACGGAGGCGTCCGTCTCGACGCCGGAGCCACCGCCGCGCTGCCCGCGGGAATCACCGCCGGAGCACGTCTTCCGCTCGGGGTGTAACACTTCTCGACCCGTCGGCGCAGTAAGAAGTGCCGACTGGTCATCGGCCGCGCAGAGAGCCGGGGTTCCCCCCGTACCTACGGCTCCGCGCACCCGGCGCGGGTGGGACACGTTCCCCCGGTCCCACCCGCGCCCCTTCCTCTCCCGCGGCTCCTACCAGTGGACGACGACCTTGTCGCCGACCTTCACCTGGTCGAAGAGGGTGGACAGCTTGGCCCGGTCCCGGACGTTGACGCAGCCGTGCGAGGCCCCGGCGTAGCCGCGGGCCGCGAAGTCCGCCGAGTAGTGCACGGCCTGGCCGCGGCTGAAGAACATCGCGTACGGCATGGGCGTGTGGTAGATCGTCGACGTCCACTCCCGCGCCTTCCACTCGACCTTGAAGAGGCCCTCGCGGGTCGGCGTGTTCTCCGAGCCGAAGCGGACGTCCATCGAGGAGACGACCTTGCCGTCGACCATCCAGGCGAGGGTCCGGCTCTCCTTGCTGATGCACAGCACCCGGCCGGTCATGCACCGCGGGTCCGGGGCGTCCAGCTCGTTCGTCGTCGACGGCTTCAGCTCGTCGGCGGTCGGCTTCCGGGTGGCGGAGAGCAACTGCCGCCAGGTCGTCGCGTCGACCGTGCCCGTCTCCGGCAGCGTCCGGCGCGCCTGGAACCCCCTGACCGAGGTCGCCGTCATCGTCCCGTAGAAGCCGGTGGGGGCCCGGTCGAAGAAGTCGAGCTGCCGCAGCCGCGCCTGGAGCTCGCGCACCTGCTCGTTCTCGTCCCCGTCGCCCATGAGGGGCTTGGGGTCGGACACCCCGGTGGAAGGGGACGGCGGCTTGTCGTCCGTGGTGGGCGCGGAGGTCGGGCCGGCGCCGGGCGCGGTGGTCCCGGGCGCGACCGAGCTCGGCGCGGGAGCCGTGCCCGTGCCCGTACCCGTACCGGACGCGTCGGGCGTGCAGCCGGCGGCGAGTGCCACCGCCGCCGCCGCCAGAACCACTCTGCGCATGACGGCCGAAGACCGCTTCATCATTGCCCCCCGAGGTGTGTCGTGTGTACGTAGGGATGCTTCCCGCGCGCGTGCGGTTGCGCGCCCGGGCGGCGAACCGCGCATCCTGTGAGGAAGGAACGGCAGGTCCGGACGGCAGGCCCGGGCCACAGGTCTACGGGAGGCACGGGACATGGCGCGCGAGTCGGAGTCGGGGCTGCCCATCGAGCCGGTCTACGGGCCGGACGCCCTGGAGGGATGGGATCCCGCCGAGAAGCTGGGCGAGCCGGGCGCGTACCCCTTCACGCGCGGTGTCTACCCCTCGATGTACACCGGTCGGCCCTGGACCATGCGGCAGTACGCCGGCTTCGGCACCGCCGCGGAGTCCAACGCCCGCTACAAGCGGCTCATCGCCAACGGCACCACGGGCCTGTCGGTCGCCTTCGACCTGCCGACCCAGATGGGCCACGACTCCGACGCCCCGATCGCGCACGGCGAGGTCGGGAAGGTCGGCGTCGCCGTCGACTCGATCGACGACATGCGGGTCCTGTTCGACGGCATCCCGCTGGGCGGGGTCTCCACGTCGATGACCATCAACGCCCCCGCCGCCCTCCTCCTCCTGCTCTACCAGCTCGTCGGCGAGGAGCAGGGCGTCCCGGCGGACGAGCTGACCGGCACGATCCAGAACGACGTGCTCAAGGAGTACATCGCCCGCGGCACGTACATCTTCCCGCCGAAGCCCTCGCTGCGGCTGATCGCGGACACCTTCAAGTACTGCCGGACCGAGATCCCGAAGTGGAACACCATCTCGATCTCCGGCTACCACATGGCCGAGGCCGGCGCCTCGCCCGCGCAGGAGATCGCGTTCACCCTCGCCGACGGCATCGAGTACGTCCGCACCGCCGTCGCCGCCGGCATGGACGTCGACGACTTCGCGCCCCGCCTCTCCTTCTTCTTCGTGGCGCGCACGACGCTCCTGGAGGAGGTCGCCAAGTTCCGCGCCGCCCGCCGGATCTGGGCGCGGGTGATGAGGGAGGAGTTCGGCGCGAGGAACCCCAAGTCGCTGATGCTCCGCTTCCACACCCAGACCGCCGGCGTGCAGCTCACCGCCCAGCAGCCCGAGGTCAACCTGGTGCGCGTCGCCGTCCAGGGCCTCGCGGCCGTCCTCGGCGGCACGCAGTCGCTGCACACCAACTCCTTCGACGAGGCCATCGCGCTCCCGACCGACAAGTCCGCCCGCCTCGCGCTGCGCACCCAGCAGGTCCTGGCGTACGAGACGGACGTCACCGCCACCGTCGACCCCTTCGCCGGCTCCTACGTCGTCGAGAGGATGACGGACGACGTCGAGGCCGCGGCCCTGGAGCTGATGGAGCGGATCGAGGAGATGGGCGGCGCGGTCAGCGCGATCGAGCGGGGCTTCCAGAAGGGCGAGATCGAGCGCTCGGCCTATCGGATCGCGCAGGAGACCGACAGCGGCGAGCGGGTCGTCGTCGGCGTCAACCGCTACGCGATCGACGTCGAGGAGCCCTACGAGCCGCTCCGCGTCGACCCGGCCATCGAGGCCCGGCAGGCCGAGCGCCTCGCGCGGCTGCGCGCCGAGCGCGACCGGGCGGCCGTGGACGCCGCGCTCGCCGAGTTGAAGAAGGCGGCGGAGGGCACGGAGAACGTCCTCCACCCGATGAAGGACGCCCTCAAGGCGCGGGCCACGATCGGCGAGGTCTGCGACGCGCTTCGCGAGGTCTGGGGCACGTACGTCCCGACCGACGCGTTCTAGTCGGTTCCGCCCGCGGGAACCACGCGACGGCCCCGCTTCCCGTCCGGGGAAGCGGGGCCGCTCGGCGTCCACCGACGGCCGGGACGAGGTGGTCAGGCGCCCAGCGTGATCAGCGCCGCGAGTGCCGGACCGAAGGCGCCGCCCAGCTGGTAGCAGAGGTTGAACAGGCCGATCGCCGTGGGGCGCCGGGCGGGCGGCGCGGCCTGCGTGGCGTAGACCGCGAGCGTGGCCTGGCCCGCGCTCGTCGTGAAGACGGCCAGCGTCGCGACCGGCAGGAGCAGCGGAGCCCAGGGGGTCAGCAGGGCGGTGAGCGGGGCCAGGGCCCCGAGGGTGAGCAGGATCGTCAGGACTCGCGGGCGGCCCAGCCGGGCCGCGGTCGCGGCCAGCACCATGGAGAGCACGGAGCCCGCGAGGAGGGCGACCAGCTGGCCGGTGCCGATCGCGGGGGTCGACCAGTCGGTACGGTCGCGCAGCAGCTGCGGGACGGTGAAGAGCAGCGTGAAGTACGAGGTCGCGAAGGCGCAGGCGAGCAGGGCGGAGAGGGCGAAGGCCCGGGAGCGCAGCAGTGCCGCGGGGACGAAGCCCTCGGGGCGGGACCGGATGTGCAGGCCCAGCAGCGAGGCCGTCAGCAGCGAGGCGGCCACCGCCGGGAGCGGGTGGCGCGGGATGAGGACCAGGGCCGTCGCCGTCAGGACCAGCAGGACGGCGCCCCGGCCGTCGAAGGGGGTGGTCCGCTCGGGTGCGGACAGGTCGGCGCGGCGCATGACCGCCGGCAGGGCCAGGAGGGCGACCGTTCCGACGGCGAGGGACACCCGCCAGGAGGAGGCGCCCGCGACGGCGGAGCCGAGCAGCGGTCCGACCGCGCCCAGCGCCCCGAAGCCCGCCGTGATCACTCCCATGCGGCGGGCCGTGCCCGCCAGGCTCATCGCGGCGGTGATCAGGCCCGCGCCGCCCACCGCCTGGGTCGCCCGGCCCGCCATGGCCAGCGGCAGCCAGGGCGCCAGCCCGACGACGGCGGTGCCGGCCACGATCAGGGTCGCGCTCAGCCGGAGCGCGGTGCCCAGGCCGCGCCGGCGGAGCAGGCCCGCCATCAGCGGGGTGCCGACGGCCATGGCCCAGGCGAAGACCGTGACGAGCCAGGTCGCCGTGGCCGTGCGGATGCCGAGCGAGCCGGCCATGTCGGAGAGGATCAGGACCGGGCTGTTGGCGCTCGCGGCGACCGGAGTGGCCAGCAGCGCCAGCCACGCGGCGGGGACCTGGCGGGACGGCGGAGTCACGGGCGCGGCGGTGGGTGCCTGAGCGGGGGGGCGGGTGCGTGCGAACAGGGACACGGCGGGCTCCGGGTGGCGAGGGGTGCGGGCGGGGCGGGCTCTGCGGGAGTCGGGAGGGCGCGAGGGTTCTGCGGGAGTCGGGGAGGGCGGGGCGCGCCGGCGGCTCGGACCGCGCGGGTCGGGTCGCGGGTCGCACCGCTCGGGCGGATCGGCGGCTCGGGTCGCTCAGACCGTGGTGACGACCTCGTGGTAGGCGAGCCGCGGGGAGCGCGGGTGCCAGGCGTCCGCTCCGGGGCGGCCGATGTTCACGACCATCAGGGGCGTGTGGTCGTCGTCCAGGAACTCCTTCCGCACGCCCGGGAAGTCGAAGCCGGTCATCGGCCCGGCGGCCAGCCCCGCCGCGCGCACGCCGAGGATGAAGTACGCCGCCTGGAGCGTCGCGTTGAGCAGCGCGGACTCCTCGCGGACCGGGCGGTCGGCGAAGAGGACGTCCTTGGCCCGGGGGAAGTGCGGGAGCAGCGTGGGGAGCTCCTCGTGGAACTCGTTGTCGGCGGCGAGGACCGCGATCAGCGGTGCGGACGCGGTCTTGCGCCGGTTCCCCTCGTCCATGAGGTCGAGGAGCCGCTCCCGGGCCTCGTCGGAGCGGATCAGGACCACCCGGAGCGGCGACTGGTTGTAGGCGGTCGGGGCGTACTTGACCAGGTCGTGGATCGCCTGGACCTGGGCCTCGGTCACCGGCTCGTCGGTGAACGTGTTGGCGGTGCGGGCCTCGCGGAAGAGGAGGTCCTGGGCGGTGGGGTGGAGGACGAGCTCGGACATGGGTGTTCCCGTCGTTCAGTCTTGATAATCTCAACGTTGAGATAAAAGCAGCCCGACTCTCTCAACGTCAAGTATCTTAACGTTGAGATAATGTCCAGGAGAGGAGAGACGGCCATGAGCGATGCCGTGGACGCGATCATCGACCAGTGGGCCCGGGAGCGCCCCGACGTCGTGGAGGACCTCTGGCCGGTGCAGCTCTTCGGGCGCATCCAGCGGCTGGCCCGGGTCATCGACAGGACGGCCAGGGCCGCGGCCGCCGAACACGGCATCGAGCACGGTGAGTTCGACGTGCTCACCACGCTCCAGCGCTCCGGACCGCCCTACACCCTCACCGCGGGGGCCTTCATCAAGGCCTCCATGGTGACCTCCGGGGCGATCACCAACCGCATCGACAGGATGGAGGCCAAAGGCCTGGTCGAGCGCGTCCGCGACGGCGACGACCGGCGCACCGTCAAGATCCGCCTCACCGAGCACGGGCACCGGGTCACCCGGGCCGCTTTCGCCGACCACCTGGCGAGTTACGCGCGGCTGCTCGCCGACGTGGACCGCGACCTGGTCGCCGGGACCGCCGACGGCCTCCGTCACGTGCTGGAGGGCCTCGGCGACACCGCCATCGAGTGACGTCCGTCGGGGCGTGCCGGTCTCCGTCTCACGGACCGACACCGGCATGCCTCCGGGTCGCACCGGTGTGCGACACTCCGCTTCATGCTGGGTGTCACCGATCTGCCGACCTATCTCGCCGGGCTCGTCCTCATCATCCTCCTCCCGGGGCCGAACTCGCTGTACGTGCTGTCCGTCGCCGCCCGCAGGGGCACCCGGACCGGGTACAAGGCCGCCGCCGGGGTGTTCACCGGCGACGCCGTCCTGATGACGCTCGCCGCGCTCGGGGCCGCCTCGCTGCTCCAGACCACCCCGCTCCTCTTCATGATCGTGAAGTACGCGGGCGCCGGCTACCTGACCTGGATGGCGATCGGCATGCTGCGGGCCGCCCTGGCCATGTGGCGCACCCGGCACGAGGCCGTCGCCGGGTCCGCCGCCGAGCCGGACGCCGGGCCGTCCGAGCGCCCGTACCGCCGGGCGCTGATCATCAGCCTCTTCAACCCGAAGGCGATCCTCTTCCTGATCTCCTTCTTCGTGCAGTTCGTGGACCCGTCCTACGCCTACCCGGCGCTCTCCTTCCTGGTCCTCGGCACCCTGCTGCAGCTCGGCAGCTTCCTCTACCTGACGACCCTGATCTTCGGCGGCACCCGGCTCGCCGAGGCCTTCCGCCGCCGCAAGCGCCTCTCGGCGGGAGCGACCTCCGCCGCCGGCGCCCTCTTCCTCGGCTTCGCCGCCAAGCTCTCGCTCAGCAGCGCCTGACCGGATCCGCTTGACCCTCACACCGTGTGAGGCCGTTCCGTAGGGGCGTCATGTTCGCCATCGGAGACTTCGCCCGGCACGGGCGGGTGTCGGTCCGGATGCTGCGTCACTACGACGCCATCGGACTGCTGCGCCCGGCCCACGTCGACCCGCACAGCGGCTACCGCTTCTACTCGGCGGACCAGCTCGCCCCGCTCAACCGCGTGATCGCGCTCAAGGACCTCGGCTTCACCCTCGAACAGGTGGGGGCGATCCTCCGGGACGAGCTCGGCGCGGAGGAGCTGCGGGGGATGCTGCGCCTGCGCCAGGCCGAGCTGGAAGCGGCCCTGGAGGCGGCGCGGACCCGGCTCGCCCAGGTCGGTGCGAGGCTCCGCGCCATCGAGAGCGAGGGACGCATGCCCACCCAGGACGTCGTCGTCAAGAAGGTTCCCGCAGTCCGTGTCGCCGAGCTGAGCGCGGTCGCCGCGGGCTTCGGGCCGGAGGACATCGGCCCGGTGATCGGGCCGCTGTACGAGGAGCTGTGCGGCCGTCTGGAGGGCGCGGGCGTCACCGGATTCGGCCCGGCCGTCGCGTACTACGAGGACGCGGGCCGGGGCGACGGCTCGGTCGTCGTGCACGCCGCGACGACCGTGCCCGAGGGCACGGTCGCGGAGGGCGTCGAGGTGCGCGTGCTGCCCGGCATCGAGGAGGCGGCCACCCTCGTCCACCGGGGCTCGATGGACGAGGTCCTGCCGACCGCGCAGACCCTGGCCGCCTGGATCGACACCAACGGCTACCGGTCGGCCGGCTACGCCCGCGAGCTGTACCTGGAGTGCCCGGAGGACCCGGCCGGCTGGGTCTCCGAGATCCAGGAGCCGATCGTCCGCGCCTGACCGCGCGTCCCCGCGGACCCGGGACCCCCGCACGGGTCCCGGGTCCGGTCCTTCCCGGCCCGCTACCTCTTCAGCGCCCTGCGCAGCCGCAGCGCACGGCGCGCGAGCCGGCGGACCTTCGGGTGGCGGGGGATCGGCAGGCCGCCCGGCAGGTTCAGGACGGTGAGGCGGCGCCGGGTGAAGTGGTGCCGGGTGCGCTCGGCGAGCGGGCCCGAGAGGTGCCGCACCGCCGGTTCCCGCAGCTCCGGACGTATCTTCGGCTGCATCGCGAAGCCGACCGCCGCGACCAGGTCGTTCAGCTGCTCCGTACCGATCCTGGCGTCGCCGCCGTCGCCCTCCTCCAGGGGCGGGACGACCGCGTCGACGACCGTGAGCGGGATCCGGTTGCTGTTCTGGAACGGGGTGAGCCGCTCCAGGAGGGCGCGCGTGCCGACCCGGGCGGCCGGCATCCCGTAGAAGGTCGCCGCCGTGAGCAGCGCCGTGGAGAAGCAGCCGACGACGAGCGCGGGCCGCAGCTCGCGGTAGAGCACCTCGGCGAGCACCGGCCGGTGCTCGACGGTCAGCTCGGCGCCGAGCTCCTCCGCCACCTCCACCAGCGCCCGCGACCAGGCGTCCGGGGCCGTCGGGTGCGGCTTGAAGACGAGCCGCCGGTGGCCGCGGGCGATCGCGCCCCGCACCATCCGCAGGTGCAGCTCCTCCTCCTCGGCGGCGGTCAGCAGGTTCAGCGCGGCCAGGTACTGGCCGAGGAGCAGCGCGGGGCCCTCCTGCGCGCCGGCGGCGGGAGGTCCCGCCAGCTCCTCGACGACCTTGGTGAAGGCCTCCGTCGGCACCGCCTCCGGCACCGCCCCGAACTCGGCGAGCAGCAGCGGCGCGAGCCCCGGGACGAGGTCCAGGTGCAGCAGCCGGCCCACGCGGCCGCCGATGAGCGGGTCGATCTTGTTGCGGGTCGGGCCGTAGCTCATCAGACCGTCGGCGTACACCGTGATCGGCGCGTCGGGCAGCAGCTGGGCGATGGCGAGCGCGGGCGTGACCTGGAGCGATTCGAGGGCGAGTTCGACGCGGTCGTCGCCGAGGTCCCAGACCCTGCGCAGATGGCGCTGGAGGAGCGGCAGGTCGCTCGCGCGCGGGGTCCAGCCGGCCGGGTGGAGCGGGGAGATCGTCTCGTTCCAGGACAGGACGGAGTCGAAGCGGCCGCGCAGCCGCTCGAAGCCCTCGGCCTCGTCCAGGGCGGGGGTCGTCTCCGGCACGGCCGCGTTGTTGGTGACGAGGAGGATCCGGCGGTCGGCGGGACCGAAGCAGCCGCTGTCGAGCGCCGCGGCGAGCGTCACGGCGCCGTAGAGCGTGGAGGCGCAGAAGACCTGGGTGGTCCGGCGGGCGCTCACGCGGCCACCTCCGTGCCCGCGCCGGCCGCCGGCTCGCGGACCGGTCCCGTCGGCGGCGGCGCGGGCCGGCGCCTGCGCAGTCGGCGCAGCAGCGTCGCGCGGTCCCCGCCCATCGCGGTCAGGGCCTCGTCGAGGACCCCCTGCGGCATCCGCCGCAGCGCGCCCGCGCTCATGGCCCTCAGCTGACGCGCCACGTCGGGCTCGAACCGTTCGACGGAACCGATGTGGTGGGAAATCACCGCGCAATACGTACGGACGGCCTTGGGAAGAAGGAGATCCGCGTCCGGGTCCTCCGCCGTCTCCTCGATCACCTGGTCGAAGGCGCGGATGAAATCCAATTGCCGGACGTCGCCGATCTGGGTGAGCGAGGTCGCCACCCCGCGCCGGTAGAACACGCCGAGTTCCCCGATCGCGGCGAACGATTCCGCCTCGCGGTGGAGTTTCCAGATCCACGGCCGGTCCTCGGCGGTCCGCAGCCCGTGCGGGAAGTGCAGCAGGCCCCGGTCCAGGAGCCGCCGGTGGTAGATCCCGGCCCAGGCGTACGGGTAGTCGACCGAGGTCGTCCGGTGCGCCGGCAGGATCGCGTCCCGCGGGCGCAGCACCTCGCCGCGCCGGGGGACCGGCACCCGGCGCACCGCGCGGTTGCGGCCGGTGACCGTGACGTGGTCGGTGCGCAGGAAGTCGCAGCGCAGCGACTCGGCGGCGGCGACCAGACGGCCGTAGTAGCCGGGGGCGAGCCAGTCGTCCCCGTCGAGGAAGGCGACGTACTCGCCGCGGGCGGCGTCCAGGCCGGTGTTCCGGGCCGTGGCGAGGCCCTCGTTGTGCTCGTGCCTGATCAGGACGGCACCCGGGATCTCGCGCGCGGCCCGTCCGAGGAGCTCGGGAGTCCCGTCGGTCGAGCAGTCGTCGACCAGGAGGAACTCGAAGTCCTCGCGGGCGTTGGCCCGCAGGCTCGTGAGGGTGTCGGGGGCGTATGTCTGCACGTTGAAGAACGGCACGACGACGGAGAGCTTGACCACGCGGCCGACGCTAGGCGCCGCCCCGGCATTCCCCCCGACCGCCGGGAATCCTTTCGGTGAACACCAAGCGGCGGGCCGATTAACCGCCTTTCCCCACAAGGGGAATCGGCCTTCCCGTGTCCGAAAGACGAACCGCTTCAGCGGGCGGAGAGGCTCTGTTCACCGTTTGTTGTGACTCAGTTGGGCCGAAAAGCGGAATGCCCTTCTAGCGTCCTCGACGTGCCAGCAAGTACCAGAGAAGCGGTACGGGTCGCCGTACTCGCCGACTCCGACACCCGGTGGAAATGGGGCGCCCTCACCGCGCGCCGCATCACCGCGGCGACCGCCGAACCCACCGGCTTCGTCCTGCGCGGACGGGCCACGCCCACCGCGCGCCAGCTCGCCGAGACCGGGGTGTCCCGGGTCGCCCCGCGCGAGGTGACGGGCGCGGACTTCCTGCGCGCGGTACGGGACGCGGAGGCGCGCGGCGAGGGGTTCGACGTCCTCGTGCTCGCCCTGGTCGGCGGCACCGTCCGGGCCGTCCTCCAGGGGCTCGCCGACCTCTCCCTGGAACGGCGCCCGGTGATCGTCACCGGCTACGTCGGCGTCGTCTACGAGAAGCTGACCGACGGACTGCTGCTGCGCCACGGCGCCGACGTGGTCCTCGCCAACTCCCGCCACGACGCCGAGCGGTTCCGCGCCGTCTACGAGGGCGTGGGCGCCGGCGCCGACTCGGTCGTCGAGGCCGCGCTGCCCTTCCTGGGCGGCGCCCCGCACGCTCCCGAGGCCGGCCGCGACGCGCTGGTCTTCGCCGCCCAGCCCTCCGTGCCCGCGACCCGGGCCGAACGGGCCTACGTGCTGCGGCGGCTGATCGCGCACGCCCGTCTCCACCCGGGGCGCGAGGTGCTCCTCAAGCTCCGCTCCAAGCCGGGCGAACACACCACGCACCTGGAGGAGTTCCCCTTCCAGAAGCTGGTGCGCGAGCTCGACCCGCCGGCCAACTTCCGGCTGGTGTACGGGCACATGGGCGAGGTCCTCGACCGCACCGACCTGCTGGTCACCGTCTCCTCCACGGCCGCGCTCGAAGCGCTCCACCGCCGGATCCCCACCGCGATCCTCACCGACCTCGGGGTCCGCGAGGCGCTCGGCAACCACCACTTCGTCGGCTCCGGCCTGCTGACCTCCTTCGACCGGCTGGACGAGGGGGACGTGCCGGCACCCGACGAGACCTGGCTCGCCCGGCAGGGCGTGGCGTCCGACGGGTCGTACGAGGAGGCCTTCGACGCCGCCCGCGACCGGGTCGCCGCGCTCCTGGCGCTCCCCGCGCTGCCCCCGATCACCCCCTACTACACCGCGGAGACGGCCCCCGGCTACCTGCCCGGGATCCTCGCCCGCCACCGCCTGGACGTCACCGCGCCCGAGCCCCGCGAGAGCGGGCTGCGCCGGGTCGTCCGGGAGGCCGCGCGGGGCGCGTACCGCCACGGCGTGCAGCGCGTCGCCCCCGTCATCCGCCGCCTGGGAGAACTGTGATGTCGTCCCCGACCGTGCTCGCCGTCATCCCCGCCCGGGGCGGCTCCAAGGGCGTGCCCGCCAAGAACCTCGCCCCGGTGGCCGGGGTCCCCCTGGTGGCCCGCGCCGTCCACGCCTGCCTCGGCGCCCGCGCCGTCACGCACGTCGTGGTCTCCACCGACGACGAGGCCATCGCGGCCGCGGCCCGCACCGCCGGGGCCGAGGCCGTCCGGCGGCCCGCCGAGATCGCCGGCGACACGGCCACCAGCGAGGCCGCGGTCCTGCACGCCATGGACGCCTTCGAGGCCGTCCACGGCCGCCCGGCCGACGTGGTCCTCCTCGTCCAGTGCACGAGCCCCTTCCTGACCTCCGCCGAGGTCGCCGAGACCGCCGAGCGCATCACCTCGGGCGCCGCCGACACCGCCTTCACGGCCGCCCCGTCCCACGGCTTCCTCTGGCGCGACCCCCGGGACGGCGCGACGGGGGCCGTCGGCGTCAACCACGACAAGGCGCACCGTCCGCGCCGCCAGGACCGCGAGCCCGAGTACCTGGAGACCGGCGCCGTCTACGCGATGGACGCGGCCGGCTTCCGCACCCACGGCCACCGCTTCTTCGGCCGCACCGCGCTCGTCGTCACCGACCCCGCCCGGGTCCTGGAGATCGACGACCCGCACGACCTCGCCCGGGCCAGGGCCCTCGCGCCGCTCCTCGACGAGCCCGTCACGCCCGGCTTCGCCGATGTCGACGCCGTCGTCCTCGACTTCGACGGCACCCAGACCGACGACCGGGTCCACCTCGACGCCGAGGGACGCGAGTTCGTCTCCGCGCACCGCGGCGACGGCCTCGGCATCGCGGCCCTGCGCCGCGCCGGACTGCCCGTCCTCATCCTCTCCACCGAGCAGAACGCCGTGGTCGCCGCCCGCGCCCGCAAGCTCAAGATCCCCGTCCTGCACGGCATCGACCGCAAGGACCGCGCCCTCAAGGAGTGGTGCGAGACCGAGGGCATCGACCCCCAGCGCGTCCTCTACGCCGGCAACGACGTCAACGACCTGCCCTGCTTCCACCTCGTCGGCTGGCCCGTCGCGGTGAGCAGCGCCCACGACTCCGTACGGGCCGCCGCCCGCGCGGTCACCGTCACCCCGGGCGGCGCCGGAGCGATCCGCGAGATCGCCGCCTGGCTCCTCGGACCCGAGCTCGACACCCCCAACTCGCCCAACCCGTAAGGAACGATCATGAACTCCCGTCTGCGCACCCTCGGCACCAAGACCGCCGGCCCGGGCCACTCCGTCTACGTCTGCGGCGAGATCGGCATCAACCACAACGGCGACCTCGACAACGCCTTCAAGCTGATCGACGTGGCCGCCGAGGCCGGCTGCGACGCCGTCAAGTTCCAGAAGCGCACCCCGGAGATCTGCACCCCGCGCGACCAGTGGGACATCGAGCGCGACACCCCCTGGGGCCGGATGACGTACATCGACTACCGCCACCGCGTGGAGTTCGGCGAGGACGAGTACCGCGCCATCGACGCGCACTGCAAGGAGCGCGGCATCGACTGGTTCGCCTCCCCGTGGGACACCGAGGCCGTCGCCTTCCTGGAGAAGTTCGACGTCCCGGCCCACAAGGTCGCCTCCGCCTCCCTCACCGACGACGAGCTGCTGCGCGAGCTGCGCGCCACCGGCCGCACGGTCATCCTCTCCACCGGCATGTCGACGCCGAAGCAGATCCGGCACGCCGTCGAGGTCCTCGGCAGCGACAACATCCTGCTCTGCCACGCCACCTCGACCTACCCGGCCAAGGCCGAGGAGCTCAACCTCCGCGTCATCCAGACGCTCCAGGAGGAGTACCCGAACGTCCCGATCGGCTACTCCGGCCACGAGACCGGCCTCCAGACCACGCTGGCCGCCGTCGCCCTCGGCGCCACCTTCGTCGAGCGCCACATCACCCTCGACCGCGCCATGTGGGGCTCCGACCAGGCCGCCTCCGTCGAGCCGCAGGGCCTCCAGCGCCTGGTCCGCGACATCCGCACCATCGAGACCGCGCTCGGCGACGGCGTGAAGAAGGTGTACGAGTCGGAGCTCGGTCCGATGAAGAAGCTCCGCCGGGTCCAGGGCACCGACGCCGCATGACCGGGCAGCTGGCGTTCGTCGAGAGCCCGGTCCAGCTCCTGAACGTCCTGGAGTGGGCGCACACGCGGAGCCCCGGGGGCCGTACGGCCCCCCCGACCGGCGGACCGGCGGACGCCGCACCGCCCCTCATCGTCGTCGTCCTCTCGCCGACCGACCCCATGTCGCGGGGCCAGCTGCGCCGGATGGCCCAGCTGGCCCGCGACCAGGGCCTCACCGTCCGCTGGCAGGAGGCCCGCGGCGGCCGGGGCGCGCTCGTCCGCACCCTGCGGCAGCTCGCCCGGCCGCTGCGCTCGGCGGAGCGGGTGATCATCGGGGACCCGTTCTCCCGGTACGTCCAGCTGCTCCTGACCCTCTTCGCCCCCCGGCACCTGACGGTGGTCGACGACGGCACCGCGACCATGGAGTTCGCCGCCCAGCTCGGCCGCGGCGAGCGCCTGGTGCGCTGGCACCGCAAGGGCAGCCTGGGCCCCCGCGAGCTGGTCCTCGCCCCGGTCACGACCCTCGCCCGGCGCCGGCTCGCCCCCGCCCGGAACCGCACGGTCGAGATCTTCACCTCGCTGCCCGTGGAGGCCCCGCCGGGCGTCACGGTCACCGAGAACGCGTACGCCTGGACCCGGGACACCTTCGGGCCGCCACTGCTCACCGGCGGCGCGGACCTGGTCGGCACCTCGCTGGTCGAGACGGGCGTCGTCGACGCCGACCACTACGCGCGCGTGGTGCACGAGCTGGCCCGCGCCCACGGAGCCACCCGGTACTTCGCCCACCGCAGGGAGAGCGCCGAGAAGCTGCACCGGATCGCGGTCGAGACGGGCCTCCAGGTGGTCCGGCCCGACCTGCCCCTGGAGCTGATAGCCCGACGCGGCCCCATCGGGCGCACGGTCGTCAGCTTCCCGTCCACGGTCGTGCACACCCTGCCCCTGGCCCTCGCCGGGACGGGCGTGAAGGTCGCCGTCGTCGAGATAGCGCCCGAGTGGCTGCGGGCGACCGCCTCACCGCGCGCGCAGGGCTTCCTGTCGGGCGTGGCGGGCACGGCGGCCCACGAGGTCGACCGTCTCAGCGCCCGTGTGACGAATCACACGGACCGTCTCGAATTCGGCTGAGTATGCCCACTGGGAGTGACCTTCATGCCTGAGAAACCGAGATTCTTTCCCCTAACGGGCTGAACTTTTTGTGATCAACGGGCAGTTGACCTCTCCACGGGCCTACCCTTCAAAGGGTGAACCAGTTGAAGTCCCGTGAGCCAGGCTCCGTCACCCTGCCCGGAACGCTGTCCGAAACCCTGCGCGCCGAACTCGTCGCCTTCCGCAGGGACTTGCACATGCACCCCGAGCTCGGGAACCAGGAGTTCCGTACGACCGCCGCGCTCAAGGCCCGTCTGGAGGCGGCCGGCCTCGCGCCGAAGGTCCTGCCGGGCGGCACCGGGCTCCACTGCGACATCGGCAGCCGGGCCGCCGGCCGGTCCATGCTCGCGATCCGCGCCGATCTCGACGCCCTGCCCATCCCCGACGTCAAGACCGTCGCCTACCGCTCCACCGTGGCCAACCGCGCCCACGCCTGCGGACACGACGTCCACACCACCACCGTCCTCGGTGCCGGACTCGTCCTCGCCGAGCTCGACCGCCAGGGCCTCCTGCCGAACGCCGTGCGGCTCGTCTTCCAGCCCGCCGAGGAGGTCCTGCCCGGCGGCGCCGCCGACGTCGTCGAGGCCGGGATCCTGGACGGCGTCGGCCGGATCATCGCCGTCCACTGCGACCCCCGGGTCGACGCCGGGAAGATCGGGCTCCGGGCGGGCCCCATCACCTCCGCCTGCGACCGCCTGGAGGTCACCCTCGACGGCCCCGGCGGCCACACCGCCCGCCCGCACCTCACCACCGACCTCGTCACCGCCGCCGCCCGGGTCGCCACCGACGTCCCCGCCGTCCTCGCCCGCCGCGTCGACGCCCGCTCCGGCCTCTCCGTCACCTGGGGCCGCATCGAGGCCGGCCACGCCCCCAACGTCATCCCGCAGCACGCCGAGCTCTCCGGCACCGTCCGCTGCCTCGACCTGCCCGCCTGGCGGGACGCGCCCGACCTGGTCCACGCGGCGATCGACGAGGTCGCCGCCCTGCACCGGGCCAAGTCGACCGTCACCTACGTCCGCGGCGTCCCCCCGGTCGTCAACGACCCGGCCGTCGCCGAGCTGCTCCGCGACGCGATGGCGGCCCGTCGCGGACCGTACGCGATCGAGGACACCGAGCAGAGCCTCGGCGGCGAGGACTTCTCCTGGTACCTGGAGCACGTCCCCGGCGCCATGGCCCGCCTCGGCGTCCGCACCCCCGGCGACACCCGGGTCCGCGACCTGCACGCCGGCGACTTCGACGTGGACGAGCGGTGCATCGAGGCCGGCGTGGAGCTCTTCACGGCCGCGGCCCTCCTCGACGCCGCGCCCCGGGGTTGACCTCCGGCCGGACGGACCGCCCGCTCGTCCGTCCGGCCCACCGCCGTCCCACGGCCGGCCCAGCGCCCGGCGTGTCGCCTCCCGGCCCCCGTCCGGACGTCCGCCCCCGGCGGTATAACCGGCGGTACCGGGCCGAACGCCCCCGGTCGCTTCGACTGGCCGGTTCGCGACGATCCGATAACGACTCATGAACGGGTCTTTAACTGACATCTACGCGCGTTACGATCGCCGCGAAACCAGCGCCGGAAGAGGCGCTTTCGGTCAGTCTTGAAGGGACCCTCCTCTTGCGCCGGATCACCAGGATCACGACCGTGGGCATCGCCTCCGCGGCGCTCGCCCTGTCCGTCACCGCGTGCGGCAAGTCGTCCAGCGGTTCGAGCTCGAGCTCCAGCTCGTCCTCGACCTCCGGCGCCGTCAAGGCCGCCATCGCGTACGACATCGGCGGCCGTGGCGACCAGTCCTTCAACGACGCCGCGTACGCCGGCCTGAAGAGGGCCGAGGACGAGCTCGGCGTCAAGGGCGCCGAGGCCGAGCCGTCGCAGGGCGAGAGCGACGCCGACAAGGTCGCGCGCCTCACCTCGCTGGCCCGCGCCGGGAACAACCCGGTCATCGGCGTCGGCTTCTCCTACGCCCCGGCCATCGAGAAGGTCGCCAAGTCCTTCCCGAAGACCACCTTCGGCCTCATCGACGACACGTCGAAGACCGGCCCGAACATCGCCAACCTCGTCTTCAACGAGGAGCAGGGCTCCTACCTGGCCGGCGTCGCCGCCGCCAAGGCGTCCAAGTCCGGCACGGTCGGCTTCATCGGCGGCGTCGAGGTCCCGCTGATCAAGAAGTTCGAGGCGGGCTACACGCAGGGCGTCAAGGCCACCAACCCCAAGGCGAAGGTGCTCGTCCAGTACCTGACCCAGCCGCCGAACTTCGACGGCTTCTCGAAGCCCGACCTCGGCAAGGCCGCCGCGCAGGGCCAGCTCGACAAGGGCGCCGACGTGATCTACGCCGCCGCCGGTCTGGCCGGCTCCGGTGCGATCGAGGCCGCCTCCGCCGCGGGCAAGTGGGCCATCGGCGTCGACTCCGACCAGTACAAGCAGGCGGGTCTGGCCTCCTACAAGGAGCAGATCCTGACCTCGGTCACCAAGGACGTCTCGGGCTCCGTCTTCAACCTGATCAAGTCGGTCAAGGACGGCAAGCCGCAGACCGGTGAGATCCGCTACGGCCTCGCCACGAACGGCGTCGGCCTGGCCGACTCCAACCCGGCGTTCACGAAGATGACGGACCTCATCGCCGCGGTGGACAAGGCGAAGAAGGACATCGTCGACGGCAAGATCACGGTCAAGACCGCTCCGTAAGGACACCAGGTCACGACCTGAGCCCGGGCCCGGGGGGGGGGGGGGGTTTTTTTTTTTTTGGGGTTCTTTTTGGTTTTTGTTTCCCCTTCTGTGCTACTTTCCCTCCCCCCCTCCCCCCCTTCCCCCCCCCCCTCGCCCCAAAAAAAGAGGACCC